>JBCQUH010000055.1:0-12672 GCA_047174185.1 Rikenellaceae bacterium | reverse complement strand
AAAAAGGGTTGGTTTTCCAAATTTTGGAAACCAACCCTTGATTTTTTTATTTGAAAGGTTTTATCGGACAGCAATAGATTAAGTCCGCAATGACGGACGAAAACCACCCATCTATATTTTCACTCACTCTCCCTGCTACTCAAATAGCTCAGGAAAACTCTTCTTGATGTCAAATTTATCACCAGCCTCGGCAGCAACATCAAGGTACTGCTGCGCAAGCTCTTTGATCACCTTCGCATACCTCTTGTCACCCGACAAATCGTTCATCTCCAATGGATCTTTGACCACATCGAATAGGTAGTAGCTCTGCGCCTTGGGGATCATGAATAGCTTGTAACGCTCATTGCGCACCATTCGCTGTGCCGACATATACGATCCATATACACTCTCGTAATTCGGCTTCGCCTTGCGACTTTTGAGCTGCGATAGCTGAGAATGAAACTGCATTGTCGCGGGCTGCTCGATACCTGCAATCTCGTAGATCGTAGGCACAAGATCCTGCATATAGGCCAACTGCGTGCGCTCCTCGCCCTCGGGCAATCCGCAACCTACGAAGATCAACGGCACCTTCATACTGTGGTCATACATACTCTGCTTACCCAACAGACCGTGCTGCCCAACTGCCAATCCATTGTCGGCTGCAATCACAATCAACGTATTGTCGGCGCGGCCACTCGCCTCGAGCGCCTCGATAATACGACCAATCTGAGCGTCGAGATGTGTGATCAACGCATAGTATTCGTGACGGTGACGCTTCACCGAGTACTCGGTGCGTGGGAATGGAGCCAACTTCTCGTCGCGCAGATTCTTTCCCGAACCCATCTGCTCACACAAAGGGTGGATCTCTTGGAACGACTCGGGCAGAGCTATCTTATCGGTCTCATACATATCGAAGTACTCCTTTGGTGCTTGACGAGGATCATGCACCGCATTGAATGAACAGGTGATAAAGAGTGGCTCTCGGCTATCCTTACTTCTATTTATATGGTCAATGGTCACATCGGCCTGCACCTCGCTCCAGTGCTTGCCACCGACCCAATAACCCAACTCCTCGGGATCCCACGACAACCATGTATTATCCTCCTCGGATTGTGGACGGTTATACCCTGCACCCTTGCGATACTGAGGCATACCACCGATACGCGCCACCTCCGTCTTGTCGTATATCGAATCGGGGTGTACATCCGCCATGTGCCACTTTCCCGTGAAAAATGTATTGTACCCTGCATCGTGCATCACCTGAGGCCACAAAACACGATCCGACATCAGACCCTGATACTTATCCTTTGCCGAGGCGGCCGAGGTGTTCCACAGCTGGAGACCTGTCATAAGCTGCGAGCGGCTTGCGATACTGATTGCGCCACCCCATCCACCTTGCTGGTAGTTGTTGGTGAAGCTCACTCCGCGACCGATCAAACGATCCAAATTGGGCGAGATGATCTCGTCGTTACCCAACACATTCAACCCATCGTATGTCATATCGTCGATAAACAGAAACAACACATCGGGTTTCGATGCACTCTGCGCCTGAACACCACCCACGACAGCTGTCGAGAGGAGGGCGCTAGATAAAATTAGTTCTCTTTTCATATATCAGTTTTTGGTTAATAGCAATTAAATATATTGTGCAACAACAAAGATAGTATCTTTTTTGCGAAATAAGCCATTGGATGGCATAATTGTATATTGAAATCTCACAAATTTGTCATATCTTGCGATTCTATTTTATTTGATATATTATGAAGCGACTATTCGAAACCCTAGGCTCATATCGCATGATGAGCGCAATGATATTTATATATGTGGTGGCCATTGCCATCGCCACCTTTGTCGAGAGCTATGGCGACACCACCTCGGCACGTGTGTTGATCTACAACTCGTGGTGGTTCATCGTGTTGCAAATGGCCATGGTGGCCAACTTCGTGTTGGTGGCCAATCGCCAATCGTTGTGGAGGCAGCGTAAGTTTGGGGCGTTGATGCTGCACTACGGTATGGTGGTAATACTCGTTGGAGCCATCACCACCCATCTGTTTAGTAGCGAGGGCGTTATGCTGGTGCGCGAGGGGGGCTGCTCCCACCAGATGCTCTCGAGCGAGAGCTATGTCACTGCAACGTTGGTCAAAGATGGAGGCGAGAGGGTGACCAAAGAGCAGAGGGTGCGATTTGGTAAGCTCACCCAACGCCCATTCAAGATACGTTTCGAGCAGGAGGGTATAGAGGTCAGATCTACAGGATTTGCCTCCGACAACTCGTCACAAAAGATCTTCACGCAGGTGCAAAGCGGCACAAGCACCCCAAAGAGCGTGACGATCACGGGGGGCAAGTATCGCTTCGACAACCCCGTGATAGTGCCTTTGGCGGGTGGTACGCAGTTGCATTTGAGCTATGGCAGCCGCGTCGAGGAGCTGCCATTCACCGTCACGTTACGCGACTTTGTGTTGACTCGCTACCCTGGATCGTCGTCGCCATCGTCGTATAGCAGCGATGTTGTGATCAAGGATTCACACGGCCAGACGCGCCCATACAATATTTATATGAACAACATCGCTTACGTGGGTGCCTACCGCATCTACCAGACATCCTACGACCCCGACGAATTGGGGACGGTGCTCACCATCAACCACGATATGTTGGGTACGGTGATCACATATCTTGGTTATCTGTTGTTGGCCATCGGTTTGGTATGGTCGATCATGCATCCGCAGTCACGATTCTCTGCGTTGCGTCGTCGTCTGTCGAAGATCTCGTTGGTGATGGCGTTGGCGCTCTGCCCTGCGCTTTTGCAGGCGGCTGAGCCTACGATGCCCTCCTATGCACGTGCGAGCGTGGTGGATGAGGAGTTGGCGCGCGAATTCTCGCACCTGCTTGTCCAAAACCCCAATGGCCGCATGGAGCCGCTGCACACCTATGCTCAGAAGATCGTGCGCAAGATTACAGGGTCGTCAACATTCATGGGTCTAACCCCCGAGCAGTTCCTGCTGGCCATCGTAGCCGACGCTCCGTCGTGGGGCGAGGTGTCGATCATCGAGGTGGGCAACGAGGAGTTGGTGCGACGCGTGGGGGGTGGCGATGATGAATATATCGCCTATGTTGATCTGTTTGATATGCGTGGTAACTACAAACTCGCAACCGAGGTAGATCGCGTATACGCCCTCAACGCCACCGACCGCAACGCCTATGATAAAGAGGTGCTCAAACTCGACGAGAAGGCCAATATCCTCAACTCGCTATTCCACTCCACCATGCTGCCGCTCTTCCCCATCAAGGGCGATGCCAATGGTCATTGGGTCTCGATGGGCGACGATCTGTCGGTGTTGGGCGATAGTCGCGACTCGATGTTTGCCTCGCAGGTGTTACCATGGTTTATCTCCGAGGCGGTGATGGGCAACGCTCCGTCGGCTCGCGAGGCGATCCGCATGCTCGATACATATCAGCGCGCTATGGCCGATGCCGACCACTTGATCTCACCCAAAAAGATAAAGTACGAGATATTGTACAACCGTTCCAACGTCTTTAAACGCGCTGGATTGTCATACTTGGCACTGGGCGCTGTGTCGTTGATACTGCTGCTCACAGTGCTCCTGCGCGGTGGCGCGGAGAGCCGCACCGTGCGACGTGTTATCATGGTGCTTAGTGCGTTGTTGATCGCAGCCTTTGCGGCTCACACTCTGGGTATCGCTCTGCGATGGTATATCTCGGGGCGTGCACCGTGGACAAACTCCTATGAGTCGATGGTCTACGTTGGTTGGTCGGCCATGTTGTTGGGCATCCTCTTCATGCGTCGTTCGCGCGTATCGCTTGCCATCTCGGCCATCATGGCTGGGGCGGTGGTGATGATCTCGCACCTCAGTGTTATGGATCCGCAGATCACCCCATTGGTGCCAGTCTTGAAGTCATATTGGTTGATGTTTCATGTGGCATCGATCACCGCAAGTTATGGATTCTTTGGCGTGGCGGCACTGTTGGGATTGTCGGTGATGATAATCTACGCACTTGGTGGCGGCGAGAGGTTGCGGCCTCGCATCGAGGAGCTTACGATCATCAACGAGATGGCCATCACCCTCGGATTAATACTCTTGACCATCGGAATATTCCTTGGCGCTATATGGGCTAATGAGTCGTGGGGACGCTATTGGGGTTGGGATCCGAAGGAGAGTTGGGCTTTGATCACGATGGTTGTATATGCCTTTGTAATCCATGCGCGCTTTATGCCACGACTACGCTCACCATTCGCCTTCAATGCGATGTCGATCTACGCCTTCTACACTGTTTTGATGACCTTCTTTGGGGTTAACTACTACCTTACGGGTATGCACTCCTATGGCAATGTCAGTGGCATAGCCCCTATGGCGGTGTTGATCCCTACGGCTCTTATTGTGGTTGTTACGGTTATCGGTTGGCGGAGGCGTAGGTAGGGCTTGCTGAGAATTCCTGAAGAAACCTAAGGTACAGGATCATGCCCATGGCCACCCCAAGGGTGACAGCGCAGCAACCGCTTCACAGTGAGCCACAGCCCCTTTAGCAACCCATGCTTACGCAACGCCTCAAGGGCATACTGCGAACAGGTCGGAGTATAGCGACACATCGGGGGCAGCAGTGGCGATATCGCCTTGCGATAGATGAGTATCAGCAACTCGAATGGCATGATCGCCACATGTCGCAGCGCACTCCACACACCGTTACTACTCGTGTGACGAGGTGAGTGCGGAGCGTTCATCGTTGATTTGATTTAAGATCTTTTTGACACTTCGCAGGATGTTGCTATATGGCAACTCCTCCTTGGTCGAGTAGATAAGAGCCACGTTGAGCCTTGGGCGACCCTCGACCACCAACGCACTCTTCTCGAGGCGATAGGCCTCTTTGACACGTCGTCGCAGCAGGTGTCTCTTGTTGGCGCGACGGTGAAATCGCTTGGGTACATTGAACAACACACTTGCCAACTTACTCTCGCCCTCCGCATTGCCCTCGTCATCGATCCACACATAGCGCAGAGGGTAGACAAAGCCACTGTGCCCCTCGTTGAAGAGTTGCGACACGCGACTACGACCACGAAGTCGCTCTTCGTGCGCGAGAGAGTTGAGCTTGGTCGACATAATATCCTACTATATTTCTCTTGATTTGATCTACTTGCTTGATGCATCAGCTGCGCGCGTCGTACGCTTGCGCTTGGCCAACTTATTCTGCTGCGACTTGAGGAACTCCTCCTGCGACGAGTCGTCGGGCAACACAACATCGGCCACCTCGTCTCCCGCCTTGAGATGCTGAGCCAACAGCTCCACAGCCTTAACCATCGACGGAGCCTCGGGCGTAGGAGCCATCGCCTTGACCGACAGTCCAGCGTTGATCGCCGCAGCCAACGTGCCACGTCCAAAGACCGCTACCATCGGCAGCTGATCGGGCTTGTAGTTCTCCATCAAAGCCTTGACATCCGATGGCGAGTACAACGACACCAAATCATACCTGCCCATATCGACTCCACTAACGTCGCTCGAGATCGTGCGAGCCAATATCGCCTCCGAGAAGTTGAGTCCCAACTTCTCCAACGCCTCGGGCAACTCAGGCTTGTGAGGCTCCGTAAGGGTCAACATAAACTTCTCACCGCGATTCTTCACGATCAACTCAATGAGCTTGGTAAATGTGCCATCGCCAAACGATATCTTGCGCTTGCGATATACAATATACTTCTGAAGATACAAGGCCACCGCCTCGGTCTGACAGATATATTTCATCGTCTCGGGCACGGTGATACGCGAATTCTCGCATATACTAAAGAAGCTATCGATTGTTGTTCTCGAGGTAAATATTATCGCTGTATGGTCGAGGATCTCCAATCGCTGAGCACGAAACTCCTTTGCCAACACCCCCTCCACTTTGATAAGAGGATGGTAATCGATCTCTAGATTGAGTCTTGTTGAAAGTTCGTAAAATGGTGATTTCTCCTTGATCGCAGGTTCTGGTTGAGATACCAGTATCTTCTTAATATTTGCCGACACTAAAACTAAAGGGTATTAATTTACAATTACAATAAACTTCTCATCACAACTGTCCACAGCAGGGCTATAGGCAGCAATTCCACGGCACAAAGGTACAAAATCCAGTTTAAAATTGAAATTTTTTTCGATCTAAAGAACCTACTAGAGGTAAAAATGTAACCACACAAAACGACAATCGCCTGTACTGCAGCTACATACCGAGGCGCAGATCCACCTCCACCCATCACTAAAACTAGGGTCAACGGCAGTGACCACACCATTATTTTTGTAAAAAAAACTATTTTCATCCTCATCACCCCCTCGAACAGAGACTCATTGTAGGAGAGAAAACTCGATAGTCGCAGCACCAAAATCTGGATCGCAACAACCAAATGCCACCCAACAGCCACACGCCACAACCACCCCCAATCATCCAGCCGCCCCAACAACACTCCGCTACCCAACACAAACGAGGCGACCACCAACAGATACGACAACACATTGTCGCCCACGAAGAGATGTTGCACATCCGCCTCCATCGACTTCACCTCGCTATAGGTGCTATCCACCGCGTGGCGTTGGCGATAGGCCACACGATTCTTGATCCACAACAGATAGATGGCAAACACTATTAAGAATAGAAACTCATATCCTCGGCCGCCCTCAATCGGCTGCTCAACATTTAGATGCTCATGGCTCGGCTGCTCGGAACTAGGTACAACTACACTCTCGACCAACTGCGACCTCTCGCCAAAGATGCCCCTCTCGCTAGCCAATCGCAGCGAGTCCGCCACACGTTGCTGCTCCACCACCGCCAACGAGTCGGCCAATCGCCTCGCGGCCGCTGCGGCTAATGAGTCCGCCGCCAATGAATCCGCCACCGCCAAAGAGTCCGCCACCTCGATCATAACTCCCTCGATCATAATTCGTAGACGCGTTTAAGCACCACGCGGATCGTCGTCCCTACACCCACAGTCGACTGTGCCACCGAAATTCGCCCATCGTGGTAATCCTCCACAATGCGTCGCGACAGCGAGAGTCCCAGACCCCAACCGCGCACCTTGGTGGTATACCCCGCTTCGAATACCTTGTGCCAACTGCTCTTGGGGATACCCTTGCCGCTATCCGACACATCGATTATCACATCATTCTCCGTAGAGTCCATCTTGACCCCAATAACACCAGCCCCCTGTAGCGCGTCGATCGAGTTCTTGATCAGATTCTCGATCACCCACTCGATCAATACTGTATTTATATTGGCATACAACGGTGAACGCGCAAAGCCATCGTGCTCGATGGTCACGCTACGTGGCACTCGCCCCTCGAAGTAGTGCACCACTCGCTCGACCACCTCGTTGACATTGGCGTTGTTGAGTTGGGTATCCGACCCGATCTTCGAGAATCGATCGGTAACCTTGGTTAGCTGCGTCAAATCGCGCGACATCTCCGCCACGGCATCCTCCTCGACACCCTGTTCACGCAGATACTCCACCCATCCGATCAGCGACGATATGGGGGTGCCCAACTGGTGTGCCGTCTCCTTGGCCAGACCGACCCACACCTGATTCTGCTCCTTTTGACGCGCATTGCGAATAGCGATATAGGCCATCAACAACATCACAAACGCCACCACATACTGCATATAGGGCACCAATCGCAGCGAATCCAACAGCTGTGAATTGCCATAATAGAGCGTATAACCCACATCGCTCCATATATATTGAAAATGAATGGGGGGATTGACGTGCGAAAACGACCTGATATAGCGGATCAACCGATCGGGATGGTTGACCACATTGTCATCCACCAAATTCGACTCCACCACATTCATGCGCTCGTCGACCAACACAAAGGGGATGCTATGGTGTCGCTTGAGTTTGAAGAATGGGATGGCGGCATTGCCCATAGCCGTCTCGTTGCTGATCGCCTCCATATCGGCCACCCACAGCGCCACGTCGTGCGTCTCCTTGGCTCGCAGACTGCGCTCCAATGTATTGACCACCGAAAAATACAACACGACGAATATCGCACCGCAAACGACAAATGCTCGATTGCGATAGCGATTGAACGTCATATTCACGCGCCACAAATATTTCCCAACGTCGATCTTCAACTCCCTAAATTTTATCTATTTGTCAGCCGAAACCTCTCCCTCTAAAATCTCCTTTTGCCTTGCGACATCGCCCAGAATCTCCACCGCGCACTGCACCTCGGGATCTGTGGGTAGTGTGTGTCGGATCACCCCATCGGAGTAGCCTCTGCGCAACACCACGTCTTGGTTCAACAGCTCCTCGATCTCGGCTCTATAGCGCTCCAGATGGCTCTGCGTGTCGTCGTGCATCAACTCTCGAACTCTTGCCAACTCTGCGATAAGCTCTTCGTTGCGATCCTCCTCGGCCGCCTCCTCCAGAGCCTTCAGACGCAGACTGCTCTGCGACTCATACCGCACATCGTTCGCCAGTGCCAGTGTCACAAAGTCGTTGTAATCGGCCTGCGTGATTGCGAAGTTGTCAAAATCTATCTCCTCTTTGTAGTGTCTACGATAGTACTCTTCGCCCCACTTGGTGATCAACCCCATGGAGTAGAGGCGCATGGCGAAGCGGCTCACGTATCGCCCCTCCATCTCGACATCGGGCATAATGCCTCCGCCATCCTTGACTACACGCCCTGCACGAGTGCGAAACTCCTGTTGCAGCGAGTCGGCCATCTTCGCACGTGGCTCATCCGACGAGTGGCTGGAGTAGTCGATCGCCTGAATACAGCGCCCCGAGGGGATATAGTAACGTGCCGTAGTGATCTTCACATAGGCGTTATATCCCACAGGCACTGTGCTCTGCACCAGCCCTTTACCAAAGCTGCGCTGCCCCACCAACACCGCGCGATCCATATCTTGCAACGCTCCAGCCACAATTTCAGTGGCCGAGGCCGAACTGCCATTGATCAACACCACCATCGGCAGATCGGCATAGGGAGGTTCGTTCGATGTGCGATATACTGTCGAGTCGCTGCGCTCCTTGATCGTGAGCACCTCGCTACCCTTGGGTACAAACAACGACAACACCTTGATCGCCTCCTGCATGATACCACCGCCATTGGAGCGATAGTCCAACACCAACGACTTCATCCCCTGCGACTTAAGATCATCCAAAGCCGCACGTATCTGGTCGTAACACCCATCCGTAAAGTCCGCATGGTTGAGATAGGCCACCGAATCATTCAACATCCCGTAGTAGGAGATGGCAGGGATTGAGATACGCTCGCGTTTGATCGTCACCTTGCGCAGTGACGAGTCTATTACGCTGCTAACCACAATCTTAACACGGCTGCCAGGCGTACCCTTCAACCTGCTACTCATCTGCTCAGTGGTCATTCCCTTGGCATCTTCGCCCTCGATTTCCACAATCCGATCGCCAATTTTCAAACCCGATTTATCGGCTGGCGAGCCTTTATATGGCTCAGCAATCGTCACATACTCCTTGCCTTGGGCGATTATCGCACCTATTCCGCCATATTTACCCGTGGTCATCACCTCGAAATCCTTCATCTCCTCCTCATTGATATAGGTGGTGTAGGGATCCAACGAGTTTGAGATACCATAAGAGGCCAAGCGCAACAGCTCATCCGACGAGAGTGAATCGACGTAGTATTGCTGCAACGAACGCATCATGTTGATCAATATCTCGGTGTCGCGCACCAGCTCGAAATCGCTACGCTGGGCACCAATCACCGTCGCAGAGATTAACGATAGTGCCACAATAAGCACCTTATGTATCAATGTTTTAATTCTCTTCATCTGAACCATTGGTTGAGGTGGTGTCGTTCGCCTTGCCGATCGCATATTCGAGGCGAAATATCACATACGCAACACTCTTGCGATTGCCCGAGATCTCGATCTGTCCGTCGGCCAACTGCGTCATCACGATATGATCTTCAAAGAGTAACGTGAGGCGTTTGAAAAAATTGTCTGCACCAAATATCAACTTCGCCTCGCGCTCCTCGCGCAGTGCAAATCCTTGGGTGAGCATCGTAGCGGCTATAACATCGCGGTTGACCACCAGATCACCCTTGATATTACGCTTCATAAAGCCAAAAAATGGGTAGGCCACCGCCAATATAACCATCGCCACCGCCATGCGAACTCCGCGCACCGAACACAACATCGTCGTGAGTGTCTCGCCTGGCGAGAGCGCCAACATCGAGGTGAACGACATGATGTAGAGCATCACGAAATAGAGCACACACAACGAGATGAAATACTTTAACGAACGTTGAAAATAACGAATCATAACTATCTGTTTTTAAATTATTAATCACACTTTACCTCAACCTAATTCTAGGTTTTCGACAGCCTCGGCCACCCTCTCCATCAACCATGCTGGGGTCGACGTTGCGCCGCAAATGCCCACCGATGCTCGCCCCTCGAACCACTCTCTGCGCAACTCCTCCTCGCTCTCGATATTGTAGCAGTTGGCACTCTCCTCGCAACACAACTCATACAATACACGGCCGTTACTCGATTTGCGACCACACACAAAGAGTATCACGTCGAACTGCCGCACAAACTCCCTCAGATGCCCCTCGCGCGACGACACTTGGCGACAGATCGTATCGCACACCTCCACCTGCGACTCGTCGGCCGCCCGCTCACGCAACAGCTGCGCCAACCTCTCAAATAGAGATATGCTTTGGGTGGTCTGCGACAAAAAGTAGATCGGCTTTGCGAAATCAACCTGATCCAAATCTGCCTCATTCTCAACCACTTGAACCTCGTCATCTGCCTGCCCCGTAAGCCCCACCACCTCGGCATGGCCACGCTTGCCCAACAGCACCACACTTCCGCCCACTTGTCGCATACGATCGTGCGCCATCTTCACGCGCTGCTGCAACTTCGCAACCACTGGACAGGTGGCATCGATCACCGTGCTCCCCAACTGCGCAGCTCGCTGGTAGGTCGTCGGTGGCTCGCCATGGGCGCGGATCAATAGCCGTTTGTTGGCCGCCAACGACATCTGTTCGTGCGATATAGCGTGCAGACCCAACTGCTCCAGACGCTGCACCTCAATACGGTTGTGGACTATATCGCCCAACGAATAGACCGCCTCACCCGAGGTGGCCAACGCCCTCTCGGCCTCCGATATGGCACGCACCACTCCGAAGCAGAAGCCCGATTTTGGATCAATCTCTACTATCATCGCTACTTAATTTTCGACTCATACAACTCCATAAACCACGCCATCTGTTCGTCGACGTTCATCGAGCTATTATCCAACACTATAGCATCGTCAGCACGTCGCAGGGGCGATATTTCGCGTGTCAAATCCGCCCTATCGCGGTTGTCGATACTCTCTACGATCGACTCCAATGTCACCCTCTCGCCCTTGGCCGTAAGCTCGTCGTAGCGACGCTTGGCGCGGATCAGCGGATCGGCCGTCATAAACAACTTGATCTGCGCCTCGGGAAAGACCACCGTGCCGATATCGCGCCCATCCATCACCACACCTCCACTGCGCCCCATCGCCTGCTGCATGGCTACCAATTGAGTACGCACCTCCTCGATGGCGCTCACGCGGCTTACATTGTCGTTCACCTCGGTGGAGCGGATCTCGTCGGCCACACACTCTCCGTCGATATATATATCGCTCAGCCCCTTCGCCTCATTGAAGCGAAAGTCTAACTCTACACTGCGCGCGATCTGCGCAATCGCCTCACGATCCATATCGCCACCCACAACCATCGCTCGACGGCGGATCGCCTCCAACGTAATTGCCCGATACATCGCCCCAGTGTCGATAAAGACGTATCCCAACCGTGCGGCAATCGCCTTAGCAAAGGTGCTCTTTCCACACGACGAGTAGCCATCAACGGCTATTACAACTCCTCTACTGCCCATAAATCCTATGCATTAAACTTCAAATACTCCGTCACAAATGTCGCCAAAACCGTATACACCCCCAACGAACAGATCAACGCCCCTGCAACATGGTTGAGCGTGAGGGTGTGGCGAGGTCGAAACTTAGCCCTAAATAGGTTGATGACATAGGCCAACATCGTCCACCACGAGAAGCTACCCACGAAGAAACCTACACCCACGGCCAGCCCCTTGACCACCCCTGCCACATGCGTACCATCGTCGGGCGAAGAGGCGATCTTGAACACCGCAAAGAAGGCCAAGATGTAGGGGATAATCATGATGAAATTGGCGATCGTTAGGGCAAATATCGAGGCGAAGTCGTTCCACAGCGTCTCGGCACCATTGCGATTGCGACGGATCTGAGTCACAGGGTTTTGTGTAAAGACGTAGACACCAACGCCCACAACCAATATTCCGCCCACCACGCGCAGTAGCGTGTCGTAGAGTTCGATCTGCCCCTGTAACATAGAGTAGAAAAAGTAGGCCACCAACGCCATCAGCGTATCGGCACAAGCCACACCCAAGCCCGACACCACCCCCGAACGACGCGATTTGCTCAACGTACGTTGGATGCAGAGCACAGCCACTGGCCCTACGGTGATCGACGATATGACACCCACCATCAATGCTCGGCCAAAAGTTTGTGCAATCTCCAAAGTCATCCCTAAAAAACATTTTAATTATCTCAACAAAGATACAAAAAAAATGTAAGAGTAGGAAATTTGGGGCAACATAGTTGAAAAAGAGTTGGTTTTGAGATTTTGGGTAGGTGGCGTTAGGTCAGGATAG
>JBCQUH010000054.1:11075-12833 GCA_047174185.1 Rikenellaceae bacterium | reverse complement strand
CGTTTGACTAAAATAAAACAACATACGATGTACAACCCAACAAAACTATTTATAGCAACAGCTGCTATTGGTACGAGCCTCTTTGCCAAAGCCGAAGAGAAGCAACCCAATGTGCTCTTTATCATGACAGACCAACAAAACTTCGACATGATGAGCTGCATGGGCAACCAATATCTATCTACCCCAGGTATGGACTTTATAGCCGAGAATGGCTACAGCTTCACACACGCCTATTGCTCTAACCCTGTATCTATGCCCTCTCGCTTTTCATTGGTTACAGGTATGCCAGCCTCTACAGTAGGTACAAAGACAAATGTAAAGAGTACCGACAAGACACTTAAGCAGGGTGCATTGCAAAAATTAGCTTCCAACTCTATGGCACACGCCTTTACCAATGCAGGTTACGAGGCTGTCTATTCGGGCAAGACACACCTATATGGAGGCTCTAAGAGGTATGGATTCGATGTAAAGACACAAGACCCCTACCAGAAAGGGTGTGACGAAGCGGTAAAATACCTACAATCTAGAAAAGAGGATGTAGAGGGAGAGAAGCCTTTCTTGCTCTTTGTCTCGTTGATGAACCCCCACGATATCTGTTACAGTGCAGGGCTAGACCCACGCTACCCCGATAACTTGAAAGCAACTGCCATCGAAGCTACAGCCAAGTACCTAGAGTTACAAAAGAGCTTAACCCCCGAGGAGTATCGAAAACAGCTACCTCCCCAACGTCCTAATCAAGATTTTATCATAACAGACCCCAATGACCCCGATATGCCAGACCCTACTAACCTAAAGGGTTCGGGTAAAGTGTTTCAAGACTGGACAGAAGAGGAGCGCGACCTATTCCGCTGGATGTACTACCGCTTGACAGAGAGTGTAGACGAACTAATAGTACAGGTGATAGATGCCCTAAAAGAGTCGGGCGAGTTCGAAAATACCATCGTTGTCTTTACCTCCGACCATGGTGAACTACTAGGTGCACACGGCTATTCAACCAAAAGCCTCCTCGTAGATGCCGACCAGAAAATACCCTTCATCTTTATGGGGCCTGGTATACAGAGCGGTGTAAAAGATGGCGAGACATTTGTATGTAATGGGTTCGACCTACTACCGACCCTCTATGACCTTACAGGTATACCCATTCCCGAGTATCTACCTGGAGTCTCTTTGAAACCATACATAACAGGCGAGGGAGAGAAACCCCAACGCAAATATATCGTAACAGAGAGTAGCAATGCCTACCAAATAAGCGATGGTGTAAACAAACTTACTGTATACGAAAAAGAGGGCTTCCCTCGTATGTTTACCAATATTGTAGACGATCCCCTTGAACTTAAAAACCAACTCAAAGAGCCTCGTTATGCCAAGACTATCAAGACTATGCAAGCAGCACTAGAGCAGCATCTTAAAGAAAATGGACTCACTTTGCAAGTGAAATAAGCCTGTGAGAGCTGTTTTATAGCCTGTTTTTGCAATTATGCAAAGAAATATGTAAAAAAAATAAGGTATGATAGCATTGTTTCTTATTTTATTTACTATATTTGTACCGTGTATTCGCTATGCTTACATCCGTTAATATATTTGTATATGAGACTTCTAAATGATAAGTAAGTGGGACATTGTAGTAGGCATGAATTAAAAAAAACTTTAAATTAATAAATTTCTTGAATTCAACTTGTAAATGCAACTGAGGAATTTGAATGTTGCAGGGAATAGGATAAAATATTTTTTCAGAGAGGAAAGAGAGAAAAAACTCTC
>JBCQUH010000054.1:0-11065 GCA_047174185.1 Rikenellaceae bacterium | reverse complement strand
CGTAAAAGGCTCGGCTACCTCACACCAAATGAAAAATTTAAACAAATATTAACTATGAATTCAGTTGCATTTGCAGGTTGAATTCAGCTTTCTTTTTTCTATATAATTTTTGTAAATTTGTGTGGGGTGGTGTCGTAACCACAAGGGCATCAACTCCTAACCAAACCTAAAACTAATTTAGATGAAACAAAAACCAACCATGTGGCGGTGGAGTATCTGTGCGATGCTCTTTGCCGCTACGACTGTCAATTATCTCGATCGACAGGTGCTATCCCTCACGTGGGATGAATTTATCAAACCCGAATTTCATTGGGATGAATCACATTATGGAACCATAACCGCGGTATTCTCGATCGCCTATGCTATCAGTATCCTCTTTGCAGGCCGTTTTATCGACTGGATGGGGAGCAAGAAGGGGTATCTGTGGGCGATTGGTGTGTGGTCGGTTGGTGCTTGTGCGCATGCTTTGTGCGGGGTTGTGACCGAGAGTGTGTTGGGGTTGTCGTCGGCCGCTAGTATGATCTCGGCTACGGGAAGCGTGGCGATGAGTGTGGCGACTATTAGTACGTGGTGTTTTATCGTCGCTCGATGTGTATTGGCGCTGGGCGAGGCTGGAAACTTCCCTGCTGCCATCAAGGTGACGGCGGAGTATTTCCCCAAGAAGGATCGCGCATTTGCCACGAGCTTATTCAATGCTGGTGCCTCGGTGGGGGCGTTGGTTGCACCGCTCACCATACCGTTGATTGCGAAGTATTTCCAGAGCATCGGGGTCGGTAATGGTTGGGAGGCGGCCTTTATTGTGATTGGAGCGTTGGGCTTTGTGTGGATGGGCTTTTGGGTATTTTTCTACTCAGAGCCTCGCGAGAGTCGATTTGTTAACGAGGCGGAGTTGGAGTATATCGAGCAGGATCGAAATGAGGCTGTGGAGGATGGCGCATTGGCTGATGATACGAAGTTTACGCTAAGGGAGTTGTTTGGTTATCGCCAAACATGGGCCTTTGCAGCAGGTAAATTTATGACCGATGGTGTTTGGTGGTTCTTCCTATTCTGGACACCGTCGTATCTCGATACTCAATTTGGTATCAAGACCTCAGATGGATTGGGTGTTGCGTTGATCTTTACGCTCTATGCAATCACCACGGTGCTCTCGATCTTTGGCGGTAAGTTGCCGACGATAATTATCGAAAAGAGTGGCTTGAACCCCTATGCCGCGCGTATGAAGGCGATGTTGATCTTTGCGTTCTTCCCACTGGTCGTTTTGTTGGCGCAGCCATTGGGCACGGTGTCACCATGGTTTCCTGTTATATTAATAGGTATTGGGTGTGCGGCACATCAGTCGTGGTCGGCAAATATCTACTCTACGATTGGCGATATGTTCCCCAAGTCGGCAGTGGCCACGATCACGGGTATTGGTAGTATGGCGGGTGGTGTGAGTTCGATGTTGATGCAGAAGAGCGCAGGTAATCTGTTTGTCTATGCAGGCGAGACGAACCTTCAATTCTTGGGTTTCGAGGGTAAGCCAGCTGGCTATTTCATCATCTTTTGCATCTGTTCGGTGGCCTATCTACTCGGATGGAGTATTATGAAGAGTCTTGTTCCAAGGTATAGTTTAATTACGAAAAAATAGATTTGATTATGAATATATTCGATATTAAAGATAAGGTAGTGGTCATAACAGGAGGTTATGGCGTATTGGGCGGTTCTGCGGCTAAGTATCTGGCTGAGCAGGGTGCTAAGGTTGTGGTTATTGGGCGCAATGCCGCTAAGGGCGAGACCTTTGTGGCCGATATAGTAGCCGATGGTGGAGAGGCGATATTTGTGTTGGGCGACGCTACGAGCCGTGGTGATATGGAGTCGGTGCGCGATAGTGTCGTGGCTAAGTATGGATCTGTAGATGTGTTGATTAACGCCGCAGGTGGTAATATGCCTGGTGCAACGATTGCCCCCGATGCCGATATTTTTGGGTTGGGATTGGAGGATATGAGTGCCGTGGTCGATCTCAACCTTATGGGTACAATTATCCCATCTATAGTGTTGGGCGAGGTGATTGCCAAGAGTGGTCGAGGGTCGATTGTGAACTTCTCGTCGATGACTGCTCAGAGCGTTGTGACGCGAGTGGTGGGGTATTCGGCTGCCAAATCGGCTGTCGATAACTTCACGCGATGGATGAGTGTCGAGATGGCCAAGAAGTTTGGCGAGGGGGTGCGAGTCAACGCCATCGCTCCAGGCTTTTTTTTGACGGAGCAGAATCGTACACTCTTGACCAACCCTGACGGTTCGTACACCCCCCGTGCCGAGGATATCGTTCGCAACACACCATTTGGCCGCATGGGTCGAGCCGATGAGTTGCATGGGGCGATTCATTGGTTGATGAGCGATGCAGCATCGTTTGTCACGGGCACCATTATCCCGATCGATGGTGGCTTTAGTATCTTTAGTGGCGTTTAATTTTAATTGTCGGAGAATGAAATTTTTTGAACAGACAATGAGATGGTATGGCGACAATGATGTCGTCACGCTCAACGGTATACGTCAAGCAGGGGCTACAGGTGTGGTTTCGGCCTTGCATCACATCCCAGTTGGGGATGTATGGAGTGTTGAGGAGATTCTCGACCATCAATCCAAGATCGAGAGGGCAGGTTTGAGGTGGAGCGTGGTCGAGAGTCTGCCTGTGAGCGAGCAGGTCAAGACCGCTACGGGGGAGTACCTCATGCATATTGAGAATTATAAAGAGAGTATCCGCAATTTGGCGGCGTGTGGGGTGCGAGTGATCACCTACAACTTTATGCCAGTGTTGGATTGGACACGCACTAATATCGAGTATACGCTGCCCGATGGCTCGAAGGCGTTGCGCTACGTTAGGGCACAATTTGTGGCCTTCGACCTCTATATTTTGCAGCGCGAGGGTGCGGAGCAAGATTATACGGCCGAGGAGATCGCAGCGGCAAAGTTAGCCTACGAGGCGATGAGTGAGGATGATCGAGCGACGCTCACCAAGAGTATCTTGATGGGGTTGCCAGGGGCGAAGGATCTGATGGCGCTCGACGAGATCAAGGCTGGATTGGCTCAATATCGTGATATTACAGAGGAGCGATTGCGTCAAAACCTCATCGCCTTTCTTCGTGCTGTGACCCCAGTGGCCGACGAGGTGGGGGCTGTGATGGCGATCCATCCCGACGATCCACCATATAAGTTGATGGGTCTGCCGCGCATTATGAGTACGGCCGACGATTTCGAACTTTTGATGACAGCAGTGCCCAACGTCTCCAATGGATTGTGCTTCTGCACAGGTTCGTTGAGTGTGAGAGCTGACAACGATCTGCCTGCGATGGCCAATCGATTTGGTATGGCAGGTCGCATATTCTTTGTTCACCTGCGTTCGACGCAGCGCGATGCCGAGGGTAATTTCTACGAGGCCAACCACCTAGAGGGTTCGATCGATATGTTCTCGATTGTTAAGGAGTTGGTCACGGTGCAGAACCACTTGGGGGTCTCGATCCCCATGCGCCCCGACCATGGGCACCAGATGTTGGACGATTTGGATCGTAGCTCCTACCCTGGTTACTCGCTTATTGGGCGTATGAAGGGGTTGGCGGAGTTGCGTGGTTTGGAGTTGGGAATTGTGCGAATGTTGATTTTAAAATAGGAGGGATACCAGATGAGTTTTATAACAGATAATTTCATGTTGCAAAGCCCTACGGCTGTGCGACTCTACGAGGATAGAGCAAAGGCTGCACCTATCATTGATTTTCATAATCACCTAAGTGCAAAGCAGATAGCCGAGAATTACGCACCCAAAACCATCACCGAGATGTGGTTGGGTGGCGACCACTACAAGTGGCGTTTGATGCGTGCCAATGGCGTTGCTGAGCGGTATGTCACGGGCGATGCCGACGATTACGAGAAGTTCGAGAAGTGGGCTGAGACGCTGCCATATACCATGTGCAACCCCATATACCACTGGTCGCATCTGGAGTTGAAGCGATACTTCGACGAGGATCGGCTCTTGACCCCATCTACGGCTCGCGAGATATATGATCGTTGCAATGCCAAGATTGCTGAGGGCGGTTTTGGAGCGATGGATCTCCTGTTGAATATGGGGGTCGAGGTGGTCTGTACGACCGACGATCCGATCGATTCACTGGAGTATCACGCTCAGGCCAATGCATCGCAGAGCCGTTTGAAGGTGTTGCCATCGTGGCGACCCGACCGTGTGGTGGCGATCGAGAAGGGAGATTTTAACCAATATATAGACCTTCTGGGCGAGGTGGCAGGTGTGGAGATCAACTCATTCGCATCGTTGCTATGTGCGTTGAAGCGTCGCCAACAACACTTCATCACCAATGGATGTGTGGTTTCGGATCATGGTCTCGACACCTTTTATGCCGAGCCATTCGACGATTGCACGGTGGAGGCGATATTCAAGGCAGCGCGGTTGTCACAGCCGCTCAGCGCAGACCAACGTGCGGTCTATAAATCGGCAATTCTCTACCACCTCGGGGTTATGAATAGCGAAGCGGGGTGGGTTCAGCAGTTCCATATAGGCCCTCTGCGCAACAACTCATCGCGATTGTTCCAGAGTATCGGTGCCGATGTGGGTTGCGACTCGATCGACGACAAACCGATTGCCGAGGCTATGGGGCGCTACTTCGACTCGTTGGAGAGTCACGGCGCTTTGACAAAGACGATTCTCTACAATCTCAACCCCAAGGATAGCGAGGTGATGGCCGCCATGTGCTATAACTTCAATAGCAATGGTGGGGTGGCAAAGATGCAGTATGGTGCTGCATGGTGGTTCTTGGATCAGAGGGATGGCATGAGCAAGCAGATCGAGGTGATCTCGTCGTTTGGTCTGTTGAGTCGATTTGTGGGTATGTTGACCGATTCGCGCAGCTTCTTGTCGTTTACGCGTCACGAATATTTCCGTCGTATCTTGTGCAATATATTGGGTGGCGATATTGAGTCGGGGGTGTTGCCCCAGAGCGAATATCCGTTCATTGCACAGATGGTCGAGGATATATGTTATAACAACGCCAAACGCTACTTCTTCGAGTAGCGCTCTACACTATACCGATGCTGTCGAGGAAGATGATGAACATCATGATTGGACAGATGTAGCGCAGTAGGAATACGACGCTGCGAATCATTGTTTCGCGTAGCTCGCCACGATTGGTGAGCTGCGCGTGTAACAGTGTACGATCCATCTTCCAACCGACGTAGATAGTGGTGAAGAATCCGCCCAGTGGCAGTAGGATATTGGCGGTGAACTTATCGAAGATATCGAATATTCGCATGTCGAAGAGCCTATATCCAGACCATACGCTAAGTGATAGCGCGGCAGCAGTGGCCAACGCCCCCACAATAAGTGTGGCGATGCATGAGGCCTTGGCGCGCGACATACGCCACTCGTCGATGAAGTAGGAGGTGGCCACCTCGTGTTGTGCAATGGTCGAGGTGAGGGCGGCAATGACCAGCAGTAGGAAGAAGGCCGACGACCACACGATCCCCCCCGACATCTGGTTGAAGATCCCTGGTAGTGTGACAAAGACCAACTCCTCGCCCACGCTAGGCATAACCCCCACGCTGAAGCAGGCAGGGAAGATGATGACACCCGACAAGAGTGCCACCAGCGTATCGAGCATCGTCACCTGTATGGCGGTGGTGCGCAGATTGGTCTTTTGGTTGAAGTACGAGGCGTAGGTTATCAGACACCCTGAGGCGATCGAAAGCGAGAAGAAGGCCTGTCCAAGTGCCTGAATCACCACCGTAGGGGTGATCTTCGAGAAGTCGGGTTTGAACATAAACTCCAACCCCTCGCGGCTGTTCGACATCCCCAGCGACTTGATAGCCATGACCACGAGGATGAGGAATAGAATGGGCATGAGAACCTTCGAGACTCGCTCGATCCCCTTGTTAACACCCATATAGATGATGGTGTGGGTGGCCGCCAAGAACAACCACACGTAGCCGATCAAGCGCCATGGCGAGGAGATGAAACTCTTGAATAGTTGCTGATACTCGCTCGCTGTAGAGTATTGGCTCAACTCGCCCGACACAGCACAGACCAGATACTCCGATGTCCAACTCGCCACCACAAAGTAGAAACCCATGATGAAGAACGAGGCCAACATTCCGCAGTAGCCCAGAGCCGTCCACCGTCGATCGAGTGCGCGATACGCCCCCACAGCATTCTTGCCCGTCGAGCGCCCAACAGCAAACTCACCCAACATGATCGGCAGACCAATAAAGAGTATGCAGGCGATATATACCAGCAGGAACGCTGCACCGCCATTCTCGCCCATCACATAGGGGAATCGCCAAATATTTCCCAACCCCACCGAGCTGCCAGCAGCCACCAAGACTGCGCCTATTTTGCTGCCAAATTGACCTCTGTATCCTATATCCATAAATCTAATCCATTCAAAAAAGTTAGGGTGTAAATCAGCCACAACTCGATTTACACCCTAATTGCCCACAAAGGTAATCAATATTCTGCGATTTTGCAACACCCCCTTCGCCTCAACACTCTATAGATCAAAAAGGAGTGCTCTGCCATTTTGGCTAGAGCACTCCTCATAAATTATATCCTATCTCGGATTACATCAATCGCTTCACCTCGTCGTTGACGATCTTGAACCAATCCTTCGATGTCTCGACCAACCAACCATTCCAACCTGCACCCATATAATATGTGAAAGTTGAATTTGGCTTGTAAGTGCCCTCGATCTGTAGGTGACCAAACGCTCCGCCATGAGCTGCGCGTCCTGCCTCGTCAAATAGATCTACTCGACCCTTCATCTCTTTGCCATCGAAGATCAACGAGTTGTAGATCTGCCATCCGCTAGCGTGGAATGGATCGGCATAGGCCACCGAGTTCTCATTGATCTCGTACACCTCTGCCTCGTCGTGTAGCACCAATCCTGCAATAACCTTCGTAGGTTTGGTCAAACCGCGATAGCTGATCTCAATCTTGTTGAAGTGGCTTCCTGCGTCGAGTGTTATAACGCGCTCCTCGACAACCTCCTCGCCATCAATCATAACTGGGTCGAACTCCAACCATACCTTGAATCGCAATGGGCCATTCTCCAAGATCTTATGCTTCGCATAGAACGTAGGGTAGATCGTCTTGCCATCGACAACCAATGCCGCAGTACCACAACCCAAAGTTGGCCCCACAGGGTAGTAATCCATACCACGACCATGGTCTAGATGGTACGAGATCTCGCGGATCAACTTGTCATACTCCACCTGATTATCTTTGTAGAGCTTCTTCAATCGAGTAGTCTCCTCGTTTGTCTCCAAATAGTATAGGTGAGGAAGTACTGGCTCCTTGCCGCGCTTCGAGAATATATCGTAGCCATAGAGCTTGCTACCCAACTCGATATAGGTTTTGGCATAGACACGGAAGCCGATCTTGTCGTTCTCCCACGCTACATCCTCCAACTTCTCGGGGTAGAAATTTCCACATGCCACTTGAGCATACTCTTCGCGCTCACCCTTTTGTAGGTAGAACTTTGCACTCTCTCCTGCCTCGACGCTCGCCTGAATAAGCAACTTGCCATCTGTGGTGATCTGCGATGTTACAACATTTTTGTCGGCATCGTAGACAACATAGGCCTCTGGATTCTCAACCTCGAACTCTACAACCTCCTCGACCATATCGCGGTCGGCAGGGGCTGTAACCACAAGAGCATCCGCTCCACACCCGCACGAGGCGAGTGTGAGCGACATTGCTGCTAGAAATAGTATTCGTTTCATGGTTCAACGACTACTTTAGAGTTGGGATCTCGATCTTCTCGACATCACCATAATCTAGGTTCTCGCCAGCCATACCCCAGATAAAGGTGTAGTTGCTAGTACCTGCCGCTGCGTGAACACTCCACTCGGGTGCGATCACAGCCTCGTGGTTGTGCAACCAGATGTTACGTGTCTCGTCTGGAAGTCCCATGAAGTGCGAGATAGATTGTCCCTCTGGTAGCTCGAAGTATAGATAAGCCTCCATACGACGATCGTGAACGTGCGCTGGCATAGTGTTCCATACGCTTCCGCTCTGCAACTCAGTCATTCCCAACTGCAACTGACAAGTCTTAGTTGTCTGGTTGACGATATACTGGATGATCTCACGCTTGTTAGACTCCTCGGCAGAACCCAACTTCAGGATGTTTGCATCCTTCTTCGTGATAACCTTTGTAGGGTACGATGTGTGAGCCGTAGCTGAGTTGAAGTAGAAGAGAGCTGGTTTGCTTGCGTCGTTCGATGCAAATGTAACCTCCTTCTTGCCCTGACCAATATAGATAGCCTCTTTGTAACCCAAGTTATACTTCTTGCCATCTACGGTAACAACTCCTGCGCCTCCGATATTGATGATACCGATCTCGCGACGCTCCAAGAAGTAGTTTGCCTTCAATGGATCGATTGTCTCCAATGTCAAGGTCTTGCCAACAGGCACAATACCACCGATTACAAATCGGTCGTGCATCGTATAGACAATATTAGTCTCATTCTCCACAAATAGATTCTGGATCAAGTACTCACCGCGTAGACGCTCTGTGTCATAACCCTTGTAGTCGGTTGGGTTCGTAGCATAACGCACCTCGTAGTTTACCTTTTGTGCAAATGTTGCATTTACCGCCACGAAAGCGGCAACTATTAGAATTAACTTTTTCATAATTATTTCTCTGATTTTGTGATTTTTTTACGGTTGAAGAACATCATTCCCAACGCAACAACAGATAGGATGATTGGCCCTACGACCTTGATCGTATTGGTCAAGTGGTAGATCACCCATGTAAATAGGCTCGATGCGAAATCCAACGATGCACCCTCGGTGAAGCCATCGGGGATATGTACCGTAGCGTCGCCCGTTGCCTGATATACATCGCGAGCGGCCAACGAGAATGATGGCGCAAGGTTGGTCACAAAGTATAGACCAACAACCAACGATACCAAACCGATGACAACCGTCTTGACAACATTTCCTTTGGTGATAGGCAGAATCATTGGGAACAGATAGAACATCCCAGCCAACGAAGCCAATGGCAAGAACTTATTGCCTGGCAACACCACCGACAAGAACAGGATAATGGGGATCAAGATCAACGACGCAACAAGCGTTGTCGGATGTCCGATAACAAGTGCTGGGGTCATTCCGATATTGAAACCCTTTGAATCCTTGAACCTCTTTGCGATAAGCTCTTTGGTCGCCTGTGAGATTGGCATCAAACCCTCGATGAATAGGCGGGTGATACGTGGGATAAGCTCCATCACGGCTCCCATCTTGATACCAACAACCAATACATTTTTGATCTTATCGGCAATCGAAGCATCCGCAGCTCCCTCACCAAACTCCGCAAAGCACGAGATAACCGCTCCAACGATAACTCCCAAGATAAGTGGCTCGCCCAACGCTCCGAACTTCTTCTTCATTCCCTCGGCATCGATCTCCAACTTGTCGAACCCTGGGATGGCATCCATCACCTTGTTCAACACAACTGCAAATGGTACGAAACCTTGACAGAATGGCTGTGGTACCGAGATACCCTCCATCCCCTCGTAGTAATCCTGAAACTTTGGAGCTGTCAAATCGGCCATAACCATCGTGATGATATAGCAGATGATAGCGGCGAAGAATCCCCAGAAGATATTGCTCGTCGCAAAGTATACGATCGCTCCAAGGAATGCGAAGTGCCAATAGTTCCACAAGTCGATATTAACCGTGCGAGTGGTCTTTGACAACAACATCAATAGATTGACACCTAGACATACTGGGATGATAAGTGCTCCGACAACTGGTGCGTTGTAGGCAACCGCAGCCGCAGCTGGCCATCCCATATCGAACACCTCCAACTCCAAACCATAGCTATCGACGATAGAGGCCAACACTGGCCCAAGCGTCGTAGTAAGAAGTGCTGTGATGATACCCAATCCCACAAATCCAACACCCACAAAAAGGCCTGATTGCAGTGCCTTTGAGGGTTTCACGCCGAGGCAGATACCCAATATCGTAAAGATAATGGGCATCATAACCGCAGCGCCTAGCTGTATGATATAACTAAAGATCTCCATTACTTAGGCTGTTTTCCGATGTATGCCAAGATACCACCGTCAACATACAATACATGACCATTCACGAAATCCGATGCACCGCTAGCCAAGAATACCGCTGGCCCTGCAAGGTCTGCTGGTGTTCCCCAACGTGCCGCTGGTGTCTTAGCGATGATGAACGAATCGAATGGATGACGGCTTCCGTCGGCCTGAGGCTCGCGAAGTGGTGCTGTCTGTGGCGTAGCGATATAACCAGGGCCGATACCATTACACTGGATGTTGTACTCGCCATACTCCGATGCGATGTTGCGTGTAAGCATCTTCAATCCTCCCTTTGCTGCTGCGTAAGCCGACACGGTCTCGCGTCCCAACTCCGACATCATAGAGCAGATGTTGATGATCTTTCCTGCACCCTTCTTCATCATTGCTGGGATAACTGCCTTTGCCATGATGAATGGGCCATTCAAGTCGATGTCGATAACCTGACGGAACTCAGCTGCCGACATCTCGTGCATTGGCACGCGCTTGATGATACCTGCATTGTTGACCAAAATATCAACCATGCCAACCTCTGCCTCGATCTGTGCAACCATCTTGTAGACTGCATCCTCGTCGGTTACATCACACACATAACCCTTAACCTCGATGCCATCTGCCTTATACGACTCCAATCCGCGTGCTACAGCCGCCTCGTTGATGTCGTTAAATACGATTTTTGCTCCTGCTGCTGCCAACGATGACGCGATTGCGTATCCGATTCCATAAGAAGCTCCTGTGACGAGGGCTACTTTGCCCTCCAATGAAAAGTTTACCATTTTACCTGTAGTTTTTAATTATAGTTATAGATTCCTTGCACTTATTTGTGATTGCCGTCCAATCCTCGGCCTTGATAACATCGGCTGGGAACAACTGCGATCCCATACCAACACACATTACACCAGCTTTGATCCACCCCTTGAGGTTCTCCTCCGTAGGCTCTACAGCCCCTGTAGCCATGATATTAGACCATGGGAGTGGTGCT
>JBCQUH010000053.1:0-12999 GCA_047174185.1 Rikenellaceae bacterium | reverse complement strand
GGGGGGGGGCAGAGACGAGGCGCACGATCGCGAGTTGATGGAGCGTGCTATGGCGCAGAGCCGTCGCTCGCCCGAGCGTTCGAGCTGCTATCGTGTGGGTGCGGTTGTGGAGTGTGCTAATGGTGATCTGTTCGAGGGGTATACACTAGAGACTTCGCCCACCCATCATGCCGAACAGGCGGCCATCTGTAAGGCGCAGGCCGCAGGGGCAGATCTCGCGGGGGCTACGATCTATAGCTCGATGGAGCCTTGCTCCGTGCGTAGTAGCGAACCTGAGAGTTGTTCGCAGTTGATAATTCGTCATGGTATGCGTCGCGCACTCTTTGCCCTCTACGAGCCGAGCCACTTTGTGGAGTGCCAAGGTGCCGAGAATATGCGACGCGCAGGGGTGCGAGTCGATGTGGTGAGTGAGTATGCCGACGAGGTGCGTCGTATCAACTCGCACGTTCTCGATTGATCTATTGTGGTACAAATATATAGGTGATATGCCCTGTGTGGCGTACGGGAGCCACGCGGCTAATGTCGAACTCAGTGCGCAGGGCGGCGTAGAGTGCCGCTTCGTCGATACACTCGTCGTTGGCCGATTTGACAATCTTGGCGGCCGATACCAATCCGCTGCGTTCAACCGTGATACTGATCTTGACCTCGCCTCCGCTTTGGCAAAGGTAGGCTGGCACCTCGAGGCGTGTGGCGTGGCGAATGGGGTTTATGAGTGAATATGAGACTGTTACATTTCCCAGAACCTTGGTGTCGTTACGCGTTTTGCGCGTGGTGTCGACTTGTGATAGTTGCTTCTCGGTTTGGCTCTTGAACTCGGCCAATTCTGCCAATCCCTGCTCGTAGCTTGCGCGGTTGGCCTCCATTTGACGTTTCAGCTCGGCCGCTTCGTCGAGCATCGATTGTATGTTTTGATGTACTTCGTCGGGATTTTCGCTCTCGACATTCTCGTTCGATACGCGGTTGTCGACCACATCCATCTCGATACGCTCTTTTTCGATCTGATCTAAGAACTCTTGTAGCTTGTCGCGCTGCTCTTGTAGCTCGACTATCGAGGTTAGCTCGATGGCGATTGATTCAACCTTGCGCGAATTGACAACTCTGATTTGAACAAACAACAAAGCGACGATGAAGATCAGATAGACCCCCAGCGTAACGAATATTCCGATCTGGTGGTTGTAGACCCACAATCCGAGGTCAAATCGCCGCTGTTCGAATGGCAGTTCGATCCTCTCTTTATCCTCCAGATTTTCGCCCATTTGCTTGTTGTTGAATTAAAATAATTACAAAAGTAGCGTTTTTTCGCGAAATATTATTATCTTTGCCTTATATATTGTTAATTTAAAACGTCATAATTGGGTCTTGCGCCTATTTTTGTCACGTTTTGTAACACGTTTAATATTATGTTGATAAAGCAACAAACATTGAAGTCTCCAATATCTTTTAGTGGCAAGGGACTTCACACAGGCGTGCAGGTAACTATGCGAGTTGTCCCTGCACCTATCAATACAGGTATAGTATTTAAGAGAGTCGACCTCGAAGGGGAGCCTGAGATCCCTGCGTTGAGTAACTTTGTTACAGATACATCGCGCGGAACGACGATCGAAAAGGGTGGGGCTAAGGTCTCGACTATCGAACATATCCTCTCGGCATTGTGGACATTGGAGGTTGATAATGCATTTGTCGAGATCGACAATTGCGAGACTCCAATTATGGATGGTTCGGCATTGGAGTATGCCCGAGCTATTACGCAGGTGGGGCTTGAGGAGCAGTCGGCAGATCGTCTGTTTTATGAGGTGACAGAGAAGAAGGTCTATACGATTCCCGAGAAGGGGGTTGTGATAATTATCTATCCCGATGATGTATTCTCGGTCTCGGTTCATGTTGATTACAACTCGAAGGTGATCGGAAATCAATATGCGACGTTTGTCCCAAGGGATAATTATATGGAGCAGATTGCACCGTGTCGCACCTTCTGCTTCTTGCATGAGTTGGAGCCGTTGATGAATATGAATTTGATCAAGGGTGGTGACTTGGATAATGCTATTGTTGTGGTTGAGAATGAGTTGGCCGAGGGTCAGCTGGAGCATCTTAAGAAGATTTTTGGTAAGGATGATGTCGTTATCTCGGGGGGGTATATCAACAATTTGGAATTGCGATTTGCCAACGAATTGGCACGTCATAAGTTGTTGGATCTGTTAGGGGACTTTGCCCTTTTGGGTCGTCGTATCAAGGGGCGTGTGTGGGCTACTCGTCCAGGTCATCAGGCCAATAGCGAATTTATGTTGGAGTTGTCGTTGGCGGTTCGTCGCGAGGGTGCAAAACCTCACTTTAAGTATGATTGCCGCAAAGAGCCAATCTTCGATGTCAATGCGATAAAGGGTCTGTTGCCACACCGTTTCCCATTCTTGTTGGTGGATCGTATCTTCCATGTCGATGATGACTCGATCGCGGGAATCAAGAATGTGACGATGAATGAGCCATTCTTCACGGGTCACTTCCCCCAAGAGCCTGTTATGCCGGGTGTGTTGATCGTTGAGGCGATGGCGCAGTGTAGTGGTATTTTGGTGTTGAGTAGGGTGGAGAATCCAGCGGAGTACTCGACCTATTTCATGAAGATTGATGATGTGAAGTTCAAGCGCAAGGTTGTTCCTGGCGATACGTTGCAGATCGAGATTCAATTTATAGAGCCTATCCGTCGCGGTATAGCCGTTGTCGAGGGTAAGGCCTATGTGGGCGAGACTTTGGCGTGCGAGGCTACGTTGATGGCTCAAATAGTTAAGAATAAATAAGTATTAGGTTGATGATTAGTGATAGAGCATTTGTGCATCCCGACGCGAAGTTGGGAGAGGGTGTTACCGTGGAGCCATTTGCATATATAGCGGCAGATGTGGTCATTGGTGATGATTGTTGGATTGGGCCAGGGGCTGTGATCCACGATGGAGCTAGAATTGGCAAGGGGTGTAAGATTCACACGGCCGCTTCGGTGTCGTGTCTGCCTCAGGATCTGAAGTTTGATGGCGAGGTTACTACTACCGAGATAGGTGATTATAACGATATTCGAGAGTGTGTGACGATTAGTCGCGGAACCTCTTCGCGAGGTAAGACGGTTGTGGGGAGCCACAATCTGTTGATGGCCTATGTTCATATTGCGCACGACGATGTTGTTGGAGACCACTGCGTTATCGCCAATCGAGTGTCGTTGGCTGGCGAGGTCGAGGTTGGCGATTGGAGCGTTATCGGAGGCCATGTTGCGGTTCATCAATGGGTTAACATTGGTGCTCACTCGATGATCCAAGGTGGAACGATGGTGAGCAAGGATGTGCCACCATATTCGACCACGGGCGGTGAGCCAATGCGTTACTTCTGTATCAATAAGTTGGGTTTGAGTCGTAGGGGTTATAGCTCGGAGCAGATCAGCTCGATCTCGGATATGTTGCGTATATTGTTTATGAGTGGATTGGACTACTCGTCGGCTTGCGACAAGATCGAGGCGGAGTTTGAGCCATCGGCAGATAGGGATGTTTTGGTCTCGTTTGTGAGGGGTTCGAAGCGCGGAATTTGCAAAGGGCCAAATATTTAGCGATAAAAAATGGTTTAATTTTTGCAAAAGAGAATATTTATCGCTATATTTGCACCGTGCGAGTGGGGGTGGGAGATAGCGAGGTGGCTTTTGGAGGGAGCGAGATGGCTTTTGTGGGGAGAGTGTGGAGCGGCTTTGCTAAAACGGCGGAGTAGCTTTTGTTAACACAAAGATACGAGGTTAGGGAGACGCGGTGTCTCCCTACTTCATTTTATTACTAGATAAGATATGATTGATACACAGAGGGTGATAGCGATTGCCGAGGCGCAGATGGCGGGGAGTGATATGTTTGTTGTGGGGTGTAAGTGTACACCGATGAATGAGGTTGAGTTGTTGATAGACTCAGACTCGAGTATCGCTATTGACGCATGTATCACGTTGAGTCGTGCTATTGAGGGGGAGTTTGATCGCGAGGTTGAGGATTTTGCCCTGACGGTGGCCTCGGCTGGTATTGGGTCAGAGTTGAAGTTGTTGCGACAATATGCGAAGTTGATTGGTCGCGAAGGCTCTGTTGAGGTTTTGCTGTTGAGCGGAGTCAAGGTTGTGGGCAGGCTGTTGGAGGCTGATGATCTTGGGGTCAAGGTGTCGTATGAGCAGAAGCAGGTGGTCGAGAGTGCTTCGGGAAAGAAGAAGCGTGTGATGGTGGTCGTGGAGCAGAGGTATGAGTTTGACGAGATCAAGAATGTGAAAGAGTATTTAGATTTTAAGTAGAATAATATTAGATTATGGACAATCTTAATTTGATAAGCAACTTTGCGGAGTTCAAAGAGCTTAAGAACATCGACAAGGCGACGATGATCGGTGTGTTGGAGGATGTTTTTCGTCATGCATTGCAGAAGCAGTTTGAGACGGATGAAAACTTCGATGTGATTATTAACCCCGAGAAGGGAGATTTGGAGATCTGGCGTAATCGCGAGGTTGTTGCCGATGGCGAAGTAGAGGATGATAACAAGCAGATTTCGCAGAGCGAGGTTAAGGCTATCGACGATACTTATGAGATTGGTGATGAGTATTCGGATGAGTTTAAGTTGTCGCAGTTTGGCCGTCGAGCAGTGTTGTCGTTGCGTCAGAATTTGGCTTCGCGCATCTTGGATTTGGAGAAGGCAAATCTGTTTGAGAAGTACTCGGAGCGCGTTGGTGATGTGATCACGGGTGAGGTTTATCAAGTTTGGAAGAAGGAGATGTTGATTCTCGATGACGAGGATAATGAGTTGATATTGCCCAAGGCGGAGCAGATCCCAGGTGATTATTATCGTAAGGGAGATGCTATTAAGGCGATCGTAAAGGCTGTCGAGATGTCGAACAACCAACCACGTATCATCTTGTCACGTACGGCAAATCAATTCTTGGAGCGATTGTTTGAGCAGGAGGTTCCCGAGATTTTTGATGGTTTGATTACTATCAAGTCGATCGTGCGTATCCCTGGCGAGAGAGCTAAGGTGGCTGTAGAGTCGTATGATGAGCGAATCGATCCAGTGGGAGCGTGTGTTGGAGTCAAGGGTTCGCGTATTTATACGGTTGTTAAGGAGTTGCGTAACGAGAATATTGATGTTGTGAATTATAGCACCAATGCACAGTTGTTGATCCAGAGGGCGTTGAATCCAGCGAAGGTTTTGAGCATTACGTTGGACGAGGAGCGCAAGACGGCGGCTGTATATTTGAAGCCAGATCAGGTGTCGTTGGCTATTGGTAAGGGTGGTTTGAACATCCGTTTGTCGAAGATGTTGACGGGGTATGATATTGATGTTTATCGCGAGATCGAGGAGGAGGATGTAGCTTTGACTGAGTTCTTGAACGAGATCGATGGATGGATTATCGAGGCTTTGAAGCGAGTTGGTTTCGATACGGCAAAGAGTGTGTTGGAGTTGTCGGCGAACGAGATCGCTTCTCGTGCCGATTTGGAGGAGGAGCAGGCCGAGCAGGTCTTGGCGATCTTGCGAGCTGAGTTCGAGGAGGCTTAAGAGGGCGGCTTGAATATAGTCTGCTAAGATTGCAATGGATGATCGATTGAAGATCATCAATAATATATATAAGGTGTTAGGTGGTGTCGAGCGGTGTGCGAAATAGGGTGCTTACGAAATAAAAAATAAAGGAAGAGATAATATATGAGTAATGAGAGGAAATTAAGACTTATTCAAGTTGCGAAGGAGTTCAAGGTTGGAATCAACACAATTACAGATTTTCTGCAGAAGAAGGGTGTAAAGAGTGATGGTTCGCCTAATTCATTGGTTGAGTCCAGTGTCTATTCTCTGCTTGAGAAGGAGTTTGGGGCTAATCGCAGCAGTCAGAATGAGCGAGCCTCTATTCGTGAGCGTATATCGCACAAGCCAGCATCGGTGAGTATTGATAATAATTCATCGGCAGGTGCTTCGTCAGGTGATGTCGAGGCAGAGGCGGAGCGTGAGATTGTTATCAAGAGCAATGTTGTTGAGGCTCAGTCATCGTCGTCGTCGTCATCGTCATCGTCATCGTCAGGTGGCATCAAGGTGTTGGGGCGTATCGAACTACCTGTTCAGACACCACGCGGTGGTCGCAACTCTCGCAATGATCGTCGGGATCGCGATGGCGGCAAAAAGGGTGCTTCGTCGCCAGCTGCACAGCAGCCTAAGGAGGTGGCACAGCCACAGCCAAAAGTGGAGGCTGTAGCACCAAAGCCAGCTCCAGCGGTGGTGGTCGATGCACCAGCAGCGGTTGAGTCGGCAGCAGTTGAGTCGGCAGCGCCAAAGTCGGATGTTTTCCGCAGCAATGTTCAGCAGTTGTCAGGCCCACAGGTTTTGGGTACGATGGATGTCTCGGCATTTACGCCAGGTGGTCGCCATAAGCGCAAGCGTTTGGGTAAGGAGAAGGTGGATGTTAGCCGTGAGCCTAACCAGAATCGTTCGGCACAGGGCGGAGGAGCCAAGGGTGGCTCTTCGGCACAGGGTGGCGGTCAGCGTACACAAAATAGCGGTGGTCAGCGTCCTCAGGGCGGTGGACGACCTCAGCAAGGTGGAGGCTCGGGAGCACCACAGCAGGGCGGAGGCCGCAAGAGTCGTAATGCTGCTAATAATCAGAAGGGAAATGCTCGTTCACAGGCGAGTGCAGCTCCACGAGTAGAGGTTAGTGACGAGGAGGTTTCAAAGCAGGTAAAGGATACTTTGGCACGTTTGACAGCCAAGGGTGCAAAGGGCAAGGGTGCGAAGTATCGTCGTGACAAACGAGATGCTTTTGCCGAGAAGATGGGTGAGCAGATGGAGCGTGAGCAGCGCGATCAGAGTACACTGAAGGTTACGGAGTTTGTGACGGTGAGTGAGTTGGCGACGATGATGGATGTCTCGGCAACGGAGGTCATTATGGCGTGTATGAATTTGGGACTTATGGTCTCGATCAATCAGCGTTTGGATGCTGAGGCTTTGGTAGTTGTTGCCGAGGAGTTTGGATATAAGATCGAGTTTGTATCGGTTGAGATTCAGGAGGCTATTGCCGACGATGATGTCGATACGGAGGAGAGTTTGGTTTCGCGCCCACCGATTGTTACGGTTATGGGTCACGTTGATCATGGTAAGACCTCTCTGTTGGATAATATCCGTAAGGCGAATGTTATCGAGGGCGAGGCAGGAGGAATCACACAGCATATTGGAGCCTACTCTACGGAGTTGAATGGTCAGCGAATTACGTTCCTCGATACTCCAGGTCACGAGGCCTTTACGGCGATGCGTGCACGTGGAGCGAAGGTTACCGACGTTGCGATTATCATTGTTGCGGCCGACGATAGCGTGATGCCACAGACGGTGGAGGCAATTAACCATGCTCAGGCGGCAGGAGTACCGATGGTCTTTGCTATCAATAAGTGTGATAAACCATCGGCAAATCCCGATCATATCAAGGAGCAGTTGGCTCAGATGAACTATTTGGTAGAGGATTGGGGCGGCAAGTTCCAGAGTCAGGATGTATCGGCTAAGATGGGTCTGAATTTGGACAAGTTGTTGACCAAGGTGTTGTTGGAGGCTGAGATGTTGGAGTTGCGTGCAAATCCAGATCGCAAGGCTATGGGTGCGGTTATCGAGTCTACGTTGGATAAGGGTCGTGGATATGTATCAACGATCTTGGTTCAGAATGGAACTTTGCGTGTGGGCGATGTTATATTGTCGGGAACACACACGGGTCGCGTTAAGGCGATGTTTAATGAGAATGGATTGAAGGTCGAGGCGGCAGGGCCATCGACCCCAGTTCAGGTGTTGGGACTGAATGGTGCACCACAGGCTGGTGACACGTTCAATGTGATGGATGATGACCGTTCGGCACGTGAGGTTGCAACTAAGCGAGAGCAATTGCAGCGTATGCAGGGTTTGATGACTCAGAAGCATGTTACGTTGGATGAGATTGGTCGTCGTATCGCTATCGGTTCGTTCAAGGAGTTGAATATCATTGTCAAGGGAGATGTTGATGGTTCGATTGAGGCTATGTCGGGATCGTTGATTAAGTTGTCGAAGGAGGAGGTTCAGGTGAATGTTATCCATGCGGCTGTAGGTCAGATCTCGGAGTCGGATGTATTGTTGGCCGCAGCGTCGAATGCGATCATCGTAGGATTCCAGGTTCGTCCATCGTCGGCAGCGCGTAAGGTGGCCGAGAAGGAGGAGATCGAGATCCGTTTGTACTCGATCATCTATGATGCCATCAACGATATTAAGGATGCCATCGAGGGAATGTTGGAGCCAGTGATGAAGGAGGAGATCGTATGTTCTGTGGAAGTTTTGGAGGTGTTCAAGATCTCGAAGGTTGGTTCTGTTGCAGGATGTCTGGTTCGTGAGGGTAAGATCACGCGCAATACTCCGATCCGTGTTATTCGTGATGGAATTGTGATCTATACAGGAAAGCTGGGTTCTCTGAAACGCTTCAAGGATGATGTCAAGGAGGTTGCAAGTGGCTTTGACTGTGGATTGAACATCGATTCGTTCAACGATATTAAGGTAGGCGATATTGTCGAGGGTTACGAGCAGGTCGAGGTTAAGAGATAAAAATTGTAAGGGGGTATTTTCGGATATCCCCTTGTTTGCGTATAATATAGAATTATAAATAATAAATAAGATGATGAAACCAATTAAGTATGTAACGGCCGCGGAGGCTGTCAAGGCTATTAAGTCGGGTGATCATATTCACCTTAGTTCTGTGGCATCGGCACCACAATGTTTGATTAAGGCTATGTGTGAGCGTGGTGACAACGGGGAGTTGCGCGATGTTCATATCCACCATCTTCACACCGAGGGTCCTGCGCCATATTCTGAGGCGAAGTATGAGGGTGTATTCCAGTTGGATTCGTTCTTTGTTGGCGGTAATGTTCGTAAGACAACTCAAGCAGGTTATGCAGATTATATTCCAGTGTTTTTGAGCGAGACTCAGAAGTTGTATCGTTCGGGTGCTGTGCCATGTAACGTTGCGATGATTCAGGTGTCGACTCCCGACCAGCACGGTTATGTGTCGTTGGGAACATCGGTAGATGCTACATTGGCGGCCGTTGAGACAGCTGAGACAGTTATCGCGGTGGTTAATAAATATGTGCCACGTTCGTTTGGTGACGCTATGATCCACTCGTCGCGCATCAATTTGTTTGTCGAGGAGGATTGTCCATTGGAGGAGGCTCACTTCTCGGATCCAAGTGATGTGGAGATTGCGATTGGTAAGAATTGTGCGGCGTTGATCGAGGATGGTGCGACGTTGCAGATGGGTATCGGAGCGATTCCAAACGCTGTGTTGTCGCAGTTGGGTGGTCACAAGAATTTGGGAATCCACACAGAGATGTTTGCCGATGGTGTATTGCCATTGGTGGAGAGCGGTGTGATCAATGGCGCGGCTAAAAATATTGACAAGGGTATGATGGTGTCGACATTCTTGATGGGTTCTCAAAAGGTATACGACTTTATTGATAATAACCCAGGTGTGCGCATGATGGATGTGGGTTATACTAATGATCCATATATTATCTCGCAGAACGACCGTGTGACAGCTATCAACTCCGCGTTGCAGGTTGATTTGACAGGTCAGGTTTGTGCCGACTCTTTGGGAACGAAATTCTACTCGGGTGTTGGTGGTCAGGTTGACTTTGTCTATGGCGCGTCGTTGTCGAAGGGCGGAAAGGCGATTATTGCTATGCCATCGGTTACTAACAAGGGGTTGTCGAAGATTGCTCCAGTTTTGACCTCGGGTGCAGGTGTTGTTACGACTCGTTCGCATATGCGTTGGTTTGTGACGGAGTATGGAGCTGTGGATTTGTATGGTAAGAGTATGCAGGAGCGTGCTCGATTGTTGATTTCGATCGCCCACCCATCGGCACAGGAGGAGTTGGATAAGGCGGCATTCGAGCGTTTTGGCCCACACCATACATACGTTAAGGGCTACATGTCGAAGTAATCTTTCGAAGCTGTCTCGCACGGCATCTTTGGCACTTCCCTGCCGCACGATTCCGCTTTGAATAATGAAAATATATTTTTTGGCGCATCTCTCATTCGAGGGGTGCGCCTCTGTTTTGTGCGTCGGTTGGGCGTGTGGAGATTAAAAGTCTGTTAAAAGGGCGGAAAATGGCCTTTGTGTGGGTGGTTTGGTAGAAAAAGTCTCTATCTTGTGCGAAAATTACTTGCAAAAGTTGGTAGATCGGCAAAAAATAGCTATTTTTGAGTGTTTTATATGTAGTAATTTTTAGAAGCAAAAGAAAATGTCAAACGAAGAAAAAACAACTCTAGAGGGTGCGGACGTGGCGGCAGCTGCGGTGGCAATGGATGGTGGTGCAAATGGTGGTGATGGTGACGCTGTGGTGGTGGCTGATGGCTCGGATGGTGGCGATGGTCATGGACGTATAATCCCGATCAATATCGAGGAGCAGATGAAGTCTGCCTATATCGACTATTCGATGTCGGTGATCGTCTCACGTGCTCTGCCCGATGTGCGCGATGGTATGAAGCCTGTGCATCGTCGTATCTTGTATGCGATGAATTCGGAGTTGAATCTATATTCAGATAAGCCACACCGTAAATCGGCTCGTATCGTGGGAGATGTATTGGGAAAGTTCCACCCCCATGGTGATAGTTCGGTTTACGAGGCGATGGTGCGTATGGCGCAGAATTGGTCGTTGCGCTACCCATTGGTCGATGGTCAGGGTAACTTCGGTTCGATGGATGGTGACTCGCCTGCAGCAATGCGTTATACCGAGGCGCGAATGAAGAAGATCACCGACGAGGTGATGGCCGATATTGACAAGGAGACGATCGAGTGGACGCTCAACTTCGATGATACGATGTATGAGCCGACGGTTTTGCCAACGAAGGTGCCTCTGTTGCTGGTTAATGGTGCGAGCGGTATCGCGGTGGGCATGGCTACGAACATGGCACCACACAACCTCTCGGAGGTGGTAGATGCTTGTTGTGCGTATGTCGATAATCACGATGTTGAGTGTGAGGAGTTGATTAAGTATGTCAAGGCTCCAGACTTCCCAACGGGGGCGTTGATCTATGGATATGAGGGTGTCAAAGAGGCGTTGATGACGGGTCGTGGACGTGTCGTTATGCGCGCACGCACCGAGATCGAGTTGACTTCGTCGGGTCGCGAGTCGATTGTGATTACAGAGATCCCATATATGGTCAACAAGGCGGAGCTGATCAAGAAGATCGCTGATTTGACCAATGAGAAGAAGATCGAGGGTATTTCGGATGTACAGGATTATACGGATCGACGAGGAATGCGTATCGTCGTGGTGTTGAAGAAGGATGCCGTGGCGAGCGTGGTGTTGAATACGCTGTTTAAGAATACACCATTGCAGACCTCGTTTGCGGTGAATAATATTGCGTTGGTCAATGGCCGTCCGCAGTTGTTAAATTTGAAGGATTTAATCCACCACTTTGTGGAGCATCGTCACGATGTTATCTTGCGTCGTACGCGATTTGATCTTCGCAAGGCATCGGAGAGGATGCATATTGTGCAGGGATTGTTGATTGCACAGGATAATATCGACGAGGTGATCCGTCTGATCCGTGCTGCGAAGAATCCAGAGGAGGCTAAGCAGTCGTTGATGGCATCATTTGGCTTGAGCGAGATTCAATCTTCGGCAATCATCGAGATGCGATTGAGAGCGTTGACTGGTCTGGAGCACGATAAATTGTCGGCCGAGAGAGATGAGTTGGAGCGCAAGATCGCATACTTCAATGAGGTGTTGAGTTCCGAGGAGCTTCAAAATACGATTATCAAGGATGAGTTGACATATATCAAGGAGAAGTATGGCGACGAGCGTCGCTCGCAGATTGTCTACTCTTCGGAGGAGTTCAATCCCGAGGATTTCTATGCCGACGAGGAGATGGTAATCACGATCTCGCACTTGGGTTATATCAAGCGTACACCATTGACAGAGTATCGTACTCAGAATAGAGGTGGTGTTGGAGCGAAGGGTAGCTCGACGCGAGACGAGGACTTCATCGAGCATATCTATGTGGCGACGATGCACAACACGATGTTGTTCTTTACGCAGAATGGTAAGTGCTACTGGTTGAAGGTATATGAGATTCCAGAGGGTGCACGAGCATCGAAGGGTCGTGCGATCCAGAATGTGATCCAGATCGATCCAGGTGATAAGGTCAGAGCATATATCAATGTTAAGAAGTTGAGCGACGAGGAGTATATCAACTCGAACTATATCGTTATGTGTACCAAGGATGGTACAATCAAAAAGACTCTGTTGGAGGCCTACTCACGTCCGCGTACCAATGGTGTGAACGCAATTGTTATTCGCGAGGGCGATGAGTTGATCTCGGCAACGTTGACGAGTGGTTCGGCTGAGGTTATGATCGCTGCGCGCAATGGTAAGGCAATTCGCTTCAACGAGAGTACGGTTCGCTCGATTGGCCGTGTGGGCGCAGGAGTTCGCGGTATTCTGTTGGAGGGTGATGATGAGGTTGTTGGTATGTTGTGTATCGAGCCAGAGTCGAACCAGAATGTGTTGGTATTGAGCGAGAATGGTTATGGTAAGCGTACGGATTTGGATGATTATCGTATTACAAATCGTGGTGGTAAGGGTGTTAAGACGATCTCGATTACCGACAAGACTGGAAAGTTGATCTCGATTCAGGCGGTGAGTGACGACAATGATTTGATGATTATCAACCGTTCGGGCTTGACGATCCGTACTTCGGTTAGTCAGATTAGAGTTGCAGGTCGTGCGACGCAGGGTGTGAGGGTGATTAACTTGCGCGAGGGTGACGCTATTGCATCGGTAATGGCAGTGCCAAGTAGCGAGGAGTTGGAAAGTGCGGAGAGTGTGGATGTAGTTGCGGTTGAAGAGGGTAGTGCGGTTGAAGTTGCGATGCCAACCCCAGACTCAACCCCAGACTCAACACAGGATTCTGCTCAGGATATAGCTGTCGAGAGTCAGGAGTAGTAGAGTTTAAGTTAAATTAATA
>JBCQUH010000052.1:0-13041 GCA_047174185.1 Rikenellaceae bacterium | reverse complement strand
ACACCAATCTCACGCGACACCATGCTTCGCAAGGAGCAGAAGGCTGCGAAGTAGAGTCTTAAATAATTATAAAAACAGCCTTGCTCACGAGAGTAAGGCTGTTTTTTTTGTATGAGTTTTGCAATATCCATAAATTATACTATATTTGTAGTTGTAACACAACCAATCATTTTTCTATTATGCGCGAGAACCTAGTTATAATACCAACCTACAATGAGATCGACAACATCTCGTTGATGATCGATGTGGTGATGAATATCGACGGAGATACATTCGATCTACTTATCATCGACGACGGCTCTCCCGATGGCACAGCCGCAGTTGTTCACCAACGCATGTCGGACTACCCTGGGCGATTGCATATTATGGAGCGTAAGGGGAAGTTGGGGCTTGGTTCGGCCTATATCGCAGGATTTAAGTGGGCGTTGGAGCACGATTATCAATTGATCTATGAGATGGATTGCGACTTCTCGCACAACCCTCAGGACTTGGTGCGATTGCGTGAATCTGCGCGCAAGGGCAATGAGGTAGTTGTCGGGTCGCGCTATATCGAGGGTGTGAATGTTGTCAATTGGCCAATGTCGCGCCTGTTGCTCTCGTACTTCGCCTCGGCATATGTGAGGTTTGTGACGGGGATGAAGGTTATGGATGCGACGGCTGGATTTGTCTGCTACTCGCGTCATGTGTTGGATGCAATAGATATGGATCGTATCAAGATGCAGGGTTATGGGTTCCAGATCGAGATGAAGTATACATCGATAAAGTTGGGGTTCCGTCTCAAAGAGGAGTCGATCATCTTTACGGAGCGACGCGAGGGGGCATCGAAGATGAGTGGCGGAATCTTTGGCGAGGCTTTCTTTGGAGTTATGGGTCTACCATTTAGGAGAATTAAAAAGCGAGGATAATTCGCTACCGCTTAAGGAGCAAAATCTTTGATTTTGCGACCAAGTCCACTCCCTAAGGGAGGGGATTTAGGGGTGGGGTAAAATATAATAAAAAAATTAATTGATTTCAAACCTTAATTCGCATGAAATATTACTACATGGACGGGGTCAATAAGTTTGGCCCATTGAGCATCGAGCAGATGTTGATAAACGATGTAAATGTCGATACGATGGTTTGGTGCGACGGCATGAGCGAGTGGCAGAGGGCAGGTGATGTGGAGACGTTGGCCGAGGCGTTGAAGAGTGTGCCACCGCCAATCCCAAAGGCGCAACCCGAGCCACAACCACAGGTGGAGACTCCACCTCCACCTCCACCAGCGCGCCCTAAGACATGGTTTTTGGAGTCGATCTTGGTGACGATATTTTGCTGTTTGCCATTTGGCATAGTCGGCATTGTCCACGCCATAAATGTCGAGAGTCGCTACAATGCCAAGGATTACGATGGTGCTATTCAGGCCTCGAATGATGCTGGTAAGTGGTGTAAAATTGGATTTTGGATAACGGCTGTTGGAGTGGCGCTATATATCCTCGCGATCGTGATTTTCGGATTTGGTTCGATGGCGATGCTCACACATAGATCTATATTCTAGAGATCATCATTTCGGGATATGTCGTCGATTGAGAAACATACTACACGGATTGCAGCTATCGCCTTTGTGGTGGTAGCTGCTGTTGTGTTGTGGTTTTTCTCGCCACTTGAAACGGGGCTGTATCCTCGCTGTGTGGTGCTCACGCTCACTGGTTGGGAGTGCCCAGGTTGCGGATCGCAGAGGGCGCTGCACGAGTTGGCACATCTGCGCATTGGGGCGGCGTGGGGCTACAATCCACTGTTGGTGGTGGCGATCCCATATCTGGCGTTAGGATTTATTGTCGAGACGGCATATCGACGCAAACCATCGGGATGGTCTGCGAAGCTACGAACACGGCTATATGGGCAACGCGCCATAGTCGTGGTGCTGGTTGTGATAGTGGCCTTCGCAATAGTGCGCAATGTGCTCTAGAATGGAGTTGGAGAGTTGAATGTGATCGGCTCTCGTGTGTGAGGATGACGAAGGGTTATCTGCTCGGCATGGAGCATTAGGCGCGGAGCTAGTTCACTACGCCCATATAGTCGATCGCCTAGGATCGGAGCATTAAGCCCGAGATGGTGGGCAAGATGCAGACGCAGCTGGTGGGTGCGACCCGTATGTGGGTATAGCTCTAGACGCGTACTTGCCCCCTCACGAGATAAGAGTCGATAGGTGGTATAGGCGGCTTTACCACATGTATGGTCGACCATCTGTCGCGGACGATCCTCGAAATTGGGGGCTAGCGGCAGATGGATCTCACCCTCGGTCGTAGCTACGTGGCCATCGACAATGGCGATGTAGCGTTTGACCATAGTTCGCATAGCAAATTGACGTTGCAACTCTTTATGCACCTCGCGACTCTTGGCCACCACCATCACGCCCGAAGTATCTTGGTCGAGCCGATGCACCATCACCCCTCCAAATAGACGCGCCACCTCGCTCTCGACTGAGAAGGTGGTTGTGCGACCCGCCACCGACAACATGCCCGCAGGTTTGTCGACTACCGCAATGTAGTCATCCTCGTAGAGGATCTTAAGTTCAGCTGAGCCTCGCGCCTGCTCTTCGCATGACTCGACATCCAGCCCCTGCAAGACAAAGCCAAGAATGGGGTGACACTTGCCGCGACACGCGCCATAGAATTGACCATAACGACGCAACTCGCCTCGAGGAGATCGTCCATGCCAAAACTCGCCTATCGCCAATGGCTTCAGACCATTGCAGAGGGCATAGTGCAACAACTTGGGCGCTGCACACTCCCCAGCCCCTGCTGGTGGTAGGCGGTGAAAAAGATCGTCGAAAATCTGCAATAACGTCTGCCACTCGCCACGACCATTGACCACTCGATAGCTCGAGAAGATGCGCTGTTGCAGCTGTTGCGACTCCGCCACACGCCGTGCCTTCAGTTCGTCGATCTGCACGCGCCACTGTTCGAGTCGACTATCGAGCAAGGATAGTTGTTCGCGCGTCTGTTGTTCGAAACGTCTAATCTGCGCCTTAGCATGTTGACTCGCGCGCTGCATGGCCACAAGTTGTTCTGCGGCTAGCGTGGCGGTGAGTCGTTGTTGGTCGCGCTGAATCTTCGCTTTGCGATGGTTGGCCTTCATTTCCAGAAGTGTCGTGTCGAGGTGTCGTTGCAATGCGTTGCGCTCCTCGCACAAATCTAGATATTGTCGATCGCTAGCCAACGCCTCGATCTGGGTCGAGAGAGCCGATATTCGCAACTCCTCGCGACGATAATACCCCTCGTCGTCGTTGAGATCAAAAATAGGGGGGGACAAAACCATCGACCCGAGAGCAGCCACCCAACATCCCCGAGAAGGCCGACAAATAGCCCACCTCGCCACGACTATTGCAGGCGACCAACACTCCCAACATCTTACCAGCAGCGAGTTCTTCGGTATAGCGATCTAATGTCTTCAGTCGCTCCACCACACGCTCCGCGGCAGACCGAACCAGCGGATGGGGCTGATAGTCGAACGGATTATTAAGCTGCATATCGCAACACTTATCGTCACACTCCAAAGGGTGAAAAAGCGCAGAGTAATTCATAACCCAAAGGTATGAAGATTTGACCATAAAAACAAGTGGCCACCCAGAGAACACACACACCAGGCAGCCATAAATTATCGAAGCGAACACAAATAGATCGCTAAAGCAGATATGAGGAGCTACTACCCCAAGCATCGACCAATACGTCGAAACAGATCTCGCCCGAAGTTAGAGCATCACCCACATCGACACCCGTCACCTCGAGGATCGTTTGGTTTCCCTCCTCGTCGTAGAAATACTCGTCGATGAGGTAGCCATTGTTGCTGTCGTAGCCGCCGAGTGTTAGGTTGTAGGTATATTGCAAGCCCGAATACCAAGTGTTATCCAACAAATTGTCGTCGTTGGCCGTGGTGATGAGTGGTAGCGCAACCTTGACAAAGAGTGGCGATGATGCCGAGGGACGAGTAGCCACGTCGGCCGTAGCGTAGTCGGGATGTGAATCTGCACGCGTATACCCCACCTGATCGTCGCCCGATGTGAGCGTCGAACGATAGACTATCTCGACACGCGCACCCTCTATGGTTGTCGAACCATCCCAGATGGTAAAGGTATGTGGCAACAACATCAAATTGTTGTAGGTCGAGGCATAGGCTGTCTCGCCCGTCGACAGCGACGATGCATCTGCGACGAGTGTCAAGGCAGGGTTCGAGAAGGTTAGATAGTTGTAATCGGCCGTGCCGACACTCGTCTCAAGCGTTGCCCAACTCTGACTCATCAGATCGTAGGTGTTGTTGTCTAGTAGGTCGTTCATGGTCGACTGCTGAAGATATACCTTCACATCGTCGACCGTCGTGATATTGAACACCACGCGCGAGAGGATATGTTTGAAGGTAAGCGTCAATAATCCTCCCACAGGGCTAACCAATGTGGTATTCATCGCAGCCAATAGATCTTGCTGTTCGTCCGAACTTTGAATGGTAATATCCGATGTCAACGATCGCACACCACTACCCTCGACGGATGTCACCGTCCACACCGACTCATCGACAGGATAGTAGGAGTAGAAGAGCATCGGATATTTTGTGGCCGCCTCTGGCCAATCGTAAGTCGTGCCCGACCAATTCCAATAGAGCGTCGATTCGCTATAGGCGCTCTTGTCGCCATTGATGTAGTAGTTGTCGGAGTCGTCGTCCGTAGTGGCAAAAATCGGGATCCCTTCGCCATCCTTTTGGAGAATAGTGAGAGTGTTCTCCGTAGCTCGCGTAGTGGTTGGCAGCAGTGTAATTGTGCCTCGAGTGGTTGTGCCACCGCCCCCCGATGATCCACTCTGCGACTCTAGATCGTCGGTCGAACAACCGACCACTGCAACCGCAAATAGTGCGATGGCGGTGGCTAATGTGTAACTCTTTTTCATAATTAATAGTTTTTTGTTTATATGTTGGTTATTCGTGTGTTCTTGTTTTATTCGAGGGTGTAACTACCTCCATCGCCCCACGACTCGACACCCACCGTCTCGCTGGTCACCTGAGGCACTGTGATGGAGTGTTCGACCTGATAGTCGCTCGTGGAGGCTGTCTGGGTAATTGTCGAGGTGATGTCGACCCCCGTTAGCTGCTCGTCGTCGGTGTGGATCGTACCGTCGGTCAATACCACATCGAGATTTAGCTCGTAGCTATGTGTGGCATCGTCGGCATGCCCCAATGTAAGCTGTGAATCCCACGCACGCCCCGAAGCATCGGGCAGCGCAGCGGTTGACGAGGCTCGAGTTGCGGTGTAGTCTCGGTTAGACAGCTCAAATGTGTGGGTCGTTGGATCGACAAACTGTCGCCCCGTAGAGATATTAACACTACGCGTCAAACCACTCACCGAGGCGGTTAGGGTCTGAATAGAACCCAAATTCTCGGCCGTCACCCCCACCTGCAAGTTGCGTGTTATGGCCACCATATCGACAGCCTCAAGAGCTGCGAGTTGCTGCTGCTCGTAGGCGCTCAATGCGGCCACAACGGGCACATCGCCCACCCCCGTCACATCGCGCGAATAGGAGATCATATCCGAAGTCACCTCCAACAGCGACAATGACCATGCAGCCAACCCTTTGGCCGCACTCGACACCCCACTATCCGAGGTCGACAACTCGACTGCCAAATCATCGAAACTATCCGTATTGACAAACGACAACGCACCCGACCAGTAGTAGTCGTCGACCGATTCGTTGATCGCAACAACAGCATAACGCCCCACAGGCAGGTCGACGCTACCCGAATATAGGTCGACCTCCAAATAGCGCTCAAACACATCGCCCCCATCAAGTGGATAGAACCTCAACGATAGTCGATGGACATCCAGTCCCGACTCAGCATCTGCATCCGTCAACCCAGAATCGCTCCAATCAACCACCACACGCAACAGTGCTGTAGCAGGTGCGACCGTACTACATGGCTCGGTAACTGAGTAGGAGCAAGAGGCTGCCATAACAAGTGTCAACATCAAAAAAAGGCTATCGAATTTGGATCTAATTATCATCTATTTATATTTTTATTCACCTCTCAACAACTCAACATCTATACCACACAGAGCGTATGAGTGAAAATAAAACACCATTTAACACCCTCTACAAGCCCTTTATCAAATAAAATAGACTCCATAAAAAGTTTTGAACCACTAATCTCTCAATCAATTGATTGATCGAAAAAAATTTGGAAATCACAAAAAGATTTTCTATCTTTGTCTTAGGACAAGCGGATAACAATAGGTCGAATTCTGATCCACATGGGATCGGGGTTCGTATTTTTTATTGCTTTCGCAGAGAAGATTTGCAAACAAAAAATTACAATTATGGCAAAAGAGATTATATATTTAACAGCCGAAGGCTACAAAAAGCTCAAAGAGGAGCTAGACCACATGAGATCGGTGGAGCGTCCAGCGGTGACCGCAGCGATTGCCGAGGCACGAGACAAGGGGGATTTGTCGGAGAATGCCGAGTATGACGCAGCGCGTGAGGCGCAGGGGTTGTTGGAGCTTAAGATCGCTCAGGCCGAGGCTGTGATGGCCAATGCTCGCGTAATTGACGAGTCACACATCGACACCTCGAAGGTGCAGATCCTTAGCCGCGTAACGCTTCGCAACGTAAAGACAAAAAAAGAGATGGTCTATACTATTGTATCGGAGAACGAGGCCAATATCCGCGAGGGTAAACTAGCGATCGGAACACCTATTGCCAAGGCGATACTTGGCAAGAAACTCGGAGACATAGTCGAGGTGACAGTGCCCGCAGGTGTTATGGAGCTAGAGATATTGGATATCTCGATCTAAATCGACTCAATACCATACAATTAGGGGGCGAAACTCATCTGGTTTCGCCCCCTAATTGCATATAATATAAGCCTCTCCACTTACTATTCAAACATCTTTGTCTTTAGCAACGATGTGTCGTAGAGGTATCGCTTAACACTCTTCTTCGGTGTCTTTTCAAACTCATTGGGGAAGATCGTGATCGAGGCCACCTGCTCATACGATGCCACCATTTTGTTGAGTGCTGCCAAATTCTGCTCCATGATCTCCGATAACCCAGCATCGCTAAGACCTGCCGCCTCAACCTGATCAAAATCGGGAACAACCAATGCCGAAAGACGATTGTTAGCCTTGTTCTCAATAATCAACGACTCGCCAACCATATACAGGTTATTGAGTTTATCCTCGATCTGCTCGGGGTAGATATTCTGACCACTCGCACTAAGGATCATCGTCTTGCTACGACCCCTAATATAGAGCGCTCCATCGGGATCCATAACTCCCATATCGCCCGTATGTAACCATCCGTCACTCTTGAGAACCGCCTTCGTAGCCGCATCATTCTTATAATATCCATTCATCACATGCTCTCCGCGAACGATGATCTCACCTGGCACATTCTGAGGATCCGACGAATCGATCTTCACCTCCAACACATCGTCGAGGACAATTCCGCACGACCCTGGCTTAAACTTCTCGGGCGGAGCAAAACTGATCAACGGAGCACACTCCGTCATACCATATCCCACCGCGATCGGGAAGCCAATCTTCAACAAGAAAGACTCCGTCTCTTGGTTCATCGGCGCTCCACCAACGATGAATACACCGACCTCGCCACCAAACGTCGCCATCAACTTACTCTTGATAACTGAATAGATGGCTGTATTCAACAATGGAATCTTCATCACAATACTCATTGCACTCTGATCCAACATCGGCAAGATCTGCTTACGATAGATCTTCTCGAGAATCAACGGCACACAACACACCAACGTAGGACGTACAACGGCCATCGCCTCGATCAAAATCTTGGGCGAAGGGATACGACCCAACAACGTCACATGCATACCCTTGGCCAATGGCGTGAGGAAATCAAAGGCACAACCATAGGCGTGAGCCAACGGTAAGAACGACAACACACGTCCGCCATCATCAAAGAATGGACGGTTGGTAGAGGCGTTGATAAAGCCTAGTGCCGTAACCACATTTCCTGTCAAGTTGTTGATCGTCAAAATCACACCCTTGGAGCTTCCTGTAGTACCCGACGTATAGTTCAACAATGTCACATTGCTATTGGGTAGATCAACATATTTAATCTGATCTGCGGCCATCTCGCCACCAAACCTCTCAAAATATGGTGTCTCGATATTCGACATATAGCTCGACAGCGTATCTCCATCACGCTCATAGATCGAGTGAAAATCGGTCAAAGACCATACAGCCTCGATATCTGGAATCTGGTCACCATCCATCATATCCCAGAAGTTGTCGCCCATAAAGACCATGCGGCTCTCCGAGTGGTTGATGATGTGGATTATATCGGCACCATTGAAATCCTGAAGGATCGGCACGATCACCGCACCATAGGTAATAGTTGCCAAATAACTGATACACCAGCGAGGGTTATTACGACCCACAAGAGCGATCTTATCACCCTGCTTGATTTGAGCCTGCTCAAATAGCAGGTGTAACTTTGCAATTTCACGAGCGATCTCCAAGTATGTGAAATTCTCATGCTTAAAATAATCGCTTAACGCAGGCAGCTCACTATTGCGACGAAAGCTCTCCTCGTAGAGTTTAATTAGATTTTGTGACAGCATAAATTATCCATTTTTTTTCTTAAATATATATATCTTCGACTCCTCCCCATTGCGCAGCCTCTCGATGTTTTTTCGATGAGTCCAAATTAGCAATACCGCCACCGCGAATGAGAAAACGACAAATACAATTGAGCGATTGACCTCGGGCGAGATCAACGTAAAGATAGGGAAACAGACCCCAGCAACCATCGATGCCAACGACACATAGTGGAATACGATGAATAGAATCAACCACACGCCAAAGCAGTAGAGCATAATAGTTGGGTAGATTCCCGTCACAGCCCCCACCAACGTAGCGACCCCCTTGCCCCCCTTGAACTCGGCAAAAATAGGGAATATATGACCCACGACAGCGGCAAACACCGCAATCACCTTAAGCGTCATCAACCCTTCAATCTGCCAATAAGAGTCATATTCGATCAAACCGACAGCTGACACGGCAACAAATCCTTTGAGAAAATCGAGCGCAAAGACAGGCAACGCAGCTCGTCGCCCCAACACACGCAAGACATTTGTAGAGCCTGCATTTTTACTACCATGCTCACGAATATCTATCCCATAATACCTCTTACCGATCATCACAGCACTAGGTATCGAACCAAGCAGATAGGCGACGATAATAAACATTACAGCTATTGAATATGTCAATATCATAAATTCAAAATATAGTTTCTTCCACTACAAAGGTAGTAAAAAATACCGTGTTTCCTACTAAATCGTATTAAATTTATCCCTTTAGGTATATTGGTTATCCATAATTTAGTTGTACCTTTGACGGCAAGTAACACTAATTAACAACGTTATACAATTGGATATACAGCAGATCAACACACTTCGCCCACTCACGGGCAATGGACGTAAAATATTTATCGAGACCTATGGCTGTCAGATGAATGTTGGCGATAGCGAAATTGTCGTTTCGATACTTCAAAAGGAGGGGTACGTCTATACGAAAAATATCTCCGAGGCCGATGTAATACTTATCAATACCTGCTCGATACGCGACAATGCCGAGCAGCGAATATGGGGACGACTACGTGAGATGCGTCGCGAGCGCAAGCGCAATAAAAACCTGATTATCGGAATCATCGGATGTATGGCCGAACGCCTCAACGAAGCGCTACTGAGTGGCGAAGATGGTGTGGAGATTGTCGCTGGGCCTGATGCTTATCGAGCGCTACCACAGCTATTGCGCCAAGCCGAGGGGGGAGCGAAGAGTGCAAATACGATTCTGTCGGCCGAGGAGACCTATGGCGAGATTGCACCTGTGAGGTTGGACAAAGCGGGTGTGAGTGCCTTTGTGGCAATCATGAGAGGGTGTAACAACTACTGCTCATATTGTGTTGTGCCATATACCCGAGGGCGCGAGCGCAGTCGAAAATCGCAGACCATACTCAACGAGGTGAGATCGCTATTCGAGAATGGCTATCGCGAGGTGACACTACTAGGACAGAACGTAAACTCTTATAATGACGAGGGGTTGAACTTCGCAGGGTTGATTCGAGAGGTAGCTCTCATTTCGCCACTATTGCGTGTGAGATTTGCAACCTCTCACCCCAAGGATATGAGCGACGAGCTGCTGGATACGATGGCAGCTAACAAGAATATATGTCGCGCAATTCACCTACCAGCACAATCGGGTTCTACAGCGATGCTTGAGCGCATGAACCGAAAATATAGTCGCGAGTGGTACCTCGACCGAGTAGCCGCCATTCGTCGATATATGCCCGATTGCGCAATCACAACCGACATCATAGCTGGATTCTCGGGCGAGAGCGAGGAGGAGCATGAGATGACCATATCGTTGATGCAGGAGGTGGGCTACGAGTTTGCATATATGTTTAAATACTCCGAGCGAGAGGGGACATACGCCCACAAACACCTGCCCGACGATGTAGCCGATGATATAAAGACTAAGCGATTGACACAGATCATAAATCTACAAAACGAACTCTCGGCGGCGAGCAACCAACGCGACATCGGCAAGGAGTTCGAGGTGCTGGTCGAGGGTGAGTCTAAGCGCAGCACGGCACAGATGTTTGGCCGCACATCGCAGAACAAGGTGGTGGTGTTTGACCGAGGCGAGAGCAAGGTGGGCGACTATATAAAGGTGCGTGTGATGTCGGCATCGTCGGCTACGCTGATTGGAGAGATAGTGTAAAGATTACAATTTTTAAGAAAAGAGAAGAATAGATGTTTTTTGATGAGATGGATCTGGACTACGACGTGCTTGACGCGATCGACCAGATGGGATACCGCGAGATGACACCCGTGCAGGAGGCTACGATACCAGTAATCCTCAAAGGTGGTGATTTGATAGGATGTGCTCAAACGGGTACGGGTAAAACTGCCGCCTATGCGCTACCACTATTGAGTATATTGATGGATGGCAAGAACGATGGCATCTACAAAGATGATAAGGTAAAGTCGATAATCATGGTGCCCACACGTGAGTTGGCCATGCAGATAGATGCACAGGTGCAGGGATTCTCCTACTTCCTCGACATCTCGACCACGGTGATCTACGGTGGTGGCGATGGCAAGACGTGGGACGTGCAGCGCCGCGGATTGGACGATGGTGCCGATGTGATAATCGCAACCCCAGGGCGCTTATTAGCGCATTTGGAGGGGGGACAGATCGACCTTTCGGAGGTTCGCCACTTTATACTAGACGAGGCGGACAAGATGCTCGACATGGGATTTTTTGACGATATAATGTCGGTTGTAAAGCGACTTCCCGAGGAGCGTCAGACCCTACTATTCTCGGCTACCCTACCACCCAAAATCCGCAAGTTGGCTGGACAGATACTACGCAACCCAAGCGAAGTGAGCATCGCCATATCGAAGCCAGCAGAGACAATCGCGCAGGGGATTTATGTGCTATACGAGAGCCAAAAGTTGGGGCTGATGAATAGTCTGTTTAAGGATGGCAACAAACCCAAGACTATTATCTTTTCGTCGTCGAAGCTCAAGGTCAAGGAGCTTTTGTATCAATTTAAGCGCCTGAAGCTCAAGGTTGGAGCTATGCACTCAGATCTGGAGCAGCAGCAGCGCGAGGAGGTTATGTTGGCCTTCAAGAGCGGCAAGATCGAGATTTTGGTAGCCACAGATATTGTGGCGCGCGGAATCGACATCGACGATATTGGATTGGTTATAAATTATGATGTGCCACGCGACCCCGAGGATTACATCCACCGAATTGGTCGTACGGGGCGTGCCAGCGCTACGGGCGAGGCGATCACCTTTGTCAACGAGAAGGAGCAGGGACGTTTCCACGACATCGAGAAGTTCTTGGAGAAACAGATCAACCAGTTGGAGTTGCCTGCGGAGTTGGGCGCAGCACCGAGCTACGAACCGACGAAAGCCCCGTCACGCGGCGGACGCTCAGGCGGCGGACGCAATGGACGCAGAGGAGGCTCAGAGAGCGGTCAAAAATCGAGCAACGGTGGCAACAAACGTCGCTTCTCGCGCAACCGAAAGCCGAAGACGAATAACGGCGGTGGCGAGAAGTAGCTGTCGTAACCACAATTGTATATAATATATCCACTACCGCAGAGTATAGTTCGCAGTGGTGGATATATTTTTTAAACCTTTAGGTTAAAACTTTAGGCCAAAGGTGATGGCGTTGGTCTGGGGGCCTCGACCCTCGGCAAATAGATCTGTCAGATTGTAATCACAGTAGATTCCAATCCCTCGTTGGTTGGTGATGCCAAACGAGACACCTGCCACAAAATCATTTAATCCACCCAGATAGTCACTCTTGACCTTCGGGCGTTTATACTTGGTGTGTGATTTGATCAAAGCCCCTGCATAGATACCTGGTTCGAGCGACAAGTGTTTAGCGACCTTTAGCGACAGGCTCACGGGGATCGTCAAATAGAGCGTCGTGAGTTTGCTCTTCTTATAATCCGCATCGAGCGCCATGGGGGTTATACGCCTATCTTGATACACTATCGTGATGTCGTCGAGAAACGTATAGTTATAACACATCAAGCTAAGAGCAGCCTTAAGAGAGGCCCTTCTCTTTGAGCCAATCGGACTCTCGAAGCCGAGTAGATTGAGACCAAAGAATATCGACTTCCCAGACCTTAGATCCAAAAAATCCTGCTCATCGGCACCATACCCCGAATAGTCGGGAGAGGTGAGCGTAATCAGACCAAACTTAACGTCGGAGAGCGTTGATAGAGAGGCCGCATCATCATCCTTATTCTTGACATCATACTGCCCAACAGAGATTGAGAGGCTATAGCTCGACGACCCTTTGGCAACTGCAGAAGATATTGGCACGCAGAGAAGCAACATAATCAAGGCAATTGCCTTGGTGTTAATATTTTTCATCTGTAAATAAATTAGTTACACACCCCAATATAAGGGTGCATAAATTAGGCTTGTAATAACTTGACACAATAAAAGATTAACAGATGTGTA
>JBCQUH010000051.1:0-13221 GCA_047174185.1 Rikenellaceae bacterium | reverse complement strand
TCAACATCCTTGCGACCCTTTCCCAGTAGAGCGACCAGCTACTTTATTCCAATTAGCAGCATTAACCTTTAGATTAACAGTTGTCTCCGTTCGTGATCCATTAACGGTAACACGCAAGATAATTGGCAACTCACCATTTTTAGTGACCCTACTTTGTTTGGTGTAGAATAGAATTTTAAACGTTGCTCGTTTCATACTTTTTACTATTATTAATTTATACTCTTTTTATATTGCAAGTTTGCCCCTGCAAAGGTATGAATAATAGCAAAATAAGCAGCTACGCAAAACACGGTAAAACATTGAAACAAAACCAATTACACCCAAATCGGAGACAATTTAGTGTCGTTTGTAATCGTCCCCGATTTCGTCCGTGTTAGATGCCTTAAATGGGTGTAAATTGCCACCTACACCCAAAAATAAAATCGCCACAAGTGTCTAACTTGCAGCGATTTACACCACTTTGCATTTCTGCTTTGTGGAGATGGTGGGAGTCGAACCCACGTCCAAACAAGGAACCCGAAGGCTTTCTACACGCTTAGTTGCATCTTGAATCCTTCTCCTATGAACTGGCTAGCAACCGCCTATTCATAAGTCCAGTCTCTGGATTTCGCCCACCGATCGAGACCCCTCGATGCGCTATCTCTAAAGATTTGATACCCTATGCGACGCGAAATTAAAGAGCGGAACCCCACGTCAGGATAATCGTCGCTAGACACCTTGTGCCCTGCGATTAAGCCCTATTATCCTAGATAATTAGGCAGCGATTGAATAGCTGTTATCGCCATTTGAAATGTTGAGCGTTCAATTTTACGAGACCCCACACAAGGCTCGGCGTGCTTACAATCAAACTCTACCTGCTGTCAAAACCAGTCATCCCCAGTTGATTCAATAATATCTGTTGAGCATAAGTTGTGCAAAGATATGATTTTTTTGTGATAAAAACCTTTTTTTGTGACTATTTTTTTTGCTCTGCGCTTTTGTGGTTCGGATATTTTTGTGTAAATTTGTGCGTAATAATATAATTGTAAATTATGTCAAAACCTGTTATCGCGTTACGCAATGTCGCTATCTATAATCTAGCTGTCGAGAGTGCTCGTAAATACTCCGCTAAGGAGTGTATGAGGCACGGGGAGTTGGTGCTCAATGATGTAAATTTGGAGGTTATGCCTGGTGAGTTGGTCTATCTGATTGGGCGTGTGGGTAGCGGTAAGAGTTCGCTGCTCAAGACTCTCTATGCCGAGTTGCCTCTGCTCTTTGGCGAGGGCGAGGTTGTGGGGTATGATTTGGCGCGACTCAAACGACGCGAGGTGCCATATCTGCGTCGCAAGATGGGGATTGTCTTTCAGGACTACAACCTGCTTGATGATCGCAATGTCTATATGAATCTGCACTATGTGATGCGAGCTACGGGGTGGCGCGACGAGGCCAAGATTAAAACGAGGATCGATCAGGTGCTGGATGTGGTTGACTTGCAGGTCAAGGGGTATAAGATGCCCTATGAACTCTCGGGTGGCGAGCAGCAGCGTCTGGTTATCGCACGTGCACTGCTCAATTCGCCCGATTTGATATTGGCCGATGAGCCAACGGGTAATCTCGATCCTGTGACGGCTGAGGGGATTATGAAGTTATTTGAGAAGATTGTGCAGAATGGTTGTTCGGTGGTGATGTCGACCCATAACACGACGCTGTTGGATAGCTTTCCAGCACGAGCTATTGTCTTTTCGCAGGGGCATATTTCGCAGGTCGATTTAAATAGTGTTGTTTCGGCGCAATAGAGGTGAAATAAAGGTGAGATTTTTTTGTGATTTCCACAAATTTAACCTATATTTGTGGAGTTATACATATAAATAATTGAATGAGTACAGATCAAAACATAGAGAGGCCAAATAGCGAATATTCGGCATCCAATATTCAGGTTCTAGAGGGTCTAGAGGCGGTGCGTAAGCGTCCAGCGATGTATATCGGTGATACAGGTGAGAAGGGACTTCATCACCTTGTTTATGAGGTGGTTGACAACTCGATTGACGAGGCGTTGGCGGGTCACTGTTCGCATATTTATGTCACAATTAACGAGGATAACTCGATCACGGTTAAGGATAATGGTCGAGGAATCCCTGTGGACTATCATGAGAAGGAGAAGAAATCTGCTTTGGAGGTTGTCCTTACGGTGTTGCACGCAGGAGGTAAGTTCGACAAGGGAAGTTATAAGGTCTCGGGAGGATTGCACGGAGTGGGTGTGTCGTGTGTTAATGCATTGTCGACGCTGCTTATTGCCGAGGTGCATAAGAATGGCAAGATCTATCGTCAGTCATACTCGAAGGGAGCGCCCACGTCGTCGGTCGATATTATTGGCGATTGTGAGGATCGCGGAACGTCGGTGACCTTTAAGCCCGATGAGGAGATCTTTACACAGACGACGGTTTATAAATATGATATTTTGGCGAAGCGTCTACGCGAGTTGGCCTTTTTGAATAAGGGTATCCATTTGACGTTGACCGACAAACGCGAGGAGGAGGGCAGAGAGGGTGACCGCTCGGAGGAGTTCTTCTCGGAGGATGGTCTGAAGGAGTTTGTGAAGTATTTGGATGCTACGCGAGGAGAGTCGATCATCGAGTCGATCATCTATCTGGATACTGAGCGCAACGGTGTGCCAGTAGAGGTTGCTATGCAGTATAACAACTCATTCTCGGAGAATGTACACTCGTATGTAAATAATATCAATACTCATGAGGGTGGTACTCACTTGACAGGTTTCCGTCGAGCGTTGACACGTACGTTGAAGAAGTATGCCGATGAGTCGGGTATGTTGGCGAAGTTGAAGTTTGAGATTAGTGGTGATGACTTCCGCGAGGGTTTGACAGCTGTTGTCTCGGTGAAGGTTGCCGAGCCACAGTTCGAGGGTCAGACTAAGACAAAGTTGGGTAACGACGAGGTGTCGGCGGCAGTAGATCAGGCGATGTCGGCGGCGTTGAGTCACTATTTGGAGGAGCACCCAAAGGATGCTCGTGCGATAGTTCAGAAGGTTATCTTGGCCGCTACGGCTCGCCATGCAGCTCGTCATGCTCGTGAGATTGTCCAGCGCAAGACTGTGTTGTCGGGTGCAGGATTGCCAGGTAAGTTGACGGATTGTTCGAGCCGTGACCGCTCGATTGCCGAGATATTCTTGGTCGAGGGAGACTCGGCGGGCGGTACAGCGAAGCAGGGTCGTGACCGTAATTTTCAGGCTATCATGCCATTGCGCGGTAAGATCTTGAATGTCGAGAAGGCGCAGGAGCATAAGATGTGGGAGAGCGAGGAGATCAAGAATATGTTCACAGCATTGGGTGTGACGATCGGAACTGAGGAGGATAGCAAGGCGTTGAATATTTCGAAATTGCGATATAATAAAGTTATTATCATGACCGATGCCGATGTCGACGGTAGCCATATCGCGACATTGTTGTTGACGTTCTTCTTCCGCAAGATGAAGGAGTTGGTGGAGAATGGTCATATCTATATCGCTACACCTCCATTGTATTTGTTGAAGAAGGGTCAGCAGGAGCGCTACTGTTGGAGCGAGGAGGAGCGCGAGAGTGTGATGGCGGAGTTCGGTAACAAGGGCGTTCACATCCAGCGTTATAAAGGACTTGGAGAGATGAACGATACTCAGTTGTGGGATACGACGATGAATCCTGAGACGCGAATCTTGCGCAAGGTGACTATCGATAATGCTGTTGAGGCGGATCGTGTGTTCTCGATGTTGATGGGCGACGAGGTGCCGCCACGTAGAGATTTTATCGAGTCGAATGCTCATTATGCGAATATTGACGCATAGCGTATAGATTAGTTAGTAATTGAAAACACCTGCAAGTCGCTCGATTTGCAGGTGTTTTTTTTGGGGGGGGCTTGCTCTATCTCTTGAGGAAGCAGGTCTTGAGGACGATGCCCGCCCCCTCGATTCTACAATCCACCTCCTCGGGATTATCCGTTAGCTTAATCGATTTTACCTTCGTGCCGCGCTTGATGACCATCGACGATCCGCGCACCTTTAGATCCTTGATTACAGTTACAGAGTCGCCGTCGAATAGCTCTGCGCCATTGCTATCGCGAGGTGTCGAGTCTGCGCTCTGCTCGACAGTTGCATCGGCACTCCATTCGTGTCCACACTCGGGGCAGGCGTTCATCGTACCGTCGAAATATCCATTTTCGCCACTGCATGCAGGGCATATTACCATATCACTCATCTTTTTTGCATTTTAGTTAGGTTGCGACAAAGGTACTATTTTTCTGTTGATAATTGGATTTTAGGGTATGGGTATTTATACTTATTTTGGATTGAGGATATGGAAAAAAAGGTCGGGTAAATGGTGATGCTAGTGTTAAATGATTATCTTTGTGTGGTGAAGAAAAAGGGATTTTATAGTGCTCCATCACCCTGTTATGTGGTTGATGAGCAGTCGTTGATGGCCAATTTGGCAGTCGTAGATCGAGTTCGTCGTGAGGCTGACGTAGAGATTATAGTGGCACTCAAGGCGTGTGCCATGTGGAGTATCTTTGGGCTTTTGGCCGAACACTCCGATGGCGCTACGGCTAGCTCGTTGAGCGAGGCTAGGTTGGTGAACGAGAAGTTTGTAAGGGGTGGGGATGAACCATTCTCTACACTGTCGCATACCTATGCACCAATTTATACCGATGAGCAGATTGATGAGATTTTGTCGTTGAGTAGCCATATCACTTTCAACTCGTTGGCGCACTATGAGCGTCATGCAGCAAAGGCTCATGCAGCTGGTGTGTCGTGTGGGTTGAGGGTCAATCCGCGTTACTCGCCTGTCGAGACCGATTTGTATAATCCATGCATCGAGGGTTCGCGTTTAGGGGTTGTGAGTGAGCAGTTGAGGGAGTTGCCCGAGGGTGTCGAGGGTTTGCATTTTCATGTGTTGTGTGAGTCGCGTGCGGAGCATCTGCGTTTGGCGCTGGAGGCTGTCGAGAGGGAGTTTGGAGAGTTGTTGCCTCGATTGAAGTGGTTGAATATGGGGGGCGGACACCTCATGACGAATGCGGATTATGATTGCGATGAGTTGATTACTATATTAAAAGAGTTTAAGGCGAAATATCCGCACCTGCGATTGATCATGGAGCCTGGGAGTGCCTTTACGTGGCGCACAGGGGTGTTGATGGCGAGGGTAGAGGATGTTGTCCGCAATGGTTCGACCACCACAGCGATGGTCAATGTGTCGTTTGTCTGCCATATGCCCGACTGTTTGGAGATGCCATATAAGCCTTCTATTGTGGGGGCTAAGGATCCTGAGGAGGGTGAGCAAGGGTGGCAGTTGGGCGGCAATAGCTGTTTGGCAGGTGATTATATGGGTGAGTGGGTTTTTGCCGATGGCCACGAACCACAAGTGGGCGAGGTGATTGTATTCGAGGATATGATCCACTATACGATGGTCAAGACGACGATGTTTAACGGAGTGTCGCACCCAGCAATCGCTATCTTGCGCAAGTCGGGTGATTTGGAAGTTGTGCGTGAGTTTGGCTACGAAGATTATAAGGAACGAATGTCATAAAAATATAAATTATAGAATAGATGAAAGAGTTTAAAGCTACGAACTACACTCTAGAGTGTGTTGAGACGGGACGAGAGTTTGAGGATACGGGATGGGTTATCGACGATAAGCAGTGCGCTACACCCTCGCTGATCCGTGCTAAGTATGAGAAACAGCAGATCGAGGTTGGAGGAGCTGAGATGGGGTTGTACAAATTTGCTGATTGGTTGCCAGTTAGCCGTATGTTGAAGGGATCGTCGGCTCCTGTGACCTACAAGAGTGAGCGGTTGGCGAAGCATTTGGGGTTGGATAATTTGTATATCACCTTTAGTGGTTACAATCCCTCGATTGGTGCGACGATGAAGACCTGTTCGTTTAAGGAGACAGAGGCTTATAGCGTCTGTGGACGCGCTGCGGCCGACGAGAAACGAGTGTTGGTTGTTGCCTCGGCTGGTAACACGGCTCGTGCCTTTGCTCAGGTCTGCTCGGATAATGATATTCCATTGTTGTTGTCGGTTCCAGCGGATAATTTGAGTGCGTTGTGGTTCGATGCTCCGATCAAGCCATGTGTGAAGTTGATTGCGTGCGAGAAGGGTGGCGACTATTTCGATGCTATTCATCTGAGTAATTTGGCATTGCAGTCGTCGGTGTTCTATGCCGAGGGTGGTGCGAAGAATGTTGCACGTCGCGATGGTATGGCTACGACGATGTTGTCGGCCGCGACGACTATTGGCGAGATGCCAGATTACTATTTTCAAGCTGTAGGTTCGGGTACGGGTGCTATCGCAGCGTGGGAGGCCAACATGCGACTGATTGCCGATGGACGATTTGGTTCGAAGGTGACGAAGTTGATGGTGTCGCAAAATGCACCGTTTGTTCCGATGTTCGATGCATGGAGAGTTGACTCACGCGAGATGTTACCTTATGACGACGATAAGGCTAGGCGCGATGTTGAGATCATCGATGCCAAGGTGTTGTCGAACCGTAAGCCTCCATACTCAATCAAGGGTGGGTTGTACGATGCACTGAAGGCGACCAATGGCGAGGTGTTGGTGGCCACAAATGCACAGTCGCGCAAGGCACGAACACTCTTCAAGGAGTTAGAGGGTGTCGATATATATTCGGCCGCAGGTGTTGCTACAGCCACATTGATCAAGGCGGTGGCCGATGGCAAGATCGAGAAGGATGCCATCGTTATGTTAAATATCACAGGTGGTGGCGAAGAGCTACTTCGTAGCAAGAAGGAGGTCTGTATGTTGGAACCAAATATCATCTTCCCGATCACGGCCGAGGCCGAAGATGTGGTTGTTCGGTGCGAGGAGCTGTTTGGCGTGGTGCGCGAGGTGCCATCCGAGGAGGAGACTGAGGCTTAATAATATTGTAATAAATATGACAAGGAGGAACATTATCCCAGCAGTAGCGTTATTGTCGCTACTGCCTGTTGCCAACTCGGTAGAGGCAGCAACGACCAAAGGCAAGGGCAAATCAGCTCGCCCCAATGTCGTATTTATCATGACCGACGATCAGGGTTATCCCGATTTGGCGTGTTTTGGCAATCCTCATATCAAGACGCCTAATATGGATTCGCTCTATGCGACATCGGTGCGACTCACTGATTACCATGTTTCGCCAACGAGTGCTCCATCGCGTGCCGCGATTATGACGGGTCGATATTCCGATCGTATCGGTGTGTGGCATACGGTTATGGGGCGTAGTATTCCGTGGGAGGATGAGGTTATTTTGCCCGAGGTGCTTAGCGCCAATGGATATACGTGTGGAGTCTTTGGCAAGTGGCACTTAGGCGAGAGCTATCCATATCGCCCCAATGATAGAGGTTTCGACCGTTCGGTGATTATTGGTGGTGGCGGTATTAGTCAGGGGCCTGATTATTGGGGCAATGACTACTTCGACGACCACTACAAAACGGATGGCGAGTGGGTTCAATATGAGGGATATTGCACAGATGTATTCTTCGACGAGGCAATCAAGTTTATCGAGAAGAGCCAAGAGGGTGACAAACCATTCTTCTGCTATATTCCGACCAATGCTCCACACTCGCCGCAAAATGTGCCAGTGGAGTATTATGAGATGTATGCCAATCAAGGGTTGAGCCAAGGCGATATGAAGTTCTATGGTATGGTGACAAATATAGACGACAACATCGCAAAGTTCCGTAAGCGACTCGACGAGTTGGGGTTGATTGACAACACGATATTTATCTTCACGACTGATAACGGAACGACTCGCCCATCGTTTAATCAGAGTAAGGCGGATCGGGAGTCGACCTTTACGGGTTTCTTGCGCGAGCAGAAGGATTCACCTTATGAGGGTGGTCACAAAGTACCATTTTTCATTAGTTATCCCGATGGAGGGTTGGACTCACCTCGCGATATAAATACGTTGACCTCTCATGTCGACCTATTCCCAACCTTTATTGAGTATTTGGGATTGACCAAGAAGTTGCCCAAGAAGTTGTTTGATGGTGTGAGCATTGTGCCGCTATTGGAGGGTCGCGAGGTAGATTGGGCGGATCGAACCCTTATTGTCGATTCACAACGTGAGCATAAGATTACAAAGTGGCGCAAGACGGCTGTTATGAGCGGTAGCTGGCGATTGATTAATGGTGTGGAGTTGTATGATTTGAGTAGTGATCCGCAGCAGAAAACCGACATCGCAGCGCAACATACGGATGTGGTTGCCAAGTTGACGCGTGATTACGAAGAGTTCTGGGACGAAATCTATGTGCAAGATAATGTAAATGAGCGATTTGCTTATAACTATGCTGGTGGAGAGCAGAATCCAGTTACGATATTTGCACACGATCTATATTCGGAAAAACAGATTTTCCACGACCAGATACATCCTCGTAGAAGTGCGACAGGAGAGGGCGTTTATAAGATCGAGCTACTGAAAAGTGGTAAGTATAAATTTAGTATCTATCGTTATGCTCCCGAGAGTGGTTATAGTTTCAATAGTGTTGTGCCAGCTACGCCACTTGTCGAGGGTGGAATTATTAAGCAAAAGCCAGCAGGAGTAGCCAAGGAGTTTTCAAAGGCAACAATCTCGATCGGAGATTGCGAGGGTAGTGTCGATGTTGATATGAGTGCAAAGTGTATGGAGTTTGTGTTCGATCTCAAAAAAGGCAGGTATGATGTCGATGCGAGATTGATTGGTGCAAATGGTTCGATTCATCCAGCTTATTACCTTGTGATTGAGCGATTATAGTATTTCGATGAAGATTTAATCATAAGAGTTATACGAAAATAAGAAAAACAGCCTCTCAGATGTTGCAGATGCGGTTTTTATTCATACCTTTGGGCGATCTCTAAGCGAGATCGCCTAATTTTTTTATTAATCATCTAAAAAACAGAGAGAGATGAAACGTATTCAAAAAACGGTATCGTCTGCATGTTTTCGACGTTGGAGTCGCAAGGGCTATTCGGTCTTTGCATCACTACATCGACATGTGACGATCGGAGTTCTTTGGGTAGGAATGTTCATTATCTCCCTTGTTGCCAATAAGGCATACGCCTCGGAGGTTGACTCGCTAGCCATCGGCTCGCAGGTCGCCATCGAACAGGTGGAGGTCACCCAAACCAAGGGTAACCCTACGCGTAGTGTCATGTTGTCCACACCCATCTTCGATCGCGAGACGCAGGTCGCAGCGCCCATCCAGACTCTGGAGTCGGCGCTTCGCCTCAGCCCCTCGATCGATGTTCGTGAGCGTGGAGGCAAGGGGGTTCAAGCAGACCTATCCATTAGAGGAGGATCATTTGACCAGACGCAAGTGATGCTCAATGGTATCAATTTTAGCGATGCTCGAACGGGGCATCAAACCCATTCGCTACCTGTCGACATAGAGTCGGTGGGCGAGATCGAGTTGATCGATGGAGTCTCGGGTGTTGGAGCCTATGCAGGTGCTATCAACATCCGCACGGAGCCGATGGAGTCGAGCGACTATCTACGGCTCGATCTTAGCGGCGGAGCCTATGGCTATGGTTACACCAATCTATCGGGTAGCCACAAGGGTGAGCAGCTCAATGTGTTTGGTTCAGCCTCCTATCGTCGCAGCGATGGCTATCAACACAACACTGGGTTTAGCAACTTGAATGGCTATCTGCGCACTACCTACCAGAGTGAGCGGTGTGGTTACTTCGATGTGCAGTTGGGATACCAAGCGCGCGAATTTGGAGCCAACGGATTCTATTCGTTGAAGTACCCCGATCAGTACGAGACTACTGAGACGGCTCTGGGATCGTTGCGTTGGGTGGTCGATTTGGCCGATCGACTAAGGGTGTCGAGCAGTGTGAGCTATCGCAAAAACTACGACCATTTTGAGTTGATCCCCACCAATGATGCCTACGACAACTACCACATGACCGACAATGTATGGGCAGAGGTCACGGCTGATTACCAATGGACGGGGGGTACGACAACTGCAGGGGTTGACTACAGCTACAACCATATTTGGAGTACAAATCTGGGGCTGGAGAGCGACACCCCAAATGGTCGTTACACCCATACCGCGGCACGCAATACGGGCAACTACTATCTGCGCCATATCTACACATGGCAGCGCATGAGCCTCGCAGCATCGGCAGGTCTAAGCTCCACGGCCTATGGCACCTCGCCCATCTGGAGTCTGTCGGGGCGTTACCTCATAGCCCGAGGGTGGCAGGTGGAGTTGGGGGTCAATGAGTCTATGCGTCTGCCCACGTTCACCGACCTATACTACTCGTCGCTTACCAATATTCCTAATGCAGATTTGCAACCCGAGACAGCGATAAACTACCGTCTATCAAGCCAATATACATTGGGCAGATGGAGTGCAAATATGCAGTTATATGTGCGCGATGGTCGTAACATAATAGATTGGACGCATATGCCTGACGATGCCGAGGGGATCTACTATTCGCGACAGATAACCCAGCTACAGACGCGGGGTGCCGAGGTGAGCGCAAACTACCGATTCGCAGCCTTTGTCGAGAGTGTCAAGGTGAGCTACGGCTACATCACGCAGGATAAGGAGATACCCGACGATGTGATCTCGCTCTATGCCCAGAACTATATGCGCAATAAACTCGCGGCCTCTATTGTACTGCGTTTGACACCTCGCCTCACGTGGGTGACCACCGCCTCGTACTACGATCGTGTGGGTAACTACACCAATGTCGATGGTCTGAGTGAGGGGTATAATCCATACCTGTTACTCGACAGCCGCATGGCGTGGGAGCGTGGAGCCTTCAAAATATATCTCGACGCAACCAACATTACATCGACCGACTACTTCGACTATGGCGGCTTGCAGATGCCGCAGTGTTGGGTGTCGGCAGGTCTTGTTATTACGTTGCGTTAAAAACTGATCTACCTCCATAGTTTTGGCAAAACTCTTGCATAGGGTTGGTATAGATAATTTTCTATACTAAAAAACAAAAAACTATGGAGGTAAAACTAAACACTCTACTTTCGGATCTGGTTGTGACATATCACAAGATTCAGAATTGTCATTGGTACACCAAAGGTGCGAACTTCTTCACGATTCACGAGAAACTCGATGAGCTGTATGAGGCACTCGTGGAGTCGGTCGACGAGGTGGCCGAGACCATGTTGATGTTGGAGCTAAAACCTGTAGCGTCGTTGAAGGAGTTTTTGTCGATGAGCAATATCACCGAGATCGACGATGTGTGGCGCGATGAGGCGCAGATTATGTCGACCCTATTGGCCGATTTCGAACATCTAAAGGCTGAGATATTGACCATCAAGATTACGGCCGACGAGGAGTCGATCTACCTAGTCTCGGCATTGATGGATGGCTATCTGGCGCAGATCAGCAAGAATATCTGGATGATTAAGCAGACCTTGAAGTAGGGTGTAGAGAGAACAAGAGGGGAGAACTTCGATTGAAGTTCTCCCCTCTACCTTTTTAGCTCCTAACTTGCTACTACATTTCGGTGATGAGCAGACACGCCCAAGGTGCAATCTCACGCTCGATTATGAGTACACCATCTTTGTCGGCCATCAAACTCTCCTTCTTAGTATCCCATGCAGCCTTTTTGAGGAACTCGATCTGCTCGCGTGTTGGGCTATGAGGCTTGCCCATTGCGCGATAGCTCTCCATCACATTACCGTGTTCGTTGTCGAGTGTCTCTACAAATACTGTTGCATTTGGCGCAAGTCCCTTGATCGTGAAGGTGAGATCTTTGCTCGATGATTTTGAGATCGCATTTGCCGCATTGCCTCCAGGTACACGCTGCACATACTCCTCGGGGTAGTTATATGCCAAAGCAACGATCTTTCCGCTATTGCTATTGCGAGTCACACACACAGGATCCTCGTTGTAGATTAGCTTGTCGCCCAATTGGTTCAACATTCTATATGCGTGATAGCTCGGTTTGGCGATCCCCTGAAGGTTGAACATTCCAAAACCTCCATGGAAGATCTTGTCGCCGCCACCCTTCTCCTCAAATACATCGGTGAATGTCCAATACATCAACGAATTGGTCTTGCCGATATTCTCTAGATTGACCTTTATAATAAATGCAGCTGGTGGCAATTCATCATGCATCGCGTCACGACTACTAGGGCTGGTGCTCCACTCCGTAAGGTGGATCTCGGCTTTTGGATATTTGCTCTTGGCCAACACATCGTTGAGCCACTGTATGTCGTCGCGTGTAGAGTGCACATAACGCGTAGCACTCTTGCTACGTCCAGCCTCTGGATCCAATGCATAGTCGGTCGGGTAGGGGTGGGTCGAGACAAAGTCTACGGGTAACTTCTCCTTTGCACAATAGGCCAAAAAATCCTCCATCCATGGCGACTTCCACTGTTGATCGTTGATAATGTCGTCTGGATAGAAGCGTGACTTGCTGTGATCCATCTTCTCGCCCGAGTAACGCTCATCGGCCGTGAAGTTACTTGTCGATGGCCCTCCGACGCGTAGTGACTCGTCGATGTTCTTGATCGCAGTAACAGCCTCTTTGTAGAGTCTAAAGTAGTCCGATTTTGTGCCGTCCAAGAAACTTCCCGACAAATTTGGTTCGTTCCACACCTCGAAATACCACGTGCGAACCTCATCTATGCCATAACGATCAACCACGTGTTGTGTGAAGTTCTTCACCAGATCATGCCACATTGGGAATGTCTTGTCGGGGTCGACCGTAACATTTGCCTCCCACCAGAATTGAGTCTTGCTGCCCTCCATCGCGATCTCCTCGGGGAAGAATCCTAGTTCGACGAATGGTCGCACGCCAATATCCAACATGCGGTCAAACAATACATCGACATACTGCCAGCTATATGTCAAATTGCCATTGCGATCCACATGGCAGATGTGCATATCGTCGTGGAATAGACCATGCATACGCACATATCTAAAGCCACAATCCTTGTGCGCCTGCTCCAACTGCTCTAGCCAATCGGCACGCAACCCCTCGTTTGCACGACCAGCACCACACCCTGTGCTCCAAAAGTGTTCGAAATAAACCTCTTTGCTCTTCGCAAGGTTGATCGTCTGCGAATTTACAACAGTCGCAGATAGTAATAACGCCATAAGCGCCATCGCACCTCTCTTCATAGTTTTTTAGGTTTTATAGTTTTGAAATTTTAGGAGGGTTCTAATTTTTCATTTTTTACTCCAAAATTTAGGACAAGAACCCGTAACGTCCTAAATTGAAGCGTTTATCTGACATCAAAGTTA
>JBCQUH010000050.1:0-13365 GCA_047174185.1 Rikenellaceae bacterium | reverse complement strand
AGGAGAGTTTTACCTCTCTTTCCTCTCTGAAAAAATATTTTATCTCATTCCCTGCAACACTTCAACTCCTCAGTTGCATTTACAAGTTGAATTTAGGCATCAAAAAACAAGTAATGCGGCCATAACTAGCCGCAATACCCCACATCATCGAGATGGCTCGACGCATCGCGCGCTGCCATTACTGCCATCTCATCGCAGCGATTATTCTCCACATTACTCGCATGACCCTTGACCCACACAAAGCCAACCTTGTGGCGACGATACGAACGCAAAAAGCGCTGCCACAGATCGGGATTCTTCTTCCCCTCATACCCCTTCTTCTCCCATCCAAAGAGCCAACGCTTCTCCACCGCGTCGACCACATACTTCGAATCCGAGTAGACCGTAACCTCCGAACCCTCGAAACGTAACATCTCCAACGCCACACACACCGCCATCAACTCCATGCGATTGTTAGTCGTCTGACGAAACCCCTGCGACAACTCCTTGCGATAGGGGCCCGACAACATCACAATACCATAACCGCCCGCCCCTGGGTTACCCAGAGACGAACCGTCGGTATAGATCATAATTGGTGCCGCCATACTACTGATTCAACGCTGCCAACTGCTCCTTGATCGCTGCGATCTTGGCCTCGGCATCGCTACGCTTAGCCCTCTCCATGGCCACAACCTTCTCGGGTGCTGAGCCAACAAATCGCTCGTTGTCCAACTTCTTCATCACCGAGCGCAAGAAACCCTCTTGATAGATCAACTCCTCGTTCAACCTCTTCAACTCCGCCTCGACATCGATCTTGTCGCCCAACGGAACACTATATTGCGTAGTCTTGACAATAAATCCAACAGCCAAACTATCCTTCTCGGCCACCTCAACAATTGCACTCAGATTACCCATCTTGGCCAACACGGGCGCAAACTCAACTGGGTAGTTTTCATCTACAACCACCTGCAACTCCAACGCCTCGCGCTGTGGCAAATTCTTGCCCTTTCGCACATTTCGAATAGCCGAAACAACCTCCTTGACCAACTCAAAGCGAGCCAACATCGCACCGTCGCAACCATCGCTCACAGGCATATCGGCCACAACAATCGACTCAGTTGCGCCACACTCCGCAAGATCTTGCCAGATCTCCTCCGTCACAAATGGCATATAGGGGTGCAATAGACGCATCAACTTATCGAAGAACTCCTTGGTCTGCGCAAGCGTCTGCGCATCGATCGGAGCCTGATAAGCAGGCTTAATCATCTCCAGATACCAACCGCTAAACTCATCCCAGAACAACTTGTAGGCCACCATCAACGCCTCCGAAAGGCGGTACCCCTCGAAGTCGCTCTCGATCTGCGCCAACGCCTCGTCGAAACGCGCCGCAAACCACTCTACAGCCAATCTATTATTCTCGCTCTGCGCCAACCCCTCGTCGACACTCCACCCCGTAACCAATCGGTAGGCATTCCAAATCTTATTAGCAAAGTTACGACCCTGCTCACACAGAGCATTGTCAAACATCAAATCATTACCTGCACTCGAACACAACATCATCGCCATGCGAACGCCATCGGCTCCATACTCCGCAATCAAATCCAGAGGATCGGGCGAGTTACCCAACTGCTTCGACATCTTGCGACCAATCTTGTCGCGAACGATACCCGTAAAGTAGACATTGTGGAAAGGCTTCATATCGCGATACTCATAGCCCGCCATAATCATACGAGCCACCCAGAAGAAGATGATATCTGGACCTGTAACCAGATCGTTGGTCGGATAGTAGTAGCTAACCTCCGCATTATCGGGGTTACGAATACCATCAAAGACCGAGATAGGCCACAACCACGAGCTAAACCATGTATCCAACACATCGTCGTCTTGACGCAGATCGCTCAACTGCAAACTCTCGTCACCCGACTTAGCACGCGCCATCGCCAACGCCTCCTCGGCCGTCTCGGCAACAACATATCCACCCTTGGGCAGATAGTAGGCAGGGATCTGCTGACCCCACCACAACTGGCGCGAGATACACCAATCCTTGATATTATCCATCCAGTGACGGAACGTATTCTTATACTTAGCAGGGACAAACTTCACAACATCGCTCATCACCGACTCCTTGGCCGTCTCGGCAAAATCACCCATCGACAACCACCACTGCATCGACAACTTAGGCTCGATAGCCACACCTGTGCGCTCCGAGAAGCCCACATTATTATCATACGACTCACACCTCTCCAACAGACCAGCCTCGGCCAAATCACCCTCGATAAGTTTGCGACACTCGAAACGATCGACACCCACATACAACCCCACCTTATCATTGATCGCACCGCCATCGTCAAAGATGTCGATGGTCTCCAGACCATACTTCTCACCCAACATATAGTCATTGACATCGTGCGCAGGGGTAACCTTCAAGGCTCCCGTACCAAACTCTATATCAACATATTCATCGCGGATAACAGGGATCGAACGACCCACCAACGGAACAATAACTCGCGCACCCTCGGCCAACCAATCGTAGCGAGGATCATTGGGGTTGACACAGAGTGCCGTGTCACCCAAGATAGTCTCGGGACGAGTCGTAGCCACGATAATCGCCTTATCGGAACCCTCGACCATATAGCGCAAATAGTACAACTTACCATGCGACTCCTTATAGATCACCTCCTCATCGGAGAGCGCGGTCTTAGCCACTGGATCCCAGTTGACCATTCGCACACCACGATAGATTTTACCCTTATTGTAAAGGTCACAAAAGACCTTGATAACACTCTGTGTGCGAGGCTCATCCATCGTGAAGCAGGTGCGATCCCAATCACACGACGCACCCAACGTGCGCAACTGCTTGAGGATAACCCCACCATACTCCTCTTTCCACGCCCAAGCGTGCGCCAAGAACTCCTCACGCGTAAGCGTCGACTTGTCGATACCCTCGGCCGCCAACTTCGCCACCACCTTTGCCTCGGTGGCGATCGATGCGTGGTCGGTACCAGGGACCCAGCAGGCATTCTTACCCATCATACGTGCGCGGCGCACCAATACATCCTGCAATGTATTATTAAGCATATGCCCCATATGCAACATTCCAGTGACATTTGGAGGTGGAATTACGATCGTATATGGCTCGCGCTCATCTGGCTCGGAGTGAAATAGATTGTTGTTGATCCAATATTCGTACCACTTAGATTCTATCTGTTGCGGTGCATACTTTTCGGCAATCGTACTTGACATTTATCTCGCTTTATTATTAAATTACATCCGACAAAGATATAAAACAATCGTTAAACGACATCACAAATTACACAATAAGAGAGTTTTTTTTAACAATTATCGATTATAATTAGGTAATATTGTATAAAAATGCTATCTTTGCCCAATTATATGCGAGTTAGTCTCGCCGAGGGAGAAAATATTGATTGTATGCCAGTAATATCACAACGTGCAGAGCAGATGCCTGCATCACCTATACGAAAACTAGGCCCATTGGCCGATGCAGCGAAAGCTCGCGGCACGAAGGTCTACCACCTAAATATCGGTCAGCCCGACCTGCGATCGCCTCAGGAAGGTCTCGACGCAATGAAGCGCATCGATCGCACGGTGTTGGAGTATAGCCCCAGCGATGGTTTTTTGTCGCTGCGCAAGAAGCTCGTAGAGTACTACGATCAGTATCAGATTAAATTTACGCCCGAGGAGATTATCATCACTACGGGTGGTTCGGAGGCGGTGTTGTTTGCATTTATGTCGTGCCTCAACCCTGGTGACGAGATTATTGTGCCCGAACCTGCCTATGCCAACTATATGGCATTTGCAATCTCGGCAGGTGCGGTGATCCGCCCCGTGGTGTCGACTATCGAGGAGGGGTTTGCGCTCCCAAACATCAAGGCATTCGAGGAGCAGATCAATGAGCGAACACGTGGTATTTTGATCTGTAACCCCAACAACCCTACGGGATATTTGTATACTCGCAAGGAGATGGATCAGATCCGTGATTTAGTCAAGAAGTATGATCTATTCCTCTTCTCGGATGAGGTCTACAGAGAGTTTATCTATACGGGGTCGCCATATATCTCGGCATGCCATTTGGAGGGTATCGAGCAGAATGTTGTGTTGATCGACTCGGTGTCGAAGCGCTATTCGGAGTGTGGAATCCGTATCGGAGCGTTGATTACAAAGAACCAAGCACTGCGCAATGCGGTGATGAAGTTTTGCCAAGCTCGACTGTCGCCACCATTGATTGGACAGATTATTGCCGAGGCCTCGATCGATGCTTCGCGTGAGTATAGGACCGATTCGTATGACGAATATATTGAGCGACGCAAGTGTCTGGTCGATGGACTCAACCACATCCCCGGGGTCTACACACCGATTCCGATGGGTGCATTTTATACCGTAGCGCGCCTACCAGTCGACGATAGCGATCTGTTTTGTCAGTGGTGTTTGTCGGATTTCGACTACGAGGGGGAGACTGTAATGTTGGCTCCAGCATCGGGTTTTTACTCCGATCCCACACTCGGACGCAATGAAGTGCGTATTGCATACGTTCTTAATAAAACCGACCTACAGCGTGCTATATTTATCCTCGGCAAGGCAATCGAGGCGTATAATGCTCGCTAAAATTAGAAGAAATAAGATGAAGTTTATTAATTTAGGATTAAAAAAATCGCGACACATCATCACAATTGTAATGTTTGTGGTGGTGGTATTATTGGCCGCTAGTTGCAGCACAACTTACAAGACACTAAAAAAGGGCGACCCTGACAAGATATATGCCTTGGCGATGCAACAATACGAGGCCGAAGAGTGGAATAAGGCGATCAACCTATTCAACACCGCAGAGCCTTACTTCTCGAACTATAGCCGCGACGATTCGTTGAAGTTCTATCGTGCACGCAGTGCCTACAAGGATAACGACTTCGAGTATGCGATAGTGTTGTTGGATGATTATCGAAAAGAGTATGGTCGTTCGCCCTTTATCGAGGATGCCGAGGGTATGTATACTATGAGCCACTACTATATAGCTCCTGATGCAAAACGTGACCAGACACCTATTGAGAAGGCTATCTATACGATCAATGAGTTTATGTCGCGCCACCCCAATTCGGAGAAGATCGAGGAGTTTAGGGCTATCAAGGCAGAGTTGATTGATCGACTCTTTGAGAAGGCCTATCTAAATGCCTATACCTATTATAAGACGGGGTACTACAAATCGGCAATCATCGCCTTCAAAAATGCTATCAAGGAGTATCCTGAGAGTTCGTATCGCGAGGATATGTTGTATTACACTGTGGCATCGGCATTTAAGTTGGCCGACAACTCGGTGTTGAGCAAGAAGGAGGATCGTTTCTTGCAGATGATCGATAGCTACTACACCTTTATCGCGGAGTTCCCCGAGTCGAAATATCGCAAAACGGCAGATGATATGTTGGCGAAGGGTCGCAAATACCTAGACGAAGAGGATGAGAAGAGAGAGAAGGGCGAGGTGGCAAACAAAGATACTGAGTCGGCCGATCGCAAGAGGAAGTAGGGTCGCCAAGGGGAAGTAAGGATAACATAAGGATATAAAAACGCAAATAATTATAAATTGTAGAGAAGATGGATATTAAGAAAAGTACTCCAAACAACACTGTGACACGTCAGTTGATCGACATCGACCACGAGACAGGAAATGTTTACAAATCGCTAAATATCGTTTCGCGTCGTGCCAATCAGATTGCAGGTGAGTTGAAGAGCGAGCTTACACGTAAGTTGGCAGACTTCTCGTCGCCCAATGATTCTATGGAGGAGACATTCGAGAACCACGAGCAGATCGAGATCTCGCGCTACTATGAGCGCCTACCCAAACCTGTATTGATTGCAATGGAGGAGTTTCTTGACGATGAGGTATCGTTTCGCGACTCTCGAGAGTAGAAATTTCAAAGACATAACGACATGAGCCGCAATATACTGCTCTGTGTGACTGGAAGCATAGCTGCCTATAAGGCAGCTACGCTTTGTCGCTTATTTAAGGTAGCTGGATGCGAGGTCAAGGTTATAATGACCCCTCTAGCCAAGGAGTTTATTACGCCCCTAACGATGGCTACCCTATCGAAGAACCCGATTTTGGTAGAGTTCTTCAACCCCGAGAATGGGGAGTGGAATTCGCACATTAGTTTGGGCGAGTGGGCCGATGTGATGGTTATCGCCCCTGCGACGGCCAATACGATGGCCAAGATGGCGATGGGTGTGGCCGACAATCTGCTCTTGACCACATATCTGTCGGCACGTGCACCAGTTGTAGTTGCCCCAGCGATGGATCTAGATATGTATGCTCACGTGGCGACACAAGGCAACATCGAGACTCTGCGCCAACGCGGCGTATGGGTTGTCGAACCAGATTCGGGCGAGTTGGCGAGCGGACTTGTTGGCAAGGGTCGCATGGCCGAGCCTCAGGAGATCTTCGAGGCTGTGATGGCGATTGTGGAGGGGGATAAAAAAAAAACATTAGAGGGTAAGAGAGTTATGATTACCGCTGGGGCAACGATCGAGCCGATCGACCCAGTGAGATATATATCGAACCACTCGACGGGCAAGATGGGGTATGCGATTGCCGATAGTCTAGCGCGACGTGGTGCGCAGGTCTGCTTGGTGAGTGGAAAGACAGCGTTGGATACTCCAGCAGGGGTCGAGCGAGTCGATGTATTGAGTGCCGAGCAGATGTATATGGCGGCCAAAGAGCGCTTCGAGCAGAGTGATGTGGCGGTGATGTGTGCTGCGGTGGCCGACTACACACCAGCACAAGTGGAGTCGACGAAGATCAAGAAGTTGGATGAGCAGATGCAACTCACGCTGCGCAAGACTACGGATATTGCGGCAGCATTGGGGGCGGTGAAAGAGGGGCGTGTGTTGATTGGATTTGCATTGGAGACCGACAATGAGTTGACGAATGCAGAGTCGAAGTTGGCGCGCAAAAATCTCGATATGATAGTGCTCAACTCATTGCAGGACAAGGGTGCTGGATTTGGAGTCGACACCAATAAGGTGACATTCATCACTGCCAACTCTCCACGCGAGGAGTTGCCACTCATGAGCAAAAGAGAGGTGGCGGAGCGCATTGCCGATCAGATCGAGAAGTTACTAAACGAGAAATAATAAGTCGCACTATGCTAGAGAGGTTAAGTGTCGAGAACTACGCCCTAATCGACCATCTAGAGATGGAACTCGACAGAGAGCTAAACATCATCACGGGTGAAACGGGAGCTGGAAAGTCGATCCTTTTGGGGGCTTTGGGGCTGCTACTCGGTGGTAAGAATGATGGTGTGGCGACTCGCGACAACGCCAAAAGTTGTGTGGTCGAGGGTCTCTTCTCGATCGGAGCGTTGGGGCTGGAGCCTCTTTTCGAGCAGATGGATTGGGAGTATGATGCGCAGGTGACGATCCGTCGTGTGATTACCCCTGCAGGTAAGAGCCGTTCGTTTGTGGGCGATATCCCCGCATCGCTGAGCGACCTCAAAGTATTGAGTAGCAAGCTAATAGACATACACTCACAACACCAAAATCAGATTTTGGCCGACGAGTCATTTCGTCGTTCGACGCTCGATATGCTCTACGAGTCGACAGCGATATTGACGGAGTATGGCAACCTCTATGACCAGCTGCAAGAGCTACGCACACAGCTGCGCACAGCCGAGCAGAGTGCCGCACAGGCGAGTCGCGACCAAGAGTGGATCGCTCACCAAGTAGAGGAACTTACGGCGGCCAAACTACGCGAAGGGGAGAGCGAAGAGGCGGAGGCCGAGTTGCATATCCTCGAAAATGCCGAGATGATAAATGAGGTATTGGTGCGATTCACAAATGCTATGGATGGCGACGACGAGCGCAGTGTGTTGGTCGTATTGCGTAATTCTGAGCGTGAAATGCGCCAAATATCGAAGCACTACCCTGCGGCTGGAGAGTATGCCGAACGGTTGTCGAGCGCACTTGCGGAGTTGAAGGATATGTCGCGATCAGTGGCTGCGGAGGCGGAGTCAATAGAGTCTGACCCCGAGCGATTAGCTAAGTTGAGCGAGCGTATCGACACGTTGTACACACTGTGTCAGAAACATAGAGCAGCTGATTTGAGGGAGTTGATCGCCATTCGCGACCACTACACCTCGCAGCTGGGGGCTATAATAGGGGCTGATGAGTTGATCGCAAAGCTCAAAAAAGAGATTGCAAGCCACAAGGAGGCGGCCACGAAGTTGGCGGCAAAGATCACGGTGCAGCGCAAAAAAGCAGCAGTGGTGTTGGCCAAAGAGGTCTCGACGATCTTGTCGAAGTTGGGGATGGCGGAGTCACGATTTGAGGTCGAGATAGGCGCTACGGAGGAGTTGCAACCAATGGGGTGCGACAATGTCGAGATGCTGTTTAGCTCTGTGGCCTCGAAGGCTCCACAGAGAATCGATCGTATCGCCTCGGGGGGCGAGGTGTCGCGTATCATGTTGGCACTCAAGTGTGTAATCGCACGCCACAAGGAGTTGCCGACGATCATCTTCGACGAGATAGATACTGGAGTCTCGGGACGCATAGCCGATGCCATGGGCGAGATCATCGCCTCGTTGGCTCAGACCCTTCAGGTGGTCGACATCACCCATCTGCCACAAGTTGCGTCGAAGGGCAACAGCCACTTTGTAGTCTACAAAGAGGGTGGGCACACAAATATCACACGTCTCACGCACGACCAGCGCATAGAGCAGATCGCAACCATGATAAGTGGCGAGGCGATAAGCGATGCTGCGATGGAGCAAGCACGGATATTGGTTGGCCAAAAATAGCAGATAAAATAGTAGATCTAGAGCTGTAGCAGATAGTGGTCGTTGGGGTGTTGCGATAGCAGATCGTCGTTGGTGATCTGTGTGAATATCTGTTGCATCTTCTCCGACGACATGTCGCGAAACAGCGCATAGATGGTCGAGCCACTACCCGACATTGCGGCATAGGAGGCACCCGACGAAAGCAGCAACTCTTTGATCTGCAGGAGAGGCGGATAGGTACGGAATATGTGGGGTTCGAAGCCGTTGCGCATCGTCGTTTGCCACTGCTCGATGGGCTGTGCTAGCAACTCTTCGAGAGGCGGTTGCGAGTTGTCGGGCGAGATTCCGCTATAGGCCTCACGCGTCGAGACTGAGATGTTGTGAGGTTTAACAAGCACCAACCACGCCCCAGCGAGATCTACCTCGATGGGCGACATAATCTCGCCACGGCCACGACACAACTGCGGCGTATTGCAGACAAAGAATGCGGTATCGCTACCCAATTCGGCCGCTATATCTATCAACTCTTGGGTCGTCGCCCCAATATTAAACATCTCATTCATAGCTAGTACTACAGCTGTTGCGTCGCTCGATCCACCAGCCAGACCTGCACCAAACGGGATACGTTTAGTAAGCGTGATGGCCACCGAACCTACTCCATATCGACTCTGCATCAAGCGTGCAGCACGCACACACAAGTTATCCTCGGCCGCACAGTCGATCTCGAGCCCCTCGACCCTAAATTCGACCCGAGGAGCACCCTTATCACTTGCCATCGCCTCGACCTGCACATCGTCGTAAAGCCCCACGACTGGATAGATCACCGTCTCAAGCTCGTGGTAACCATCGTCGCGACGACGCAGAATATTCAACCCTATGTTTATCTTGCAGTTTGCTCGTTTAATCATATAACAAATGTACAAATTTTATTGGAAATTACTACCTTTGTGGAATGAAACTACAGACATTTGTTGAGATAGAGGCTCTAGAGCCACAGATTGAGTATGGCGACGGGATTGTCGCTATCGGTTCCTGTTTTGCACAGCGTATCGGTTCGGCATTGGAGCGTGCCAAATTCCGCACGACGACCAATCCGACGGGTGTGTTGTTCAATCCGCTCTCGATAGCATCGGCCGTGGAGCGGTTTGTCGAGCAGAACGAGGTGGTGGCCGAGCAGTTGCACCAGGGGGATATGGGGTGGTTTCACTTCGATATGCACTCGTCGCTCAATGGTGCGACACACGACGAGGCGCTATCGAATATCAATGGAGCCATCGACCTCGCCCACTCGTCGCTCGTCCAGAGCAGGTGGGTGGTTGTGACACTCGGCACAGCGTGGGTCTACGAGCTGACAGGTGGCCACGGGGCGGAGGTGGTGGCCAACTGCCACAAACAACCATCGAAGATGTTTCGACGACGACGCTTGAGCTGCAGTGAGGTGGTCGAGGCTCTGGAGAGGATCGCGCAACAGCTCTCCGACAAGCAGATAATATTGACACTAAGCCCCATTCGCCACCTGAGCGACGGGGCGTGCGATAATGCCGTAAGCAAGGCGACGCTGCGTCTGGCCATCGACGAAATGGTGGGGAAATATAAAAATATTCACTATTTCCCAGCCTACGAAATCGTGCTCGACGAACTGCGCGACTACCGCTTCTACGACGAGGATATGGCGCACCCATCGGCTGTTGCGGTGGAGTATATATGGGAACGATTCTGCGCCACAGCCCTCACACCCACAACACGCACCACTCTAGAGCAGGTTATGCGCATAGTGCGAGCGGCCGAACACAGACCATACAACACCCAAAGCGAGGCTCACCGACAATTCTGCGCAGCACAGCTACGCGCAATAGAGCAGCTGCCACAGGTGGAGTTTAGCAAGGAATATGAATATTTCTCTAGAAATTTAAAAATTAATTCGTAAATTTGCCTCGTAACAATATATTGCAGCAAATTTTATGAAGGATCAAATACAGGAGCAGATAATAGAGGATTTCGAGATATTCGATGAGTGGCTCGATAAATACAACTACCTCATAGAGCTAAGCAGCGAGCTACCACTGCTCGACGAGTCCAACAAAACCCCAGATCACCTGATCGAGGGGTGCCAATCGCGAGTGTGGGTTGCGGCCGAGATCGAAGATGGTAAGATACTATTTACGGCCGACAGCGATGCTATAATCACCAAGGGGATAATCACGCTCCTCATAAAGGTGATGAGCGGCAGAACACCTAGCGAGGCGGCTCAATTGGATCTATACTTTATCGACGCAATAGGGCTAAGCGAGAATCTATCGCCCACACGCAGCAATGGATTGTTGTCGATGATCAAACAGATGCGAGCCTATGCAGTTGCCTATGCCCATACGATGGCATAGCGATTGGGAATAACAAATTTTAAAGATATATATAGATGACTCCACAAGAGATTGAAAACATAGAGAAGGATATAGTATTAACGCTCAAGACGATATACGACCCCGAGATTCCAGTCAACATATATGACTTGGGGTTGATATACGACATAGATTACGAGCCATCGGGCGATGTAAATATCCGCATGACGCTCACCGCTCCCAACTGCCCAATGGCCGATATATTGGTCGAGAACGTAACCAACGAGGTGGCGAAGGTAAAGGGGGTTAAGGAGGTTAATGTGGTGTTGGTATTCGAGCCTCAATGGGATCGTTCGATGATGTCGGAGGAGTCGCTGCTAGAGTTGGGATTGCTATAGCAGAAACACTCTCTCACCTACAAAAGAGTCTACCATGATGATCGACAAACCCAAACTCACGCAAGAGATTCCATCTGCAGAGGAGCTAATATCTATCCTTCGCCAACATGCCCACACGGGGCGTTGTGGAATCTATCTTCACCAGCTCGACGATCTACAGCGTCAATCGCTATATCAAGAGTTGGAGACAGAGCGTCTCAACCGCAAGTGTGTCGATATCAAAGAGCTATTTGCGGCAACGCGACAGAATTGGACTCAGGTGATGTTCATAATATTTATGCGTGCGCTCAGCGACGAGAGGAACCGCCCCAACTTTATGGAGATCGCACGACGTGTGGATTTCAATATCCTAACGCGCGAGAAACATACGCCCGAGAGTGTCGAGATGATATTAGTGGGTGCCTCTGGGTTGCTTCAGGGTATCAAGGAGAGTGAGTTCACAAAAGAGTATCGAGCCAAAGCAGAGTATCTGCTCCACAAATACAACATCACGCCACTGCCTGCTAGAGCGTGGGAGACAAAGGGATTGCTGACCTCGAAGATGCCGATCCTGCGACTATCGCAGGTGGCAAACCTCATCAACCACCACGACCAACTATTCAACACGATGATGCACTGCAAGAGTCGCGAAGATCTATTCAACCTCTTCAATGTCGAGGCTAGCGAGGTGTGGTGCAACTATTTCAAGAGTCAAGCGTCATATAAGATTGGACGTGCGAAGATAGATCTAATTGGTATCAATCTAATCGTGCCGATGCTCTACACCTACGGATTCTACATCAACGACGACTCGATTATCGACACGGCCAACGACCTCAATGAGTCGATCCCAGCTGAGGATAACCGCTACGTTTCGCGAATGAGATCGTACGGACTCACCCCGACCTCGGCATTCGAGACTCAGGCCATCAACCAACTCCTATCGGTCTACTGCAAGGGGCAGCTATGCGACAAGTGTCACATATTCCGCCATATGCAATCGAGCAAGAGCGTGCTCAGCCAACTGCCGATATTATGGAGTAGATAGATTAAACCACATTACAGACCTAGACAACAGAAGCCCCAACGCCATCGACGTTGGGGCTTCTGCCATAATATCTCCTAAAGGAACTACTCCTCGATCACCAAACGAACACCGACGTTGAATGGTGCCTGCCATGGGTAGTAGTACCAACGTGCTGCAACACGTGCATCTTTTGGATGTGTTCTCCATGAACCGCCCTTAACCACCTTGTACTCCGAACCCGAGTTAGACTTCGAGTCGTATGTATAGTAGTCTGAACGTGTCCACTCCGAAACATTACCAATCATATCGTACAGGCCAAATGGATTGGCCTCATAGCTACCCGATGCCACTGCCAACATGTTACCGTCGTCGACATTCTCATCCTTTGGAATATAGATACAATATGGATAGAACGAGTAGTCTGGAGTCATTGGCTGTGGATTTACACCCCTAACGGCCATCTTCAATGCCTGCTTGTCTGACAAGTTCTCCTTCGTCGCGAAGCTAGCGTTGTTGCCATACCAGTAATCCTCGTCAACACCACCGCGTGCTGCCCACTCCCACTGTATCTCGGTTGGCAACATCACATTCTTGCCTGTCTTTGCCGACATCAACTCGCAATACTTCGCAGCCTCATTCCAGCTTACACGCAATGCAACCTGCTCATCACCATTAGCCTCGTAACCCTCTGTCACGTGATCCTTCCACTGCTGGTCGAAGTAACGACTGCTATGGTCGGGCAACAATGCGCGAACCTGTGCATTTGACAACTCCGTAGTGCTCATCCAGAACGCCTTCTTAACCTCGGCCTTGTGAGCTGGTGCAGCATTGCTATTTGCACGATTCTCACCCATCGCAAACGC
>JBCQUH010000049.1:0-14175 GCA_047174185.1 Rikenellaceae bacterium | reverse complement strand
CTTTAACCGCAGGTGTAGTTACACATCTGTTAATCTTTTATTGTGTCAAGTTATTACAAGCCTAATTTATGCACCCTTATATTGGGGTGTGTAACTAATTTATTTACAGATGAAAAAACTACTAAAAATAACTATACTCACAGCCATCGCTGCGCTCCACACAATGTGTCAAAAGGATACGTTGCAGGGGGGTGACACCACGAGCGACAGTGTCGATTTGGGTCGAATACACGTCGAGCTATCGCCCACCTCACGCGTGGCGTTCGACGAGGAGCAGGTGACATGGAGCAACAACGACATACTCTATTTTGCAGAGATTAGCGACGACAAATTCGTCGCAACGAACAGCTACATAACCTACAAGATCGACCCCGAGACAATCTCAGAGGGTGGACAGAAGGCGGAGTTCGTAGCCATCTCGTCGCAGCAACAGCTCCTCGATGGTGCTGAGTATATGGCCTTTAGCGGCTCGCAAACATACTCTGGATCGAGCAACTACATCAATGTATTTGGCTTCGCAGAGTATCAGAACCAAAGCGCCACGACCGACCAGATAGACGACAAATGGGTGATGTGCTCGGAGAGGTTTACCCACGACTCGACAAGTGAGACGATGTCGCTGCGCTTTTCGCACATCACATCGATCATAAGTCTGACGCTCAGGCTCAATAGCAGCAGCACACAAGAGGCGTGCGTAAATCAGGTGATGTTGCGCTCACCCGTCAATAGTTTTTCCAACGACCTGAAGATCACCACCGACAGGTTGGTGTCGGCCTATGGCACCTGCGACGACTACTACATCATGCAGATCTACGACGAGGGCAAAACATACGCCTCGATAAGTGCAACAAAGGGGTATACCGTAAACTTTCAGGTGTGGTGGGATCCCACGATCGACGAGGTGGATGGTGATTTTACCATCTATATAAAGTGTGAAGATGGCACAATAGCGCAGGTGCAGACCCCAGCACGAGCATTAACCAGCGGAAAGCTATATACCAAAGAGCTGCAGCTGCCCAATCCGAGTGTCGATCGAGGAGCGTTGGATGATCTTGCGACGCTTGCGACCATCTACGAAGATGCAGGTGGTAGCGATTGGCGCAACAGTACAAATTGGTTGTCGAGCAAATCGATCGACGAGTGGTATGGCATCGACTGCGACCCCATAACGGGGCGAGTGATAGCGTTGGAATTGAACTACAACAATCTAACTGCGATCCCTGCTGCCATCGGTGATCTAGAGTCCTTGAAATACCTCGACCTATCGCAAAACAGCATCACGGCCGAGATCCCCGAGGAGATATACCAACTCTCGCAGCTGCGCGAATTGAAGCTATATAGCAACTCTTTTTATGGTGATATACCTGCGCAGATAGGCGATTTGAGCAAATTGGAGATACTCTATCTTCACAAAAACGGATTCTATTCGCTACCGACCACGATTGGAGATCTCAAATACCTGAAAGAGCTAAATTTATACAATAACCTACTCTACGAGTTACCATCAACCATTGGCGACATCCAACGATTAGAGCTGCTCAACGTGTCGCTAAATCAACTCTCGGACAATATCCCAGAGGCTATTTGCGATCTCGAGAATCTAGAGAGTATCGACCTATCGCTCAACAAACTAAGCGGTTCGATACCATCGGCAATGGGCAACATGCCCAATCTCGCCTACATAAATCTATCCTACAACTCGCTCTCGGGCACGATCCCCGTATCGTTCGCCAACCTTGCCGACGATGCCTATGTATCACTCACCAACAACTACATCTCCTCTATAGTCGATTCGTCAGTGGCTGCACACCCCAACTTCGACGCGTGGGATCTGTAGCGAAAAGATTTACCTATTGATTCAACGCCTCGCGGATAGTACTCACCGCCTGCTTGGCCAATGCCTCATACCCCTCAGAGGTGAAGTGAACATCGCGAGGTTTTTGAAGCTCTGCACGCGCACGCGACAGCGAGTATTGATTGTCGACCATCGCACCACAATAGTTGGAAAAGACCTCGTCGACAATATCGTTGTAGAGCAGTTCATCGCCCATCACTCGACGTGGCTCGACACCCTCGGGCACATAGGTGATCGTCGCCCAGATGATCTGAGCCGACGTGTTGTTGATTATCGTAGAGATTATCTTGCTCATATTCGCGCGATAGAGATCCGCTGGCACATCTCGTTCGTTGGCATCCTTCGTGCGACAGATATCATACATGCCGATATTCATATGGATCACATCCCACGACATATTGCTCAACCAATCTTCGATCTTGGCCAACGAGTTGTTGGAATCCTTCGAACTCTCGGGAATACGATATACATTAGCCTCGCCACGCATTGCCTGCTGCACATATGGGGTATAGCCAATCGAGATCGACGAGCCGATAATCAACACATTGGGCAGCGACGCGTCACGCTCCACAAAGTCGAATCCCGACTCACCCACACGATCACCCACACGAAGATCCCATGCCTCTTTCGAGATATAATAACTCTCTCCGCCGCCTTGGGCAGTCGTAGAGAGTGGCAGCAAAAACAGAGCTGCAAATAGAACTAATAAAAATCTTTTCATCACCTCTTTATAACTATTACCAACCCAAAAATATCATTCCAAAGGCACAAAACGAGATGACAAAGCCTCCTATTGCGTGCGAATAGCGATCCAAATACTCAGTATTCAATCGATTATAACTATAGTGTCCCAATATAACCATCGCCACCATCGTCACAATAGTCGCAATCGTAAATAGCGCGATCAACCACGCAATCTCGAGCGGTGAGCGGTGGGTACCCGAGAAGAACAACAGCGGAATGATTGGCTCCGAAGGTCCCATCACAAAGATAGCAAATAGAACCAACGGGGTCACCTTGACACGTTGCTGAGGCGAATAGGCCTGATTGTGGCGATGCTCAAAGACATATACATCCGCCTCGACCACGTCGAAGTGTTTGTGCGCCTGCTCCTTGCGTGCGCGCATAAGGCCATAGACCAAATATGCCACTCCAAATATCAACAGCGCCCAACTCGACATGCCCCCTCGCACATCCTGAAATATATCGATCTCGCTCAACTGCCACCCCACAAACGCACCCACAATACCCCAAACAACCGAACTAAGGACGTGACCTGCGCCACATACTACAGCAAGCATAATTGTCTTCGACAACGACCAACCGCGCGAACGACTAAGCACAATAAATGGCAGATAGTGGTCGGGACCCGAGGCCGTGTGAAGAAATGCAATCGAGATTGCTGTAATCGAGAGGGTAATAAATGTCTCTGTAACCATAAAAAAAATAATAATAAAATAAAATCCGATATACTAAATTGATCGATGGTCAAAGGTAGCAATTTTAATGGAAATATTCACACACATCGATCATCTATCGCCACCACACCTGCTCCACATATATGCCTGCACGCTCTGCAACGCCTCGAAAAGTTGCTCGCCACCCATGCCCAATGCCCTCACCACAAAGCCTGTGTAGTGCGTGCGCGAGACACCGAACTCAATCCCCTCGACACCGCTCAACATATCGTACAACTCATCGACACACACTCCGATTTCCTCCCCCACAATCGTACTCTGATAGATCAACGTCGCCTGATGGCTAAACCCCTCCAACAGTCCCAACTGCTCCAACGGCACACTCGAGGGCGACAACCAAACACGATCCCGCAGTCGCAAAACACCATCCGACGTGCGCACCTCGACACTATTTGAAAACTCTCGAAATTCAAACATCTCGCCATGGTGCTTACGTCCACAGGTGATAATCTCACCCTGCAGATAGCTGCTCCCCACACCCAAAGTCACATGTGACTTAGCATAAAATGCCGAATTGCGATGGGGCACGATCGGGTGAGCCACCTGCGAAAAGTGTGCGCCATCGCCCACGTCTATTGTCGCCGTCTGCTCAGCATGGTGCTCCATGTCGTAGAGGCGTTGGTAGGATTGGCTCTTGAGCTGCAACCGTGCACCCGACTCCACCACCACATCTATCTGGTAGCGATCGCCACTCAACACCCCTGGCGAGGTACTCATCTGCATAAGATAGGCCGCCGAGTCACGCGCAAGTTGCCCCACCGACACCACCCGAAAAGGGGGTGTCGTATAGAGCGAGCGGATATACGACCGTCCATCGCGCACGCCAACTACCAACCCAATAGCAGACTCCATCTAGCAATAATATCTAACGCCACAAATGCGGCTCTTCAACATCCTCCAACAGCGCATAACGCTTGATCCAACCAATAACCGAGTCCAACCCCTCGTCGCTCTTGAGGTTGGAGAAGACAAACGGCTTACCCCCTCGCATACGACGTGAATCGGCCTCCATCACCTCCAAACTAGCCCCCACGTAGGGTGCCAAATCGATCTTGTTGATCAACAACAAATCGGAACGCGTGATGCCTGGCCCACCCTTGCGTGGGATCTTCTCGCCCTCCGACACATCGATCACAAAGATGCTCACGTCGACCAAATCGGGGCTAAAGGTGGCCGACAGATTGTCGCCACCGCTCTCGATAAATACAATATCAATATCGGGGAAGCGCTCGACCATCTGCTCCACAGCCTCCAAATTCATACTTGCATCCTCGCGAATGGCCGTGTGAGGGCACCCTCCAGTCTCGACTCCGATGATACGGTCGGCTGGCAACGAGCTATTCTTGGTCAAAAACTCTGCATCCTCCTTTGTGTAGATATCGTTGGTGATAACTCCCACACTATACTCGTCGCATATACGACGAGTCAAACGCTCCAACAGCGCTGTCTTGCCCGAACCAACTGGCCCTGCGACTCCAATCTTTATATAATCTCTCATAATATTCTTCTCCTTTCAGTTTTATGACATATACAATCGCGAATACAACCTCTCGTGCTGCATTGCAGCGATATCGAACCCCACGGCACACACACCTCGCATATCGCGATCCAGCGAGATGGTGTCATCGGCCAAAACCCCCAATTCGCGCTCCAACTCAAACACCATATCTTGACCCGACAGCTGACCCAACGGGATCAACTTCACCGCATTAGTCACCATGCAGACCATCGAGTTGTAGTAGAACGACACCAACGTTGCACCCAGATCTATCGCAGACAATGCCGCCACCGCCCCATACATAATAGCATAGTGACCACCGCCACCACCACGCGCCAACTCCCCCAAGAACGACACACCCTCGCCCGACAGCGTACGGCTAAAGATCTTGAGGAAGCGAACCCCCAACTTCAACGACGCTTGACGGATCTCCATCGGGGATTTCAAGGCCGTGCACTCGCCATCCAATTGGCGCAATAGATCGTAATCCTCAGTGCGCATAGCCTCCCACGCCAACCGCACATATAGCGCGTCGTTGTACTTGGCGTTGTGGTGCAGCGAATTGCGCACAAACTCACTCGCACTCGGCACATCGCACACCTGCCCACTCTGAACAGCACTCTCCAACCCATAAGAGTGCGCATACCCTCCGATGGGGAGGGTAGGATCGCTCAGATGGAGTAGTGTTATCAGATGAGTTGCATCCATTACATCTCTAATATTTATGCAAAGATTACTCTTCGTGTGAATTGCGAGCCGCAAAGTTTATCACCTTCGAGAACAACGATTCGTGGTGCAGCTCCTCATGCGAGTGGTGATGGTCGCTCGACTTGCTACGCAGTCTATTGAGCAACAGACGCGACTCCTCACGCGGAGTGTACCCTGCCGCAACCAACCACCGAAACATCGATGTCTCGTAGGGCAACAATATATCGTCGCCGTCGATAAACAACGGCATATGTTTATTTCCAATCTCATAGCAGATCGTGGCCATCTCCAACATACTCTGTGGTGACAACACAATCGCAGCCGTCGGCTCGACCCTCACCACAATAGCCACGCGCTGCGACTCATCGTAGTACAACACATCGCCATCGCTGAGCATAACCCCCTCCGAGATAAACTTCAACGCCACATCGCGTCCTCCACTCGTCACCTTGCGCTGCACACGCTTATTGAGTTCATACCACTCCAACGAGAGGTAATCCAACTCCATCCCCTCTAGATCCATCTGTGAGGCGCGCCCCACAATCTCCTTTATCAACATACAAAAAAACTTGCGTGAATTAAAACATAAAATATCGCTGTGCCAATGGCAGAGTGGCCGCAGCCTCGCAGGTGATATGCTCGCCATCGACCATCACCTTATAGTTCTCGGGATTGACCACAATATCGGGCGTAGCGCTGTTGTGAACCATATCGGCCTTGCCAATCTTGCGACAACCCTTCACGGGCAACAACATCTTGCGCAGACCATACCCCTGAACAATCCCCATATCCAACGACACCTGCGACACAAACGTAGCACACGTCGAGGCCACCGCACCGCCAAACGCCCCAAACATCGGACGATAGACAACTGGCTGCGGAGTAGGGATTGAGGCGTTGGCATCGCCCATCTTGGCGTACGACACAAAGCCCCCCTTGATGATCATCTCGGGCTTGGCACCAAACAGCGCAGGCTTCCACAACACCAAATCGGCCATCTTACCCACCTCGACCGAACCGATATAGTCGGCCACACCGTGAGCTATTGCTGGATTGATCGTATACTTCGCCACATATCGCTTCACACGGAAGTTGTCATTGTCGCCACCCTCATCCTCGGGCAGGGCACCGCGCTGCGACTTCATCTTGCTGGCCGTCTGCCACGTACGAGTGACCACCTCACCAACACGACCCATCGCCTGAGAGTCGGAACTCATGATACTAAAGACACCCATATCGTGCAAAATATCCTCGGCCGCGATCGTCTCGGGACGAATACGCGAATCGGCAAAGGCCACATCCTCGGGAATACTCTTGCTCAAGTGGTGACACACCATCAACATATCGAGATGTTCGTCAACCGTATTGGTCGTAAACGGACGCGTCGGGTTGGTCGATGCAGGCAATACATTGGGATACATCGCAGCACGAATAATATCGGGAGCATGGCCTCCTCCAGCACCCTCGGTGTGGAACGTATGGATCACACGACCTGCTATAGCATTCATCGTATCCTCCAAAAATCCAGCCTCATTGAGGGTATCGGTATGGATTGCAACCTGCACATCATACTTATCGGCCACCGTCAACGATGCATCGATCACCGCAGGGGTCGAACCCCAATCCTCGTGTATCTTGAGACCAGCCGCCCCCGCCTCGATCTGCTCCTCAATAGGACGTAGCGTCGCGCAGTTACCCTTAGCCAAAAAGGCCAGATTTATAGGGTACTCATCCGCCGACTCCAACATACGACGGATATTCCACGCTCCAGGGGTGATAGTCGTTGCATTGGTACCATCGTTAGGGCCAGTACCACCACCAATCATAGTCGTGATACCACCTGCAATGGCCGTCTCAACCTGCTGCGGACATATAAAGTGGATATGAGAGTCGATACCGCCAGCGGTCAAGATATATCCATTGCCACCATGCAACTCCGTCGAAGCACCAATCACCATACCAGGTGTAACGCCATCCATAATATCGGGGTTACCAGCCTTGCCGATCGCCACAATACGGCCATCGCGGACACCCACATCGGCCTTGACAATACCCCAATGGTCGATGATGATAGCCCCCGTGATACAGAGATCCAACACTCCATCTTCGCGCAGTGCCGAACTATTCTGCCCCATACTCTCGCGAACCGTCTTACCTCCGCCAAACTTCACCTCGTCACCCAACGTAGTATAATCGCGCTCGATCTCGACGATCAACTCCGTGTCGCCCAAACGAACTCGATCCCCAGCCGTTGGGCCATATAGATTTGCATATCTCTCACGACTTATCTTCAAACTCATAGCCTACTCTGTTTTTGATGTGAAACCACTATTGTGCAACCTCTTCATCGCTGCCGCTCGCGCCGCCGCCGCCATTGTCGACGAATTGGTGAGGTTGTTGACCCCCACAACTCGACGTGCGCCACCCAACTCCACCAACTCCACCATCTTCTGCTCACCAGCCTCGAACCTCACGGCCGTTCCAGCAGGCACATTCAAACGCATGCCGAAGGCCGACTCGCGGTCGAAGTACAACGCTCGATTGACCTCGAAAAAGTGGATATGCGAACCCACCTGAATGGGGCGATCACCTCGATTAACAACCTCGATTCGGACTGTGGCGCGACCCTCATTGAGCGTCAAATCGCCACTCTTGATAAAATATTCTCCTGGTATCATAGCTCCTCTAACGTATTGGATCGTGAACAGTTACTAGCTTCGTGCCATCGGGAAACGTAGCCTCGATCTGCACATCGTGGATCATCTCGGCCACACCCTCCATCACATCGTCGCGCGTGAGCAGCTCGGCTCCCGACTGCATCAGTTGGGCTACGGTGCGACCCTCGCGTGCGCCATCCAACAGGTGCTGGCTAATAAATGCTATCGACTCAGGATAGTTGAGTTTGATCCCTTTGGCCAAGCGGCGTGCCGCCACATCTCCTGCCAGATATAGCAACAATTTTTCGGTCTCTCGCGGTGTTAAATGCATAGTGGTAAAAACACTTTAGGTTAAACAGACAAAAAGCTCTTCAACTCATCGTAGTCGGCATTCTCCTTATTGAAGTTACGAACAACACGACCGCGATCCATGATGAAGTAGTCATCGGTGAGCAATTTGGCAAAATCCAACTTCTGCTCCACCAACAACACTGCTAAGTTACGCTTTTTTATTTGATCTTTCAAAACTTCTGCGATCTCAAGTGTGATCGAAGGTTGAATTCCCTCGGTTGGCTCATCCAAAATAAGCAATTTCGGATTACCAACCAACGCACGTGCGATGGCCAACTGCTGCTGCTGACCGCCACTCAGGTTACCACCCAGACGACTATGGAAGGTCTTGAGGATTGGAAAGATAGAGTAGATCTCCTCTTCGTCGAAACTCTTATCACGCGTAGTCAACGCCTCGGTGCCGATCAAGATATTTTCGTAGACCGTAAGTTTCGAGATTATTTCGCGCCCCTGAGGCACATATGCTATTCCGCTCTGAGCACGACGCTCGGTAGGCAGACCCATAATCGACTTGTTGTCGAAGATTACATCGCCCTGCGTACACTTCACCAGACCCATTATCGAGCGCATCAACGTAGTCTTACCCACACCATTACGCCCCATGATAGTGGTCACTTTACCCTGCTCGGCTGTGAGATCTACGCCCCACAATATGGCGCTCTGGCCATAGGCTGCATGTAGATCCTCAATTTTCAATAACTTCTCCATAATTTCATCTATTTCGCATTGAGAACCTGCGCCGAATCGGGCGCTCCCAAATAGCAATCAATAACATCCTTATTATTTTTGACCTCTTGGAATGTACCCTCAGTGAGTATCTCACCGCGCACCAACACCGTCACCTTATCTTTGGCGATCTGCTCCACGAAGTGCATATCGTGCTCGATGACAATCACACTATGGCTCTTGCTCAACTCCAACAGCAACTCACCCGTTTTGGCCGTCTCGGCATCGGACATTCCAGCCGCTGGCTCGTCGATCAACAACAGCTTTGGTTCCTGCAACAATACGATTGCGATCTCCAACCACTGCTTCTGACCATGCGACAGAGCACCTGCGATGGTATCCATCTCGTCGATCAAATTGACCAACTCGGCAGTCTTGTATATCTTAGCTCGCTGAGGAGGCGTAAGACGAAAAAACATCGACGAAAAGACTCCGCGTGCACCCTTCAGACCCATTATCAAGTTATCGAACACCATGAGACCCTCGAAAACCGATGGCTTCTGGAACTTACGCCCAACGCCCAACTGGTTGATCTCTATCTCGGAGCGTCCGATCAACTCGTCGCCATCGAATACGGCCGACCCTTGGGCAGGTAGCGTCTTGCCACACAACACATCCATGAGTGTAGATTTTCCCGCTCCATTGGGGCCAATAATAACTCGCAACTCGTTGTCGCCCACGTCGAAACGATTGAGACACAACGCCACAACGCCTCCAAAGGTCATCGTTATATTTCTTACTTTCAACATAGCATTACATTTTTGATAGTTTAAAACCACTCTGCTTGAACTTATCCTTGATGATAGAGCCGAGACCCAACAGACCCTTGTCTAGGTAGAGAACCGTCACCACATACAATGCGCCCAAGATATATGGCCATGCATCGGGCATCAACGAGGTGAAGATACTATACAACAGATTGACAATCAACGCACCAATCACAGCACCCTTCAACGACCCACGACCGCCCAGAGCCACCCAGATCAACATCTCGATCGAGGCACGAACATCCATACGACCTGGCGTAACGATTCCCGTCTGTGGCAAATATAGCATACCAGCCACCATCGCAATCAACGCTCCGATCACAAAGACTGCGGTCTGGAAGTGCGCCACCTTGTAACCTGTAAAACGCAGACGTGACTCGCTATCGCGGATGCCGACCAACAACTTTCCAAACTTAGAGTTAGACAACACATGCGCTCCAAAGTAGATGGCCGCAAGCACCACAACGGTAAGCAGGTACAGACCCAACTTAACGCCATCGCTACGCAGATCCAACCCCATGAAACTCTGGAAGTTGGTCAAACCATTCGAACCGCCCAACAGTGTCTCGTTGCGCGAAAAGAGCAGGAACATAGCCCACGCAATCGCCTGAGTGATGATGGCGAAGAATACACCCTTGATACGACGATTGAAGATAAAGTAGCTGATGCTAGCAAAACCAATCGTCGCAATTATTGTAGCGATCATAGCCCCAACAAAACTCTGGAAAGGCTTCCAAAATAGTGGCAGATCGACAATCTGATTCCACTCCATAAATTGCGGAACCACAGCCCCCTCGGGCAGATTAAATATCGTGAGATACATACCCATGCCATAGGCACCCAAACAGAAAAAGAAGGCTTGGCACATCGACATGATATCCGTATATCCCCAGATCAAATCGACACCAATTGCTGCAATAGCAAAGCAGAGGTAACGACCCCAAAGAGTCACCGTGTCGATGGGCACCAACCCTATGAGGTTTGCCACGGGCAGAACCACCATAAAGATGATGAGTAGTGTTAAAATTAATTTATCTTTTTGCATAATCATAAACTTTTTTTGAGGATATATTATCAATCATCACCAATACGTCCCTTGTCGGCAAATAGACCCTTAGGACGATACTGCAAGAAGATTATTATCAGAAGCAGGATCAACACCTTGCCATAGACAGCCTCGAAACCAGCCTCGAAGAACTTCGATAACACGCCAATTCCCAAACCCGACACAGCACATCCAGCCAACTTACCAACACCGCCCGTCACAACAACCAAGAACGAATCGACGATATAGGTCTGACCCATATTGGGCACAACATTACCGATCAGCGTGATGGCGCAACCAGCGATTCCTGCCAATCCCGAACCCAACATAAAGGTGATCATATCGATCTTCTTTGTCGAGATTCCTACACACGCACTCATGTTACGATTCTGCGTCACCGCCCTGATACGAACTCCCAAACGTGTACGTTGGAACAGCAGGTAGACACCCACAAATATCACGATCGTCAACCCGATGATGAATAATCGGTTGTAGGGCAAGATCAAACCCGAACCCAACGAGATACCGCCCGACAAGATGGCTGGAGCCTTGACAGTGGTCAAATCACCAAAGATCGAACGCGCCAACTGGATCAAAATCAAGCTAATTCCCAACGTCGCAAGCATACTCTCCAACGGACGCGAATAGAGGTGTTTTAGCACCAAACGCTCGATAAGCAGACCAAACAGCGCCGCCACCACAAACGAGATGGGCAACGATACGAAGAACGACAGATCGAACCATGACTCGGGCAAAAAACGCTCGAAGAGCTGCTGCACGCAGTAGGTAGTATAGGCTCCGATCATCAAAAACTCGCCATGGCTCATGTTGATGATACCAGCCAAACCATAGACGATCGAGAGACCCAACGAGACCAAAATCAAGATGCTACCTAGACTCAAACCGCTAAATAGATTTTGATACAAGTTGTTGTTACGCGCCACCATGTCGAAATATTTGACGATCAACTTAGCACCTGCGCGGTTGGTATTCGAAATATCCTCGCGTGCAACATAAGCTGTCAAGGCGGTAGAGAATTCCATATTACGATCTTCGTTGATATGGTCAATAGCCGCCGCCTGCTGCTCCTCGCTGCCCACCGCCAAATAGAGTTTGTAGAGCGACTGTGTGGCCGCAACCTTGGCAGCCTTGTTGCTCTCCACCTCTACAGCGTGCTCCATAATCTCGACTGCCGACTCATCGGCCGCCACCACCAACTCCTCGTAGGCCGCCATGCGAACCTGAGCATTGTCGCTCGTTAAGTTAATAAATATGTTGAGCGGCGAGAGGGTACGACGATCTCCTCGCGACAACTTAATCTGTTTGAGTTCACTATCGGCCACCTCTGCCCCACCAAAGAGGGTTGTGAATCGACCATCGGCACCTTGGGCAACAGCTCCCACCTGCGACGACGCATATAATCGTCCATCGAGCGCTACCGTAGCAAACACAATTGTGCTATCACTAAGATCGGTGCTTAGGAATTGGCACGCCTCGCTCACCTTTGTCTTATCACCACCGAGAATGTCGGTAATGGCAGAGCCTACCGACATTTCAGGGTGTGCAAAGAGCTGGCAACCAACCACCGCTAGGAGCATGGTCATCAATATCTTACGCAGCATAATCTTTAGTTTTTAATTTTTAAATCTCTTCGTTAACTCCCCTCTCGTTGGCTCTCGTTGGCTCTCGCCTACTTCGAGAACTCACTAAAAGGCTCGGGGATAACCAACGCCTCGGTGCGGCTCAACACGTCGAATTGACCATCCTTGCGGATCTCGCCAATTACCGCGTACTTCGCCAAGTGGTGGTTATCTTTGTGCATCTTAACCTTGCCTGCTGGCGAGCTGATCTCCATATCAGACAATGCTGCAATCACATCCTTCACCTCGAATGACTCTGCCTTCTCGACAGCCGCCTTCCACAAATATAGGTCGGTATATGCCCAACAGATTGGATCGTCGGTCACACGCGATGCACCACCTGGAAGGTTGTTCTTTGCGCAGTATGCCTTGAAGTCGGCTACGAACTTCTTGTTCTCGGGTGAATCCTCGCTCTGGAAGTAGTTCCATGCCGCTAGGTGACCCTCCAAATACTCTGTATCCATAGCTCGAAGCTCATCCTCGGCTACCGAAAAGGCCATGATTGGACACTTATCGGCCGTAAGACCCTGATTAGCAAACTCCTTGTAGAATGGCACGTTGCTATCGCCATTGATTGTACTCAATACACACGCATCTCCCGAAGCTGCGAAACGCTTGATCTTCGATACGATAGTCTGGTAATCTTGGTGCTGGAATGGCGTATACTCCTCGATGATATCCTCAGCTGGCACACCCTTCGATAGCAGGTAGTTCTTCAAGATGTTGTTGGCCGTACGTGGGAATACATAGTCTGTTCCCAAGAGGTAGAACTTCGTATATGCTCCGCCATCCTCGCTCATTAGGTAGTCGGCACCTGGTATCAACTGCTGGTTGGGGGTTCCTCCCGAGTAGATGATATTTGGTGAACACTCCTGACCCTCGTACTGCACGGGATAGAACAACAATCCACCATACTCCTCAAAGACTGGCAACACCGCCTTGCGCGAAACAGATGTCCAACATCCAAACACCGCCTTCACCTTATCCTTGCCCAACAACTCCTTAGACTTCTCGGCAAATAGATCCCAGTTCGAAGCTGGATCGACAATCTTGGGGACAATCTGCTTACCCATCACACCACCTGCTGCGTTGATCTCCTCGATTCCCATCATCAACACATCACGAAGCGACACCTCCGAGATGGCCATCGTACCGCTCAACGAGTGGAGGATTCCGATCTCTACAACATCACCACTGTCGGCACTCTTGGTGGTCTGTGCCGAAGGGCATCCTGCAAGTGTTAGAGCCACTGCCACCACTGCCACTACTGTCGCCATCGCTGCGAACTTTCTAATTACTCTTTTCATCTGTAAATAAATTAGTTACACACCCCAATATAAGGGTGCATAAAGCTGAATTCAACCTGCAAATGCAACTGAATTCATAGTTAATATTTGTTTAAATTTTTCATTTGGTGTGAGGTAGCCGAGCCTTTTACGAGGGCGATTAT
>JBCQUH010000048.1:0-14392 GCA_047174185.1 Rikenellaceae bacterium | reverse complement strand
GAGAGTTTTACCTCTCTTTCCTCTCTGAAAAAATATTTTATCTCATTCCCTGCAACACTTCAACTCCTCAGTTGCATTTACAAGTTGAATTTAGGATTTATTGCTACATTTGCGACAGATTTCACTATCTATCGTGAGGTTCTATATATCCGTATACTAACAATTTAAAACGATAAAGAAGATGAACAACAACTATGAATCACCCTCGATCGAAGTAATCGAAGTAGAGGTAGAGGGAGTGCTCTGCGCGAGTGACGGAGCGACGATCAATAATTTCCAAGATGGCGGCAGCGCATGGTAAAAATGATGATTATGAAAAAGTTAATTAAAAGAATTGCACTCGTAGCAGTAGCTGCTGTGGGTGTTGTGGCATGTAGCCAGAGCGACCTAGAGGATGGTGTAACCACACCCGACTCAACGACTGAGTCAACAACTGAAACGACCCAACCATTCGTTTTGTACGCCTCTACGCCGAGCGATCTAGAGACCAAAATCGCCTTCACCGAGAATGAAGCTGACGGGAGTATCGACCTTGCTTGGGAGAACAACGATGGCTTCGCGATCTACGACAGCGAGGGCACCTATGTTGGCAATGTATACTGCAAATCGCCCGAAGATGGAAAGTTCGAGGCTTCGAGTAGCGAATCAATCACTCTTACCGAGAAAGATAGCTATACGGCACTCTACCCAATACCTAGTAGTGACAACTACACACTCACCCTTGACGAGATTATAGCAGCAAACAAAAAAAGTATAACTAACCAATTAAACACCGCAGAGGTTAACGACCTATCTAGTTCGTGCCTTATGCTAGCTGAATTTGTCTATGCTGGGGAGGAGGATACATCTATTAAGTTCGCACACCAGATGGCGATCATGACCATCAACTTCAAAAGTGCTCTGAAACCAGACTTCATAACATTTAACGATGGAGCTGAGACAACCTATACAGCCAAAAGTTTTACCACCAACAAAGATGAAAATGAAAATGAAGATGGCACATTCACTGCTCACCTCTTGATCAATCCATGCGATGGTGAGGATCGCACCCTAATATTCTCGCTTTACAAAGATGATGACAGTTACTATAGGTATTGTTTCGATAAATATACAGTAACCTCTTCGGTAGTCTACAAGGCAGGTCAACGCTATACGGCAGATGTAACATCGTTGGTCGAGAATATATGGGATGGCGCGGGAACAGAGGATGATCCATATCTAATCAAGGATGGTGACGATCTACGCAATATTGCAACTAAGGTTAGTGAGGGTAAAACATTCCTGAGCGAATATTTCCAGATGACCGAAAATATCGACCTCAAAAATGAGGCCTTTACAGCGATCGGCACATCATCGGCTCCCTTCGCAGGCTCATTCGATGGTAACAACCACTCGATCTCGGGACTCAACATCAGCTCAGAGTCGTCGTATCAGGCTCTATTTGGCTGTATCAAATCGACCAACTCACTTATATCTATCACAAACCTCAGCGTTAGCGGCAGCGTAAGTGGTGATGAATATGTTGGAGGTATTATCGGATACTCTGACTATTACACCTATGTTCTAAACTGCTCTAGCTCTGTGACGGTTACTGGTCGACGTAATGTCGGAGGTATTGCTGGATATATTGAAATGATGTCTATATTTTATTGTTGTTATAACACAGGTAAAATTACGTCAACAGAAGCGACCACCACAGATAATACAGGCGGCATATTGGGCTACTGCAGTAACTTAACCCAAGTATTAAACTGCTACAACACAGGAGATATCTCTGGAAGTTATACTATAGGCGGAATTGCGGGATCTATTAACGAAAGCGATATCGTACTATGTTACAATACAGGCGCGATCTCAGCAATTGACTATGCTGGAGGTATAGTTGGATCAATCCACAACGAGTCTTCTGTAATGAGTTGTTACAATCGAGGCACAGTTTCGGGATCGGGCGTAGGAACTGCATCAGCAACGTTCACAGGAGGTGTTGCAGGAAGCAATAACGGCAGCTCTGTGATATCCGACTGCTACTACGACTCAACAGTTCTTACGGGAAGTAGTGCTATTGGCGATGATAACAGCAACAGCTCAACATCCAATGTTGAGGGCAAATCGACAAGCGATATGAAAGATGCTTCATTCTTGACTCTGCTCAATACAGAGACTATTACTGAGTATGGAATAGGATTGTGGACATCGGATACCGACACACCACAGCTCAATGACGGATACCCTATCCCCCGTTGGCAGGTAGATGGATATGAGGATATATAATTCTAACATCTTAACAATATAAGATGAGAGTGACCAACAAGTCATAATTCATCTTGTTCGTCATTGCGGACTCCGATCCGCAATCCCTCCGAAAACAGATTTTGAGAGGGATTGCGGATCGGAGTCCGTAATTATGTCTAGGGGGTAGAATAACTTAGTCACCCTCATCTTATATACGCATTATACGCAAATTCCCTACATCGGCGGTGTGCGCAGTAGGGCGATCTTGTCGTGCCAAAATTTGAAGTACTTCGGATAGGTTAGGCCGTGGACTCCCATCGGCATAACTCCATTGGCCAACTTAAAACAATACTTCGGCTTCATGTCGATCGAGAAACCCAACGCCTCCTCGATCGAGGGGTAGCGCAGATCCTTGGGGATGATTGCCCAAAAGACATCCTCATTGTAGAGGTTGTGTTCGCTCGTGCAGAACTCCTCGACCACCGCGGAGTACCCCCTACAAACCTCCACGCACTTCGAGACGCGGCGCAGCGACAACCCTCCATTGCCAACCTTATCAAAGAGGTCTTGGCGCAAAATAACCGACATATCGCGTCGCAGCCATCGTCGCAGCTGAACATACTGCTTGATGAAGGGCAGATTGTACTTGAGCTTCATCGGCCACGGTGCACCCACATAGTCGTAGCCCCGAGAGCACCAATCCAACAACTCGTCGCGGTCGATATAGGCATCGGTCTGGCAGATGAGAATATACTCAGAATCGCAAAACAGCTCGTAGAACTCGGCCGAGAGCATCATACGATTATACCCTGCCACCCCATTCTTGCGACCCAACCACTCGGGCGAGACCCGAACAATCGGATAGTCGTCGACCGAAAACTGCTCGCGCATACCATCCAACGCCAACCCCTCGGGCATCAACAGCACAATCGTGTGCGAGGCCAAACGCTCCAAATTATTGCGCAGAAGTTTTAGCTCCAAATCTGGCAATCGATCGTGATATAGCGGAATAATAACCTTTAGTTTATTCATAAAAAAATCTATTAAAATATTTCGCGCAGAATCTGCAACGACTGAACATGGTTTATCATATCGAGGTGATAATTGTAGTAGGAGATCACCGCCTCCAGAAACTCGCCACGACGGCCTCCGCTCAACGCAACATCGCCTGCCTGCCGAGCATCGCAACCCAAAAATTGATGCAGCAACCCACTTTGCAGCGGATCTAACACCGTAGCGTGCGACGGCATAAATGGCGTAAATACACCCTCGACAATGTCGAAATAACACCCTTCACGATACTCTCCCGAGGGGGTGAAACCCAATAACGGACTGAGCTGAACTAGAAACCACAAGTGGAAATTGGCCACCTGAGCACCATCCTTAACACCGTCCAACGCCTCGACACAACGCCACACAAAATCGAACAGCTCCTCATTAGGGGCACTCTCGCGAACCAGACGATACAACACCTCGGCAATGAACAACGCAACCGTCGAACGTCGCAGATCGAAAGGGGTGCAACGAAGAGTTATCCCACTTCGCACCTCACGAAACCTGTGCAGCTCACCTCGCGACGAACTCATACCCTCGAACTCAACAGCAAAAAATGGCTGAAACAGCGCCGCCTTCGACCCTCGGCCACGACCACTACGCACACCATGCACAATAAAACTTTGGCGACCTCCGCCATCGGTCAACAGCTGCACGATCATCGAGTTCTCGCCATACTTCAACGTGTGAAGCACCACGCCTCGACCCTTATACCCCTTGAGTTGACTCTGCGACATACACTATGCTATCCTCTAACAAATCGCATCGCAACCCAACCATCGCGCAGACGACGCTCAACAAACGCAAAGCCCTCCGCCTCGCCCTGAGCCACCAAAACATCTATATCCTGCTCCAAAAAGCCACTAATAAGCAGATCGCCTCCCGAAGTCAACATGCGACCATAGCGCGGTAGCTCGCCCAACAAAATATTGCGATTGATATTGGCCAATATAAAATCGTAGCTGCGATCAGCCACCACCGACGAATCACCCAACAGAGACTCGACACACCCCTCGACACCATTGACCGCGATATTCTCGCAACAATTCTCATACGCCCACTCATCGATATCCACAGCGTCGACACTCTCGGCACCCTCCAAAGCTGCCACAATAGCCAATACACCCGTACCACTCCCCATATCCAAACCGCGCTTACCTGCAATATTCAAATCCATCGTCCACTCCGCCATCAAATGAGTCGTAGCGTGATGCCCCGTGCCAAACGACATCTTAGGCATGATGACAACCTCGCGCGCAAACCGAGCATCGCTCGGATGAAACGGTGCGCGGATCAACAACCGACTCCCCACCTCGACACGCTCGAAATTCGACTCCCACTGACTATTCCAATTCTGAGTCTCGATCGAGATATAACGCGCTCCACAAATACCATACCTCGCCAACAGAGCATCGACCTCGCCCTTGCAATCGGCCAACCGCTCCTGAGGTATATACCCCTTGAGAAGCCTCTCGCCCTCGGTCACGAAACTCTCGAAGGCAAAATCAGATAACTCAGCCACCAAAATCTCGCTCTGCTCCGCACTCCCAGTCTCGATATTTAGCTCAACATAGTCCATATTAATCCAAAATTAATTACATTTGCAGACAAAGGTAATAAAACAATGTCAGAAAATAGCCCTATATGGCGAGATTTTATACTCGACTACACCACTTATATCAAGTTAGAGAGAGGATTGGCGCAAAATAGCGTCGATTCATACCTGCGTGATGTCACCCACTTCGCAAACCATATAGTCGAAGAGTATGACCTGCACCCCCGATTTGTCGAGCAACAACACATCGACCAATACATAAGCCATATATTTGACCTCGGACTGCAATCAAGCTCTACGGCTCGTAGAATAAGCGCCATAAAGAGTCTGTTCGAATACCTCATAACCGATGGCGTGATAAAATCATCACCTGCGCAAAACATCGAAACACCGCAACCATCGCGGCATCTGCCCGATGTATTGACACTCCAAGATATAGACCAAATAATTGAGTCGATACCCACATCTACCACCAAAGGCGTACGCGATCGAGCAATCATCGAACTACTATACTCATGCGGATTGCGAGCCTCGGAACTCACAACACTACAACTCAACGACCTATTCTTCGACGAAGGGTATATCCGCGTCGTGGGCAAGGGCGACAAACAACGCCTCGTGCCAATTAGCGACCTCGCATGTCAGAGAATAAATGACTATCTAGAGCTGCGTGGCAACGACAACTCCATCGAAAATACCCTATTCCTCAACAACCGCGGCCGACAACTCACCAGAGTGATGATCTTTACACTCGTCAAAAACTATACACTCCGCGCAGGCATAAACGCCTCCGTAAGCCCCCACACCTTCCGACACTCCTTCGCCACACACCTGCTCGAAGGAGGTGCATCAATACGCCAAGTACAAGAACTCCTCGGACACGAAAGCATCACAACAACAGAAATATATACCCACGTAAGCCGTAAACACCTGCGCGACACCATCGAACGTCTGCCAGTGTAGTACGGGAAGTGTCTCCGACGGGCGGGGATTGCACCCCCGCGGGTGCTTGAGATACTTCGTATCTCTTTTGCATGGACGATTTTATAATAAGTTTAGGGGTAGATGGGCTTCAAAGCCCATCCACCCCTAAACTTAATTTAGATTCCGATTATATAAAAAAGAGAAGCGCAGCTTCTAAAAGCTCAGCGGGGAGCACCCCGCTCGCCGAAGGCAGTTCCCGCCCTACTTCTGTCGGAAGTAGATTTGGATTGGCACTCCTTCGAAGTCCCATTCGGCGCGCAGTTTATTCTCGAGGAATCTGCGGTATGGGTCTTTGATATATTGAGGCAGGTTGACGAAGAATGCAAACTGTGGTGTTGGCGTTGGCAGCTGCGTCACGAACTTAATTTTGATATACTTACCCTTGATTGATGGTGGTGGATAGTTCTCGATCAGTGGCAAGAAGAAGTCGTTGAGTGCGTGAGTTGCGATACGTCGCTTACGGCTTTGGAACACGCGGATTGCTGTCTGTAGCACATCCAATATACGCTGCTTATTGAGCACCGATGTAAATATGATTGGAATATCGTTGAATGGTGCAAGGCGACGCTCGAGGTGTTCGCGCCACACCTTCATTGTATTGGCATCCTTCTCGACCAGATCCCACTTATTGACCACGATGACGCACCCTTTACGGTTGCGCACGATGAGGTTATGAATATTGAGATCCTGCGACTCCAGCCCCTGCTGAGCATCGAGCATCAAGACACACACATCCGACGACTCGATGGCGCGGATTGAGCGCATCACGGAGTAGAACTCCAGATCCTCCATATCCTTATTTTTACGGCGCATACCAGCTGTATCGACCAGGTAAAAATCCATTCCGAATTTGTTGTATCTCGTATGAATTGAGTCGCGCGTGGTACCAGCGATTGGTGTCACAATGTTACGATCCTCGCCCAACAAAGCGTTGGTTATCGACGACTTACCCACATTTGGACGACCAACGATCGTCACACGCGGCAGCGACTCATCAAGCTCCACGATCTCATCCTCGGGCAGTGCCTTGACGATCTCGTCCATCAAATCACCTGTTCCCGAGCCGCTCATCGACGATATAGGGAATATCTCGCTATCGAGACCCAACGAGTAGAACTCATGGGTCATATAGTGTTGATTATTATTATCGACCTTGTTGCAGACCAAGATCACCTTCTTCGAGGTACGTCGCAAGACGTTAGCCACCATCTGATCGAGGTCGGTGATACCTGTCATCACCTCGACCAAAAAGAGGATTACATCGGCCTCTTCGATTGCCAACATCACTTGACGACGGATATCGTCCTCAAATAGATCGTCGGTGTTGATTGCATATCCTCCAGTATCGACCACCGAAAATTCGCGACCACACCAATCGGTCACACCATAGTGTCGATCACGAGTCGTACCAGCGGTTGAATCCACAATCGCCTTACGCTCACCTACCAAACGGTTAAAAAGGGTACTTTTACCCACATTTGGGCGCCCTACAATAGCTACTATTGCCATAAATATTTTATCTCTAATTTTTTTCTTGCCACAAAGGTACTAATAATTTGTGATTTATGAGACATTTGCCAACAATCTTGTATGATAATTGTTTGAGTTTGCACAAAAAAGCGTACCTTTGATCCAAAGAATGTTAGAGAATTATGGAGCAGATCAATAGTATAATCGACCTCGAGGGGGTCGACCCACGCGAGTTGTATGGGGCACACGACTGCTATTTGGAGCAGATGCGCGAGCTGCATCCTCAGCTGCGAATCGTGGCTCGAGGGTCTCAGATGCGTGTTTTGGGGAGCGAAGAGGGGGTGCAGACATTCGAGAAACGGCTCGAGGGGTTGGTGGCCTACTATCAAAAATATGGACACTTGTCGGAGTCGGTGGTCGAGCAGGCCTTCTCGGCATCGAAGATCGAGGTCGAGGGGAGGGTGGATCGCGATGTGATTGTCTTTGGCAACAACGGAAATATCATCCGTGCGCGCACTCCCAACCAGCAGCTGTTGGTTAAGTTGTATGACAAGAACGATCTGCTGTTTGCCATTGGCCCTGCGGGTTCGGGCAAGACATATACGGCCATTGCATTGGCTGTCAAGGCGCTCAAAGAGAAGCAGGTCAAGCGCATAATCCTCACGCGCCCTGCGGTGGAGGCTGGCGAGAAGTTGGGCTTTCTGCCTGGAGATATGAAGGAGAAGTTGGATCCCTATTTGCAGCCGCTCTACGACGCGTTGAACGATATGATTCCACCTGCGAAGTTGCAGAAGTTTATGGAGGATGGCACGGTGCAGATCGCACCGTTGGCCTATATGCGAGGGCGCACGTTAGACTCGGCATTTGTGATCTTGGACGAGGCGCAGAACACCACCTTTTCGCAGATCAAGATGTTTCTGACGCGCATGGGTCGATCGGCCAAATTTGTGGTCACAGGCGATGTAACACAGATCGACCTGCCCAACAAAAACGATAGCGGATTGATCCGCGCCATGCGTCGTCTCGACAAGGTCAAGGGGATCGGCATCGTGGAGTTCGACAAACGCGACATCGTGCGTCACCCGTTGGTCAAGCAGATCGTGGCGGCGTTCGAGGAGGAGGTATAAAAAAAGTAAAAAATAATGAATAAGAATTTCGAGGCACTAGAGCCACAAGCGGTGTGGCGACACTTTGTAAATATAATGAACACACCCCACCCTTCGCACCACGAGGATGGTATACGCAGCTATGTAAAGAGTGTGGCAGAGTCCAACTCACTAGAGTGCATTGAGGATGAGGTGGGCAATATCTTGATCCGCAAGGGGGCAAGCGAGGGGATGGAGCAGCGCCCATGCGTGGTGTTGCAGGCGCACCTCGACATGGTGCCCCAGAAGAATAACGACAAGGAGTTTGACTTCACGCGCGACGCTATCGAGGGTTACATCGATGGTGATTGGGTGACGGCCAATGGCACGACACTGGGGGCTGACAACGGCATCGGAGTGGCAGCAGCATTGGCTGTAGTAGAGGATAGGTTGATCAAACATGGTGCGATCGAGGTGTTGTTGACCTCCAACGAGGAGTGCGGCATGGATGGAGCGTTTGGACTCAAGGGAGATCTGTTGCAGGGCGAGATATTGTTGAACCTCGACACCGAGGATGACGACGAGTTGTGTATCGGGTGTGCTGGCGGATTGGATCTGGTGGCGCGCTTCGACCACGAAGTTGTGCCTACGCCACAGGGCGACTATGTAGCACGTAGGCTGGAGGTCAAGGGGTTGCGCGGCGGACACTCGGGGTGTCAGATCCACGAGCAACGCGCCAATGCCAACAAACTGCTCTTTAGATTTTTGAGATTCACAAAGACCGATATTCTGCTATGCGGTGTCGAGGGTGGCACACTTCGCAATGCAATTGCTCGCGAAGCACATGCCGATATACTCTGCCATGTAGATGATTTAGAGGCGTTGGAGCAGCAGGTCAAAAACTACGAACAGACGATCCGCACGGAGTACGCCACGATCGAAGATAGCGTGGAGATCACACTTCGAGAGATAGATTATCCACAGACGATGATCGACGAGGATTCTGCCTCGTGCATGGTGTGGGCTATTGCAGGGTGCCCCGACGGGGTGGCCAAGATGTCTTATACAATGCATGGATTGGTTCAAACATCGTCGAATTTGGCGATCGTGCGTTGCGAGGGTTCGCAGAGCCGTGTCGAGCTATTCTTGCGTTCGTCAAGCGAGAGCGAGAAGAGCGCGCTGGCCGACCAGATAGCATCGGTCTTTGAGTTGTCCGATGCCGAGGTAGAGTGCGAGGGTGGCCACCCAGGGTGGATGCCCAACCCCACCTCGCCTATCGTGGCGCAGATGGTCGAGAACTACCGCACGCTGTTTGGCGAGGAGCCACACGTGAGGGCTGTTCACGCAGGGTTGGAGTGCGGCTTGATCGGCTCGATCTATCCGCAGATGGATATGATCTCGTTTGGCCCCACGATTGTGTCACCCCACTCGCCCGACGAGCGTGTCAAGATCGACAGCGTAGGGCGATTCTACAAATTATTGATCTACACACTTGAGAATCTAAAAGGCTAATGCTGGAGTCGCAACACCATAGATCAGAGTGGTTTATGATCGTCAACCCGATAGCCCAAAATGGAAGGTGTCTATTGGAATACCCCAACATCTCGAAGCGCCTGTATGAGGAGGGGGTGATGTGCGAACCACACTTCACGGAGCGAAAATTTCACGCCGTGGAGCTTACCGTGTGCGCCATCAATGAGGGTTATCGCAAGATAATCGTGGTGGGAGGCGACGGCACACTACACGAGGTGGTCAATGGATTATATATCCAACAACAGACCTCACCGAGCGATGTTTTGATCGCAGTGATCGCAGTGGGCGACAACAACGAGTGGCTGCGCAACTTGGGATTTAAGGAGAATAGCACCTTGGGCGAAAATATCAAGGCGATCAAGGCCGAGGAGTCGAGACTCCAAGATGTGGGTGTGGTGAGCTACGAGGAGGCACACTATCGCCAAAGCCGATATATGGTGGGTATGGGAAGCATGGGATTTAGCTCCCACATCACCAAACGCCACCACCATATCAAGATGAAATATAACAACTCGCGATGGCGCTATCTGCTATGTGTGGCGTGGGGATTCTTCCGCTACAAGAGCAAGGGAGTGAAGGTATTTGTCGACGACGAGTTGGTCTACAACGATCTACTATTTAGCGCTGCAATCGGAATCCACAAATTCAACAATGCAGGAGTGCAACCACTGCCCGATGCGGTGGCCGATGATGGTCTGTTGGATGTGACGTTGATTCAGCCGATGCACTTTTGGCACATTCTGTTCCGTCTGCGCTACCTCTTCGATGGTAATCTATATCGCATTGGACACACACGTCGTCTGCGCGGCAAGCTAATTCGTATCGAGTCGATCCCCGATTCACATGTGGAGGTCGATGGCGAGTTGTTGGGCGGTACCCCATTTGAGTTTAGCGTGATCAATCGAGCGTTGCGCATAGTTGTAAAGAGAGGTGACAATGATTGATAGAGAGACCATAGATAGAATATACGCTGCGGCCGATATAGTAGATATCATCAGCGACTACGTCACACTCAAACGCAAGGGTGTGAACTATCAGGCGTGCTGTCCGTTCCACAACGAAAAGACACCATCGTTTGTGGTCTCGCCCACCAAGGGTGTATTCCGCTGCTTTGGTTGCGGCAAGGGTGGCAATGCCATTACCTTTGTGATGCAACACGAGTCGATGAGCTATCCCGAGGCGCTCAAGACGGTGGCCAAGAAGTATGGCATCGAGGTGAAGGAGCGCGAATTATCGCCAGAGGAGGTGGCGAGAAACGACAACCGCGAGAGTATGTTTACGCTCAATGCGTGGGCGAGCGAATACTTTGCCCGATATCTCAACAAGGAGGCGGAGGGGATAAGTGTTGGGTTGAGCTATCTACGTCAGAATCGTGGATTTAGCGACGCTACGATCCAGAAATTCGGTTTGGGGTTCTGCCCTGCCAAAGGCGATATGATGTCGTGCGCGGCACTCTCGGCAGGCTATGCGGCGGAGTTTTTGACCTCGACGGGACTCTCGATCGAGCGCGACAGCGACAAATCGCTGTTTGACCGCTTTCGCGATCGTGTGATCTTCCCCGTACACAATATCTCGGGGCGCATCGTGGCCTTCGGTGGTCGCACGCTGCGCAGCGACAAAAAGATAGCCAAATACCTCAACTCGCCCGAGAGCGAGATATATAGCAAGAAGCGAGAGCTGTATGGTCTCTTTCTTGCAAAAAAAGCGATCCAGCAACACGATCAAGTGATTATGGTCGAGGGTTATACCGACGTGATCTCGATGCATCAGGCAGGGATCGAGAATGTGGTATCGTCGTCGGGCACATCGCTCACGGTGGATCAGGTGAGGTTGATTGGGCGCTTTACTAAAAACATCACGGTGATATACGACGGTGACTCGGCAGGTATCAAGGCGGCGATCAGAGGAATCGACATCATACTCCACGAGGGGTTGAATGTAAGGATCGTACAGCTACCCCCCGAGCACGATCCCGACTCATTTGCACGATCGCACTCGGCTACAGAGGTGCGCGAATTTATCCGCACGCACGAGGAGGATTTCATCACATTCAAGGCAAAATTGCTGCTGAACGAGGCGGCAAACGACCCGATCAAACGTTCGGAGATGATCTCCAACATGGTCGACTCGATATGTCAAATTCCCGACCAGATCCGACGTTCGGTATTCGCCAAGGAGTGTTCGCGCATAATGGGCATCGACGAGCGGGTGTTGCTGTCGGAGATTGGTCGCAAGGTGGCGCTGGCCACAGGCGACAGGCAGACATCGGAATTCCTGCGCAATCAACAACGCAAGCGCGAGGTGGAGCAGCGACGAGGTGGCGGAGAGTTTATCCCCCCCCCAGATGATCTATTCTTGGATGACAACTATGAGGGAGAGATACCCTCGCAACGCACGATCGCCCCAACGTTGGAGGCAGGAAGCAGCGTCGAGGTACTAGAGGGAGAGTTGTTGAAATATCTGCTCAAGCATGGCCACCAGATGATCGACATTATACATGGTGCACAGGTCAATAGCTACAATATTGCCACGCTTATATTCAGCGAGTTGGAGGATGGTGGCATGACCTCGTTTCGCGATGCGACGCACGATGCGATACTCTCGCTCTACCGCACACATTGGCAAAAGTTGGGCGAGGGGGTCGAGGTTCCCACCACCCCATTTTTGGAGAGCGACAACGCAGAGGTATGCAACCGCACGGTGGCCATTCTCACCTCGGAGGATAACTATGTGGCGAGCCAGATATGGAAAATGCGCGCGACCGATGGCGACAACTACGAGGAGATATTGTCGAAGGGTGTGACCAAATCGATCCTACTCTATAAGTCCAAAGCGCTCGAGAGCATGATAAAAGAGCTATACGCACGTCTCAACGACCAACTCAGCGAAGAGGCCGAGAGCGATGTTATGCAACAGTTGGCACGCCTCAACGCCATCAAAGTTGAGATCGCCCACCACCTAAAGCGGATGATCCTATAAGTATTTATACTGCATTTTTGACCAGATTGTACAATTTTCGCAATTTATTTTTATATTTGTATGATTTTATACAATATAGATCTCTTAAATTAAAACACTATAAATAATTCAAGCTATGGTAGATATTTTCGAACGCTTAGAGAAGAACATCGGTGGCCCAATCGGCCAGTACATGAACAACGCACATGGTTACTTTGCATTCCCAAAGTTGGAGGGCGAGATCGGGCCTCACATGAAGTTCCGTGGTAAGGATATGCTCAACTGGTCGTTGAACAACTACTTGGGATTGGCCAACAACCCTGAGGTTCGCGAGGCAGATGCTAAGGGAGCAGCAGATTTCGGAATGGCAGCGCCAATGGGTGCACGTATGATGAGTGGTCAGACAATCTACCACGAGCAGTTGGAGCGCGAGTTGGCGGCATTTGTTGATAAGGATGACGCATTCTTGTTGAACTTCGGTTATCAGGGTATGATCTCGATCATCGACTGTTTGTTGACTCCACGCGACGTGGTTGTCTACGATGCTGAGGCTCACGCTTGTATCATCGACGGATTGCGTATGCACCCAGGAAAGCGTTTCGTATATGGTCACAACGACATCGATTCGTTGCGTTTGCAGTTGCAGCACGCCACAGACCTTGCTGAGTCGCAGCGCGGTGGAGTATTGGTAATCACCGAGGGTGTGTTTGGAATGAAGGGCGACTTGGGAGCTTTGGCCGACATCGTAGCTTTGAAAAAGGAGTTTAACTTCCGTATCTTGGTTGACGATGCTCATGGATTTGGTACTATGGGCGAGAAGGGTAAGGGAACACCTAGCCACTTTGGCGTGAGCGACCAGATCGATGTATTGTTCAACACATTTGCAAAGTCGATGGCTGGTATCGGAGCATTCGTAGCAGGCCCAAAGTGGTTGATCAACTTCTTCCGCTACAATATGCGTTCGCAGTTGTATGCTAAGTCGTTGCCTATGCCTATGGTTATGGGAGCATTGAAGCGTCTAGATATGATCCGTACACACCCAGAGTTCATCGATAAGTTGTGGACTGTGACCAACGCGTTGCAGAGTCAGTTGACAGAGAATGGATTTGAGATCGGTGTTACACAATCTCCAGTAACCCCTATCTATATGAAGGGTGGTATTGCCGAGGCTACGAACTTGGTGTATGATCTACGCGAGAACCACGGTCTGTTCTGCTCGATCGTTGTCTATCCTGTGATCCCTAAGGGTGAGTTGATTCTTCGTATCATCCCTACAGCATCACACACTTTGGAGGATGTGGAGTATACAATCAGCGCATTGAAGTCGGTTCGCGAGAAGTTGGTCGATGGCACATACGCTTCAATGCCTATCCCAGAGGTAGCCGACGAAGGGTTTACTGTAAGATAATAACACATTGGGGGGGGGTGAGATAAGCCCTACCGTCTATGAGGCTGTCCAAAATCACAAAAGTGATTTGAGGGCAGTCTCTTTTTCGTGTCAATAACAGATTTCTACTACAAT
>JBCQUH010000047.1:0-14551 GCA_047174185.1 Rikenellaceae bacterium | reverse complement strand
TTTTTCTCAAAGCAAGCCCCCTTGTTGCCAAATCTCCGCAATAGGCTATAAATAAGCATATTATAAAGAGGTGTGTGTTTTTTATCGGACACTAATAAATTCAGATAGCTATGCAGACATCACAAATACAGACTTTACAAAATATCAAGGGCAAATATCTGTCTTATCAGGGGGCTTTCCCTGCCAACCATTCTCCCTCGCAGGTAAACGAAAAGGAGCTGACGACTCTCATTACCTCTGGCCACAAATGCTACGAGCAATTAAGGAGATCCGACCAACTTGGGTCGTTGGCGAAAATGTTATTGGAATCACCTCGATGGTACTCCCCAGTGAGAATATTCCGATGGACGAGCAAACCACTTCGTGCCAAGAGAGTGATTTTGTCATCGAACAAATCTGCCGAGACCTCGAAGGTGCAGGATACTCTATCCAACCGTTTATTATTCCGGCTTGTAGCGTCGGTGCGCCACACAAGCGAGACCGAGTGTGGATTATCGCACATCTTACTACCGACACCAGTAGCGAGCGATGCCACAATGGGAGCGATAATAGGCAAAGAGGATACCTACCGCATAACATCAACGGGAATGCCTCGCAAGGTAAATCGCAACGGTGTAGATGGGAGTGTGGGGTTGGCTCGTCTAATGAAAATTTGGGACTTGTTACCCACTCCTACTGCAACAGATGCAACGAGAGGTGGGGAGATAATCACCTCGAAGAACAAATATCGTCCGAGTGGTCAGAGGTGCTCTGCAACGCTCACCGACCTTGCAAAGAGTGGTCTACTGCCGACACCCGTTGCAAGCGACAAGAACGGAGGCTCAACAAGGTCAGACCCAAAGAGGCAATACAGCTGCGCTCTTCAGGACTATCTTCACGGAGTAGCGATGAACAAAGACGAATCCCTACGTGGCAGGAGTTCTCAACTCAACCCCCACTTTACCTCGGAGATGATGGGATTCCCTTATGGTTGGCTAACACTCCCTTATCTCACAAGAAATGGAGGCAATTAGCTGTCAAAGCGTGTGGTAATGCTATTGTTCCACAGGTTGCTTATGAGATACTTAGGCACATATTAGAGGTTGAGCTAAACAGCTGTAAATAAGCGTATTTAACAGTGCGGAAAGATGCTAATTGACTGGCGTGTCTGGAATGATTGTGTTATATTTGTCATACGGTAAAGGAAGTTAAACAACTAATTATAAAGCAAATATGAATAACAAAATCATCAACCTGTCTTATCTCAAAATGGTATTTACAACGCTTTTCAATGGCAACAATGCAGTAACGACAACAACTCCTAACGGAGAACCGATGCCCTTTGAGGAGTGGATTAACGAGGTCTACAAGGAGACTGAGGATTGGCACGGAGACCTAAAAGAGTATGGAGTCGAGGAGCTAAAATCAACTACGAGAGTGGCATAGAACTAACCTTTAAATTGTAGATTATGAACACAAAACTTGAAAAATATTTAGAGCGATTTCCAATCAATGCGACCTCGTGGTCGCAAGCTACTGACGAAATAAGAGACCTCGCAAGAACGATAAGAGAGTTACTCGAAGACTATCAAGGCATCATAGTTGAGCCGATTGATTTTAGAGCTATTAAAACACCTTCAGAGTGGAATAAACAAGGTCGAATATTCATTGTTAAGAACTTCACTATAATGAATAAAGATGCTAAAAACGCCTTCAATATTAGATTTGCAGAGTGGTTTAAATAACAATGTAAAACAGACAAAAAGCTCAAAAAATGTACTTTTCAATTAGTGGAATAGGGATTTTTCATTTGCCCGATTATAATAGGATTAGAAATTTTTTTTTCATCGTATAAAAATATTTAGGTTTGTCGAATTATTAGAGAGCTAAGTTATATAAAAAAATGATTTTTTCATAAAATGAGATATTTTTTTGATGAATTTTGTCTGCTAGATGCAAAATATTATTGGTGGCGTGACGGATCTTGCACTTAATTTGCTATCAATGTTGTATCTTTGCGCCACATTTGTGGTCACATAGGCGGCCACATAAACAATATATAGAAGATGGGTAAACGAGATATAATAAAGATTGACGAGACACTATGCAACGGTTGCGGAGTCTGCGTGGCAGGGTGCCACGAGGGGGCTTTGCAGATGATTGATGGCAAGGCGCGGATTATCAGCGAGTTGTATTGCGACGGATTGGGCGCATGCATTGGCGATTGCCCTGTGGGTGCGATCTCGATCGAGAGCCGCGAGGCCGAGCCATACGACGAGGTAGCGGTCATGGAGCGTATTGCAGCCAAAGGCTCGCAGACGATCTTGGCGCACCTCCGCCACCTCAAGGATCACAATGAGATGGGCTATCTACGTCAGGGCATGGAGTATCTCAAACAGCACAACATAGAGGTCGACCTGAGCGCAATAGCCTCCAAACCAGCCTCCAACCCAGCCCCCAAACCAACCTTTAACCTAGGTGGCGGATGCCCGAGCGCAGCCTCGCGCAGCTTCTCGGTGGCTCCTGCGGCCGCACATTGCGATGGCGTAGAGTCGCAACTCACGCACTTCCCCGTGCAGCTGCATTTGGCAAACCCTGCGGCTGGTCACTTCGTCTCTGCCGAGCTACTGTTGGCGGCCGACTGCACAGCCTTTGCCTATGGTGATTTCCACAACTCGCTTTTGAGGGGGCGCAAATTGGTGATCGCCTGCCCCAAGCTCGACAGCAACAAAGAGAGCTACATCTCAAAACTTGTGGCCATGATCGACTCAGCTGGGATCAACACCCTCACCGTGGCTATAATGTCGGTGCCCTGTTGTGGCGGACTGCTCCAAATCGCCAAGCGAGCAGCCGAGGCGGCGGCGCGCAAAGTGCCCATCAAGGTGGTGGTCATCAGCACCGAGGGGCGCGTCGTCAAGGAGGAGTGGGTATAAAATATGTGGTGAGTTTTATCTTTTTTCGTCAGTTTTTTTGTACATTGTGGGGAATTTAATTTGTAGGATTATGGAAAAACCGTGTGAAAAATGTAAGCTCCGCGCAGCTTACGACAAGAACCCTAGATCGTTTGTCGGCCGTTTTTGGCGTTGGCACATCAACTTTTGCCCAGGATGGCGGCTCTACTACAACTCTCTGAGCCAAGCGGAGCAGCAGGCGATCTGCCAGCAATACACCTTCAAGCGATAGCCTCTGAGGATAAAGTACCCACTATGGAGAATAATATTGTTATATATCAGGCGGCAGATGGTACTGCTGCGATAGATGTCAAGTTCGAAAACGAAACTATCTGGCTCACACAGAGGCAGATAGCGGAGCTTTTCGGAGTTAAGCGACCTGCCATTACCAAGCACCTTAAAAATATATTTAACGAGGGTGAGTTGGAGGAAAATTTGGTATGTTCCAAAATGGAACATACCACTAGACATGGTTATGGAGAGGGGAAAACGCAGCGCAGTGAATCTATTTTTTACAACCTCGATGCAATCCTATCCGTAGGCTACAGAGTCAACTCCAAGAACGCAACTCAATTCCGCATCTGGGCAAACAGAGTCCTTAAGGAGTATCTCTTGAATGGCTACTCAATCAAGGATAACATCAAGCTGCGACAGTTCGAAGAGCTAAAGAACACGATCAAGATTCTATCCAACATCCTCGACAAGCGCGAGTTGGAGCAGTGCGAAGCAACAGGCATGCTGCAGGTTGTGGCGGACTACACCTACGCCCTCGACACCCTCGACCGCTACGACTATCAGCGGTTGGAGCTAACGAATACCACAAACCGAGAGCTATTCCGAGCCACATACGAAAATGCGATGTTGGCCATCGAGGAGTTACGAGATAAGTTTGGTGGTAGTGCTCTCTTTGGCAACGAGAAGGATGGTTCGTTTAAAGGCTCTATAGGTGCTGTTTATCAAACCTTTGGTGGCGAGGATCTATATCCAAGTGTAGAGGAGAAGGCGGCTATTTTGTTGTATTTAGTGACGAAGAACCACTCTTTTAGCGATGGCAACAAACGCATTGCGGCCTATCTTTTCCTGTGGTTTATGGAGCGCAACGGCATACTTTATAATGAAGATGGCTCGAAACGCATAGGCAATAACGCCCTTGTCGCCCTCACGCTGATGATTGCCGAGAGCAGAACAGAGGAGATGGAGACCATGGTCAAGGTGGTTGTGAACCTTATCAATCAAGATAATTAAGTATCTGTCTCGAGGTAGTTGCCGTGTGTGATCATTGCGGACTTGTTTTTGTCCGTTATTGTCCGCAATGACGGCCTATGGGGGAGGGCGCAATGGCGGCCTATGGGTAGGGTACAACAACGAGGCGAGTGGAAATTTCCACTCGCCTCGAATATTTAGGTAGTTATGTGATACTAGATACCGCTAAATGTTTTAGTTGTTGTATATGTATCACCGTATTTGTCTGTGATGGCAACTGTTAGATTTCCTGTAGCAGAATATGCATTATAAGACCAGCTCACGTTATCAACATCATCATAATTTCTAATTACACCTATCGCTACATCAGCATTAACATTACCTCCCTGCGTATTAAACTCATTAACTTCTCCAGCCAAATAAGAAACTGTACTCCCATTATTATTTTTACCAGAAGTTATAGCCGCTGTACTAACATCACCAGAAGAATAGTTATAACTATTAACAAAACTACTTCCAAAGAATGTAGGATAAAGGTGTATATCCATCTCATCAGAATCACTACCTGAGGTAACTAATGAAGTCGAGTATGTGTAGCCTGAGTTAGCAGAATCACTATAATTATAGATATTTACAGCATATATAACACAACCATCTTCTGTTATAGATCTAGTACTAAATATATTACTCCAATAACACATCGCATAAGTTTTAGTAGTACCATAATTATTTGTCACCAAATAAACAGGTGGATGCTGAACCTGATAAACGGTATAATTTTTGGTGTCACCAGCGCTATTAGTCAATGTAATTGTTGTTGTGGCTTTATTGTCGTACTGAATAAAGTCAGAACTAAACTCCGTATATGTCGTATTGAAATCAAATGCAATTGCCGTTGCTGAGAGTTGAAGTGTCGTACCGTCATTCACCTCATTCCAATAATTGGTTTGTTCAACAGCATTGTCATTGTTGTCTACTGTAGTATCCACATTGTCTGTTGTAATTGTCAAGGCATCTACCGACAATGCAGTTACACCACTACTAATTGTTGTAAACTCCACATACTGAGTGCCATCACTATTTGTTTTAGTCGAAAACAAATCTTGAGTATCATTATTGTAAACTTTTGATTGGGCAGTGTACTCAATAATGTTAGTATACTCCGTAGAGAAGTCATCGTCGATAATATTATCACCATTTTGGAGGGCAAAATCACTAGCCTGACGGAGGTAGAGGACGGCGATGCCGTCGCCTGCGTCGCTTGGGTAGATGCGCGCACGTAGCTCGGGTTTGATGTCGTATTGTCCCTCGTTTGAGTAGATGATCGTTCCGTCGGATTGCAATCCAAATGCATTGTTATTATAATCCACGAGATCATCAACTGCTGAATAGTCGTCGCCATACTCTCCGATCGACTGCTGCACGATTGCCGAGTACGAGAAGTCGCTCCACGAGCGGCCGATCGACTCGTCGCTAACCACAACTCCTGTGCCTGAGCCATCCTGCCCCGCGGTACCATACATGCTCACTGGCGCAGAGTCGTAGAGCACAGGGATAAACTTCAAGATGTCGCCAATACGCAGGCAGACACGTCCCGAACCCTTGGCCGAGAAGTATACACGCACCTTGCGCTTGGTCTCATTCGCTGAATCTTCTTGAGCCTCCGAGCGAGGGATGTTCACCAACATGCCGCTCAGACCATCATCCGTAGTGTTCGTCACTAGGTCATAATCATCGGCACTCTCCCAATCATCCTCTGTCCACTCCGTCCATGTGCCGTCGGTGCTATACTGTGTCAATACCTCCGCTCTCTCGATTGTGACATTATCGTCGTCGTCGTCATCTCCCTCGAAGTCGCTCGACTGGATATAGATCGATGGGGTGGTGTTACCTGCCGAGGTGGTCAACGTGAAGTCGACGTAGCAACCCTCGATTCCCTCCTCCATATATCCCTTGACATAGACGCGCGAACTCTCCAACTCCGCATAGTAGGTTCCCTTACTCACCAACACCTCGTACTGGTTATCTGAGGTCTCGATGTCGATCGAGTAGCTGATGTTGTTGGCTGGTGCCTCGGGGTTCTCGGCATCCGCCAATGTCTTGTAACCTGGTTTGTCGATCAGGTTCAAATTGATCGTAAACGATGTGTTGCGCAGGATATCGTAGGTGAGCGAACTCCACATCGTAGCGTCGTCCATATTCGACTCAGTCGAGAGATCCGACAGCGGATATTGCGCCTTGAGTGCCACCTTGTAGTATCCGTCGGTGTCGTAACCTGCAGCGCGTCCCTTGATGATGACATACTGTGGGTTTACGTCCTGATATACAGAACCATCGTTGTAGATATAACCACCTCCAGAGTTGGGGTAGAAGTAGATTGGATCCGACGTTGTGCCGCTAGTCGACAACCCTTGATAGGTGATCGTACCACCCAAATCAACTGGGATACTAAAGAGCGTGGTGCTCGCAACCGTCGTGTTGTCATTATCGTCAGTCACCGCACCCGAGATCACCGTACTACGGATACGCGCCTCCTGAGCGGCATCGATCAGATAGACCTCCTTCATTTCGAAGTCGGAATCAACAACATTAACAGCCACCTTCGAACATGCGCGGATCATATATACAATCGAACCAAACGCCTCATTCAAACTCGTCTCGGTGATACCATCATCCATCATAATTCCGTAGGATGACATCGGGAAACCAGTTGTCAAGGGTGCTGCAGGGTTGGGCTGCGTCTGGTTGTAGGTCTCCTCTAGCCCTGTTACGGTACTTGTACCAACTTTACCACCCGAAGTTGTATACTGCACACTCCAATCCACTACGCTAGTGACGATCGGGTTGCCATAGTCGGTGTAGTCAACGGCATCTTTGAATCCAAAAATTCCCGTTCCATTCGCGCTAGCAATCGTTCCGTCGGTATTGTATACAATATTATAACTCTCGAAACCGCCACTGATACACTCCACAATCTCAGAATCCGTAGAGTATGTCATCTGATATATTCCATCCAGACCGACCGACTGGTGGCGATAATGTCCGAAGGTTGCGATACCATTCGTTGAGACCTCATCAAACGTCGGAGGAGCTGCCGCGAAATCATCGGATAGCACGCCATCCGATGTACACGCCATGCGCCACGATGTGATATTATCCTCGAGGTTCTCGTCCTCGCGATCGGTCATATTTACTACGATACGCATAAATGCCGTGTGGGGGAATTCGTCAAAGACCATGACGAATGTTCCGTTGGCATTGATGGTCACGCGCTCGATCTCGATCAGTGGCGAGTTGTCGGAGTATTCGCCTGTGCCTTGGCCTGTTGTTAAGCCTTTTGCGCTCAACGCGGCATCGGTTGTGGTGGTCTCGCTTGTGCCGTGGTAGAAGTTATCCTGATCCTCACCAAAGACCAAACACCAACCATCGCGGATCACATCCTCCGAGGCCGAAGCACGCGTGGTAACCGATGTCATGCTCACACCCTCTAGCTGGGCTGTCACCTGATAACGACCATCGGCCAACACCTCGACGATGCTGTTTGAGACGGTCAACGACTCCGTCGACGCGGTTGTATCCCCGTCGTTGAACTTTTGGCAGCCCCAAACCGCTGAGGCTACAACTAGTAGTAGTATATATCTAAACTTTCTCATAATCTCTATTCAGTAAGGTTAGTTAAGCGCTTTTTTGAGTAAAACACTAAATTTATAGGTCGCGACACCTCCTCCATTCGACAGCAGCTCGGCACCGATCTTTCCTGAGAAGTAACCGTAGTCACCTTCCGCAGCGTCTGTTCCAGTCTCATTCATCAAGTGGTCATTATTTACATCAAGACGTAGGATATAGACCGCATCCGCGCCATTCTTGTTTACTCCATATGACGAGTCACCGTTAATGGTCGAGTTGGTATACAACCCCAAATCATCGCGCGTCAACTTCGCAGCCTTGTAGTCGAAGTATTTATCTTCGTCTGTGGGGTAGTAGATCCTAAAGCTTATCCAATTCAATGTCTCATTGTCTCCATCACCATCTAGATCTTCATACGTTGTAGTCTCGTAATCAGATAGGTCGGCAATGCCATTCGTCTGGGTGATTGGGTAGAGAGTAGCACCATGCTCCTCGGCCTCCTCGTAGCTCGCGTTTTCAGTACTTAGGTATAGATTATTGCTAGAGTCATACACATAATAAAGCACCGTATTCGGCACACCATCCACCGTCCATAGTAGCACTGGTTCGGCACAATTATCTTCAAAATCATAGAACGTGAAACCTGCCGCCTCGGTTGCAGAGCCATCAAGCTCGATGTTTCGCTTGTGGCGACGCAAATCATAGTCATAGTTTGTATATACATACATATCGGCTGTTTCATCTGCGAATGTTAGCTCGATGTCGCCCGAGCTGGTGTAGATATATGTGTTGGCGTGCACCTCGGCATCAACCGTGGTCTCTGTCCATGCGTAGATCTGCGAGAATAGGGTTAGAGGGGTGTCATACTCCGACAACTTGCTGATGTCGAATGTGAACTGTAGGTTGTTCCACTCTCCCACTTCCCAGCCGTTAGAATCAAATGCCGATGGGATCTGGATAGCCTCCGTCGAGTAGAGAACCTCACCACTTGGGTAGGCATCCGCTTTGGGTTTGAAGTAATATTTTAGATCTTGCAGCAAGTTGCCAGGAGAAGAAGAGTCGTATATACAGTCGTATACATCCTCCATATTATCAGTATTAAAATAACTGTAATAGATTATAACATTTCCGTCAATATCTTGTTCCAGATCATCCTTCTGATAGAACAATCTGCGGATACGCACCTTGGCTGTTGGAGCGGTTCCGCTGAAATAGGTGCAGTCGCCCAATAGCTGTGGAAGCATAAATATCGCCGCCGCTTCGCTACTCTCGTCGTCGATATTCATCACCGACATGAATCCATCTGTATCTACATCTTTCAATATCGCACTGCTATTGATGGTCGTATCTAGCAGAGCAGAGACGTTGTATATCGGCAATAGGGTGTTGCTATGTGTGGCTATCACCTCGGTTGTTGTCTCTCCGTCGATTGTCCAACTGACTGCTCCAGTTTCGAAGTCGAAGTCGAGCGTTGCGTTGTTGGAAAGCCCCGAGAAAGATATACCGTTGACAAAATAGTATTCGTCTGAGAATACTTCAATATATGTTGATACCCCCCCCGTAGTTGTCTCTGGATAACGATACCCCAACTTATCGTCGTCTATGACCGTACCCGTGGTTGCCGCCTCCAACGTCAACTTTGTGAGTATATGCTCTAGGTCGAATGCCACCTCCGAGCCGTTCGAGTCGTTCATTAGGTCGTAGAGAGCGTCGAATACCAAGTCGTCGTTATCGGTCGCCTGCTCCAACATGGTGTAGGTGAATTTTGGCAAACCTGTTGCCTCGTCACCCTCCGTGTCGGCTGCGCAGCTAAGCGTGTTGCGGCCGCTCGTAGAGTTTGGCGCGAATGCTACGAACGACAACATGCCGCTCGATGGCCAATACTGTGTGCCTGTGTATGTTCCATTGCCCTCGTCGTCCACCGAGAGGGTGAATGGCGTGAAGATGTCGGCCGTGAAGTATTGACTTACGGTGGTTGATGTCCAACTCGCGTAATTTTCGTTGCTGAAGTATGAGTATACCTCAAGCGATCCGATCCCCGAGTTATCGAAGATCTCGGTTCCGCGCGTCCAATCGGCCGATGTGCTAAACGAGATCACGCCCGAGTTGTTACCCTCGTCCGTGTATACCTCGTCCAAGTCGTGGTTGCTACATCCGCACAACACCGCTGCGAGGAGTAACGTCTGAAATATATTAGCTCTACCCATAAATATATTGTTTTTCTTATCTATTATCTTTTTTCTCTTATTATCGTTTTTCTCTTTTCTCTTTGTCTCTTTGTCTCTTTTCTCTTTGTCTCTTTTCTCTTTGTCTCCACCTCCGTCATTGCGGACTCGATCCGCAATCCCTAATCCGAGTATACCATCACTCATCACTCCCCCCGTCTCCCCCTCGTCGGAGGGATTGCGGATCAAGTCCGCAATGACGCTCGGGGTGTCTTGTCGCTCGTCACTCGGGGTGTCTTGTCGCTCGTCACTCGGGGTGTCTTGTTGCTCGTCACTCGGGGTGTCTCATAACTCGCGGTGAGTCTCATAACTCGATTTGTGACCACAGGGGCGATCAAACCCCTATGGCCTAAGCTATTAACCTCTTGTGAGATTAATTGAATGATTACATATCTGTATCAGAAAGACCTACGTTGGTATCACTCCAATCGTTTGTCTCAATATCAGCAGTGAATGTGATAACTTTAAGACCAATCTCCACATCATCAAGATCTACTGTGATAGTGATTGCATATGAAGAACCAGCAGCAAATGCCTGAGTTGTCTCAAATGAGTACTGAACAGCAGCAGCAGCAGTGTATGCTGCAACACCATTCTCGTTGTAAACGATAAGCCCTGAAAGGTCGATTGAGCAAGCCTCAGTCTCTGTACCTACGTTTGGTGCGATCAACAACTCCTGTGCTCCCTCTACAGTATCGTCTGCTTTTGTTGCCTTAAGTTCATAAGCGTAAGGTGTTGTTCCTGCGGTCTCGGTACTAACGGTCAACGTAGCACTATTATCGGCCATAGGATCAATAACAAGACCCTCATTAGCAGCATTGAAAGTTGCACTTGTCAAATCAAAAGTGTAACCATCCTCGAAAAGCTTATCGCTAAGCTGAATGTTGATAGTAATCTTTGTAAGTACGTGAGAGAATGTGAAGTCTACCTCTCCATCTACTGTGCTATTGTAAGTAGCCGCAGTAACAGGAGTTGCAATAGTGAAATCCTCGTTTGCTGTCGATGGTACTGTGTAAGTAAGCTCAATTGATGATGCCGCAGTTACGTTAGGAATTAGATTATCACTCTCTGCTGGAGCATAAGCGTAGAAATCCAAAGAACCTGCTGATGGCCAGTAGTATACTTTTCCGCTTGTGAGACTATTTTCATCGTCAACTGTCTCGCCTGCGATATACCAAGCATCAGAAGTACCATTAACCAATGCATACACCATGTAATCTGCTGCATCGTCATTAGCCGACTTCGTTACGCGGTTGTTAAGGGTTGAGAACCCGATTGCGGTGCTCTGAGCTGCTGGTGCAACGTCGGTCACCTCGTTTGTTGAGCAGCTTGCAGCTACTGCAAGTACTGCTGCTGAAAGGAGTAATCTTTTCATCTTTTTTGTTTTTTTTTAATTAGTTTTTAATTAGTTTTTTTGAAAATTGTTTGTTCTTGTAAAAATGTTTGTAAATCGTATCTCTCTCTATTTAATCACTTATCACTTATAACTTATAACTCATAACTCCCCTGCCCCCTCCCCCTCGTCGGAGGGATTGCGGATCAAGTCCGCAATGACGCTCGGGGTGTCTTGTTGCTCGTCACTCGGGGTGTCTTGTCGCTCGTCACTCGGGGTGTCTTGTCGCTCGTCACTCGGGGACGCTCGTTACTTATAACTCAACAACTTACAACTCAATAACTCATAACTCATAACTCACAACTCACAACTATCCTAAGAGAGCGGCACACTCACCACGTCCTCCCAATCCTTGACCGTACTTCCGAAGCCTGAGTCACCATCTGAATCCGCAGGGGTCACAGGCTCCAAAGAACCCTCTACAACAATCTCGATCAACACCGAACCGTCGCTCTGCTCCTCTTGCGTAAATGTGTAGTCGGCCAAATTGTCGATCACAATGCTCTGTGTCGTCTCGTTGTCAACCATTTGGAATAGAATGTCCAACGTGATCGGAGTCGAAGAGTCGTGTCCCGAAGTCGAGAGACGATCCGTCAACGTTCCAAAGGTCGTGATCGTATCTGTGATGTAGCCATCTAGCTCCGAATCCTCGTTGTAGGTGCGGTTGTTCATCGTGAACTGTAGGGTAGAGGTCGTACTACTGTTCTGATCCCCATCGACATAGTATCCATCCGCCATGTTGACCAAGTCAACCAACGACATGAGTGCATACCATATATTATCTATATAGGCCGTGATGCAGACCAACGTGTTCTTCTTCAATGGCATAACACCCGTCAGTGCGTCAACCGTAGCGCGCGTCTCGGCCGATAGTGCCTTGGTGCCATCCTCGTCGGTGCTTGCGCCTGCCGCCTCGATGATCATCGCCTCGGTGATCTCGATGCCCTCGATGACCTTGACTGCCAAATCACCCGACTCCTTGACATAGCTGCGTGTCGAAGAGCGTGAACGCAGCGGTGTGTCACCGTTGCTCTCGAACTTTAGGGTCGACAAATTGTCATAGCCCACACACGACACGTAGTCGATCTGGTCGCGCAACTCGTTGAAAACAACCGCTGTGTAGCTGCCCTCGGGCAAGTAGACATACGACTGAATATCGTTGTCGTTGTGCTCATATTTGTGCTCATACTGCAGTGTGCTATCGGCCGCGTCGTAGAACAGTACAGTGACGTTCTGTAGATCGATGCCGCTCGTCGTCCAATCAATAGAGATCGGAATGGCCAACGTATTCTCGCAGATACATGTGTCGTAGATCGGCTTGCGGTGGCACGATACAATCGTCGCCGCGGCAAGTAGCAATAAAGAGATATTTTTTATCATCTGTCTCATCGTTTACTCCTCCTTATTAACTTTGCGGTTAAACATCCATACGAGTGACACCCTTGCGCGCGTTGGGCCAAACCATGAGTACTTTCCACTCTCCTGACGGATCGTGTGCCATGTGTTGTCGATGCCCCAATGCTCGTTGTACTTGTCGTAGTTGGTCTCGAGATAACCGATGGCCAATGAGTACTCCAACCTTAACTTGCCGTCGCGAACACATCTGTTCAAGATCGTGTGGGCATATCCGCCGCTCAATCCTGCCGCCAAGAAGAAATCACCCTGATAACCCTCGGCATTGCGCTCCAAGTCGTAGAGTCCTCCTCCGACGTACAATCCCAAGTGCCAACCTGTGAGCTGTAGACGGTCGGTGCGGTCGCCAAACCAATATTTACCCTCGATGTTTCCGTTCAACAGCTGCAACGTATTGCGGTGGCTGCTCTCGCCCGACTGCCAACTATTGCTCTTGCTGCCGCACGATGTCCACCATGGGAAGACCCACTCGCCTGCAATACTCCAACGTTGACCAATTGGTACCTCTAATTCTACATTCAGAACCGTCGCGATGTCGTACAAAAGATTGGTCTTGACAGCAAACAACGCTTTGATCTCCTCCTCGCCCTCGGCTGGTGCCTCCTCGGCTCGCGTTGGCTCCTCGGCTGGCTCCTCGACCACTGGTTCTGGCTCTTGCTCAGCCTCCTCGACATCTTGGTAGTAGATCGTAATAAGGCTACTCTTACGCAATGCAGGGTAGATGCTATCCATCATGAATTGGTATGGGCGACCATACTCCAGATCCATCAGGTGTTTGTTACGGCTATCGGTCAGTGTCAACCACTCACTTGCGTCGCTCTGCTCCCATGTCTCCTCGGGAACCTCATCGATAATTCGCAGAACCTCCTCTTTGCTAGATATCTCCGAGAGTGAGACCAACCAACGGAGGTGATCCCACGCGATACCGTGGCTATTGACCTCGATCAGCGACTCTATCTCCTCGATCTCCAACCCCTTCACGTAGTCGTAGAGGGATTGCGCACGATCCTCTGCCAGTTTGTTGTTCAACGACATACCTCCCTCGGGCGATGTATAACTCGAGATGGTGATTCTGTTAATCGTCTTTGTGCTATCGGCCGTAAGAGTTGTCAACTGATCCTCCAGACGATCGAGCATGAAACCATTGATCGCATAGGCGGTGTCGATGGTATGTTCGCCCTGCGGAAAGAATACATCGACCCACGCCTTGTTCTCCTGAGCGTGAGCAGAGATATTCCAACACAGCAGTGCCAAAACTCCTATTATTTTTATTCTCTTCATATAGTATATATTTTATCTCTATTGTAATGGTGTAACTGTCAATAACACAGGTAATTGCATGTGATATATCAGCGTTCTCTATAAAAGAGAGCAAGATATATGCGACAAATGTAATGCTTTTAGGTCACAAATGCAAGTAAATGTTGTACCTTTTGTTAAAAATGTAATATCTGCTTGATGATTAATATATAATATTATATAGGTATATAGCTAATCATTTGTTCTCTAAAAGTAGTGTTTTTTGATGTAATATGTTTAGCAATTGGTCAAAAACGAGGGGTTATTGTTTCGCAATAGCCTCTCGATTTTTTTTGTAATTGTGTGTTTTTTAGTGTGTTATAATTGTTGTTTGCTCTCTTTTATAGAAAGTCAGGATAAATTATTTTTTACCCCGCCTATACCATTCACAACGGCAGAGGCGAAGTATAATGAAGAGAGATGGAGGTATTGCTATTCACAACGAGACTAAGCATAATAGC
>JBCQUH010000046.1:0-14831 GCA_047174185.1 Rikenellaceae bacterium | reverse complement strand
GAATATATGTCATTAGCAGAGTTAGAACAGACTATTATCAAACTATGGAATGGGAATAGTCGCAGATACAGACCTGATCTATATGATTATCTATCCAAGCGTAAGTATCGTATAAACAAATACCAGCCAATAACAGCACAAGAACTCACGGAGCTAAAGCGAGTCAATAGACTTATAACAAAGCATACGTTAAGAGTCTGCGCTGAGGTGGAGGAACTATTCGAGAAACTCAAAACTAACGCTCTGCCAAATTATAATGAGTTTACTGTTAAAGCAGAACTATGTCCATCGTATGACTTAATGAAATTTGATGGCGATGAAAACTCTAATTACGAAGCTATGGCTGAGATTCTTAACGACGAGGTGTTTGGTGGTATGTCCTATAAATATCTATTAGAGATCTCAATGAGCTGCGATAGAACCACTGTAGAGGAACGTACCGATTATATGTGTTTCTATGATGAGGATACAAGGATGTGGGATAACCTATTTGACTTCACATTCAAAAATGGCGAAATCTCAGAAGAGGATGCTTTCGAGGTCTACTATCCAATGCACGCCCTCTATGATCATAGCCCATATTCATTGCAAGATATAATCCGCATATCAGATTTTAAGTCGGAGGTCACAGTTACCTTTGAATAGCAGATATATTTATTGCATATTTGCACCAAAAGATTCTTGCAAATCAATAAATAAACCCTATATTTGCAACTGTGAATAGTAGCGAAAAACGCACTAATGCAACACGGGACAAATTCGGGGCGAGTCTAAAATTGTATTTTGAAACCCCTTGATATGCAGCGATATACGATGGATGTTATTTTTCCGCCATCTCCACTGGATGTAGAGTCCGACTAACGATGAAACGTTAGTCGGATTTGCTTTATGTGGTTCGAATAGTCGCCACGCCCTCAATTTGGATGGTCTCACCTGAGGTGATTTTGGCGCGCTTGCGGCTCTCCGCCTCACCGTTGCGTAGCACCACGCCACTCTCGACCATATGTTTCGCCTCGGCACCGCTCACCGTTAGGTGTGTGACCTTGAGCAACTTTATAAGTTCGATGTAATCTCCATCGATTTGAAACTCTATATCTCTCATACTCTTAATATTAAAATCAAATTACAAACTCTTTAGATAGCGCCCCAACCCCTCGCGCACCGAGACCAAACCGAAGAGCGACAAGTCAATATCGGCAGGGGATATAAACTGCAACGCGGCAACATCGTCGGCCGCCCTCAAACAATCCAGACCCGAGACCCGACACTCAAAAAACATATCGAGCGTATGAACATCGAAATCGCTATATCGATATAGGTTGGGAAGCGAAAAGAGATAACGCGTATCGAAAACCTCCAAGTTACACTCCTCGCCCACCTCGCGGCAGATCGACTCCTCGGCACTCTCGAAGCTATCGACAAAACCACCAGGCAGATCGAAGCTCCCCGCCGCAGGAGCATGGGCACGGGTGGTAACCAAAATAGCCCCCTCGTCGTTGCGAATGATCGCTACGGTGGCAGCCGAAGGGTTGAAATAGTAGACAAAACCACACGCTGCGCAGCGTTTCGACTTCACGTTATTGTCGACAAACTCACCTCCGCACTTGGGGCAGTGGTGAAACGAAGCTAAAAATTCGCACCTCTCCATCTATTATTTTTTTAAATTCACTGCACAAAGGTAGGTAAAATATCATACCTTTGCACAAAATTATCACATTTCGCACAGAGAAACCACACATCATGCAGAAGAATAGCAAAAATTGGAGCTACTACACACTAGCCATTATCGCCACTACCCTTTGGGGTTCGGCATTTGCAGGGGCGAAGATCGCATTTGAGTTTATGCCACCGATGATGTTGTCGGGATTTAGATTTATGTTGGCTGGAGTATTGTTAATTCCATTAGTGGCGATCATGCGAATTGATTGGCGAGCACAGATGACCAATTGGCGATTTATGTTGCTCTTTGGATTTGTCCAGACATTTCTGCAATATGGGTTGTTCTACGCTGGACTAAACCTCGTGCCAAGCGACCTATCGGCTATCGTGATTGGCGCAGGCCCACTATTCACGGCCGTGATGGCTCACTTGACACTACCCAACGATAAGCTCAATGCGCGAAAAACATTTGCAATCGCATTGGGCGTGTGTGGCGTGGTGTCGATCAGCCTCAACGGCAATGCACTATCCGAGAGTAATCCACTCTTTTACAAAGGGCTAGCGCTACTACTAATAAGTAATCTTGTCGGATCATACACCAACATCATGGTCATCAAACGCAGCGTGCCGATCGCCCCTGTGTTGCTTACGTTGGTGGCCAACTTCACGGGCGGTGTGTTGTTGTTTGTGGTATCGTTGTTTATCGAGCCGACAGAGGTGTTGCGCCATGCGCTACCCGTTGACTTCTACTTGGCGCTATTGTGGTTGGCGATCATCCCAGCGGCAGGATTCTCGATCTGGTACCATCTACTACAACGCCCTGGGGTGAAGGTGTCGGAGCTAAATATATTGAAGTTTATCATCCCCGTAGTGGGTGTTGTGCTGAGTTGGCTACTGCTGCCCAACGAGTACCCCACGTGGAGTGCTGTGGTGGGCATCGTGATCATCTCCACCTCGGTGATCGTACTACAACTACCCTCTCGAAAAGAGAGTCGATAAAACGACAATGGCTGTGGAGATCAACAGAGCATATACCATCGCCTTCACGGGCAATCGAGACCTCACATCGCCCGACGGAGTCTCGGGTTCAAAGCTGTGCGATCGACTGCGCACCGAGCTATTCGAGATGCTCGAACAGCGATATGCCCAAGGGTACAAGACGTTTCTCACGGGCATGGCCATTGGGTGGGATATGTTGGCGGCCGAGGTTGTGTTGGAGCTACGCCAAAAACATTGCGATATTAGACTAATTGCGATAGTGCCATTCGAAGGGCAGCAGAATATGTACAGAGCCGAGGATAGCATGCGATACGAGGTGATATTGGAGGCGGCCGACTACACCCACACGGTGTGGAGCGGAGCATATAACAGATTTGTGTACCATCTGCGCAACGACTTCTTAGTGGCAAACTCTAGCGTGATGATAGCCTACGACTGCGGCAATGGCGGAGGGGCTACATCGACAATTAGCAAAGCCTCGAAAAAGGGTTTACGAGTCATAAATCTATACGATACAACGACCCCTATGCAGCTAGATTTCGGCTGGTAGTATTATAAAGGTATTCTTATTCTTGCAAGGTATAGATATTTTTTATATCTTGCGTTAGTTTTTTTATATCTTTACTTTTTTTGTAGTTTTTAATCCTATTTTTTTGTAAAGCTATTTCAGTACAAGTCACGATGGTGTTGAGGTGGCGGTGTCTTCGAATATGTCAGATATATTTGGTGTTGCAGTCATAAGTCGTGGCGAGATGCTTTTTGTCAAGGAGGGGCGAGAGAGTGACCGTTTTACGCTAGATAATAGTGATTTGCAAGAGGGGGTAAATCAGCTCGTAGTCTACAACAACCAAGGTTGCGAGGTGGCTTCGCGCCTATTCTTTGTTAGGAACGGTAGGCAACAACAGCTATCTATTTCGCAAACCAAACAGGGCAATACTGCACTACATGCGCGCCAAGATATAACATTCAAGGTTGCGGATAGCCAAGGCAATGGGGTGGCGACAGACTTCTCGCTCGCCATCTACGACGACGCAACGGCCGAGGGTGCAGCGCAGCAGAGTATATACGCCTCGTTGCTTCTCGACTCGGAGCTGCGCGGCTATATTCCTAATGCCGACTACTACTTCAAGGCGGAGGACGAGGAGCGCGCGCACAATCTCGACCTCGTAATGATGGTTTACGGTTGGAGTCGCTACAAGTGGGACGAGATGAGCGGCTATGCTCCAAAAGAGATCATATTCCCATACGAAAAAAAGTTGTCGGTATATGGGCGAGTATTTCTACACGAGTGGAAATCTTTACCACTAGGTACACCTGAGCGACAAACTGATTGGAACATACGATTTGTTCGATACCAAGAGTATCCAACGGATAATATCGTACCTTGCGATAGCCCATTCACTCTTATACACTCTGTGTCAAAAAACAAATACGATGTGTCAAAATATAGCCCCTTTGTAGGCGATGGGTCGAACAATCGTTTCTCGTTCAACTATTCGGATTTCACGGATGAGATGGCTGTTGCGATAGGTATTCCCAACAACCTGATTAAGAGTAACAAGAGGGATATGCGTATTATACATATCACCGATAGTGAATATAGACCAGATGAGCGTCTTTATAATTTTGATGAGACGAGTTTTCGTCGACAGGTTGCAGTTAAAGAGGTGTCGGATCTGCCACGTATCAAATTGCTCCACTATAATAGAGGCCATTTCAGCCCGATTAATTCATACCTCAAGGGGGAGTTTTTCGAGTCACTGACCAATCGCACCCACACATCTATCGAGCGATATATGGATTATTATGTGGTTGACAAGATCCACAAGAGGATTGATTTCGATCATAGCTACTCTAGTATGGCGAGTAGCTCCTTTACGTCGACAAATGAACAGTTGTACTTTCATAAGCTACCCTATGGAACGGTTAGCTACTTGTCAACGATGATAGATATGCGAACTTCGGAGGATGCCGCTAAGGGTTATGTCACAACCCCATTGACGGGCGAGCACATAAGGGCTTACTCTGGTTATGAGGGGCGAATGAGCTATAATTTTGAAACGCCATCAGATCACTATGTGATAGATTCTACGATTATCCACACCTCGTTCGACAAACGCATGGAGGTATATAATAGATATAAAAGTCATGATAATTATGCCACCATTTCGATCGAGCACTGGCGTTTTGAGCCTCAATTAACATTTTCGAATAGGTGTCCAGATTATGTTGTTGAGCATTTTGGCCGTATGTTCGAGGCTGGTTCTCGCCCCGTTGGTTCGGATGGCAGGCCAGTTATAGTCTCTTCTGGGTACCCTAAGCGAACGACTAATAAAGATCAACGCAAACGAGTGTTCATGTTGCAGGGTTTCGAGAGGGTTGAGCGCGAGTTCTACTCGCCTGATTATTCTGTGGTCGCACCGCCAACTTCAGGGGATCATCGTCGCACGCTCTATTGGAATCCGAATGTCGAGAGTGATGCCGAGGGCAGAGCAACCGTCACCTTCTACAACAACTCCCAGGGCGGCAGCTACACCATCGATGCCCAAACCATCACCGCCGAGGGTCAAATTGGCTCAACGGCAAGATAGTTAGCTCCGCGGCGAGCACGCCGCCGCCGCCCGCGCAGGGCAGTTCCCAATATCTAATCGATCTGATCCTCGATCTTAGACTCGAAGAATTTGTCGAGCAGCTCGCGCGCTGCGATGAATGGCGTAATGCGCTCCTCCAATACATTGTTTTCGTAGGCTGAGAAGTGTGCCGAGACCGAGGCGTTGTTGTAGAAATCCGACAACAACGTCGCATGGATCGTCTCGCGCATCCAGTAGTGAAGTTGATCTTGTCGTCGTTTGGTGAAGTGACCGCTCGACTTGACGTGCGCAATGTAATCCTCGATCCCCTTCCACACCTCCTCTAAGCCTGTTTTGTCGACTGACGAACAGGTGTATACCTCGGGGCGTAGTCCCGATTCGGGGGTGGGGAATAGCATCAATGCGTTGGCATATTGCGAACGTGCCATCTTTGCGCGCAGCACGTTGTCGCCATCGGCCTTGGTGATAATCATCATATCCGACATCTCCATGATGCCGCGCTTGATACCCTGTAGCTCGTCGCCTGCGCCCGATATCTGCAACATCGTAAATATATCGACCATCGAGTGCACGGCCGTCTCCGACTGTCCTACGCCCACGGTCTCGATAAATATAGCGTCGAAGCCTGCCGCCTCGCAGAGTATTATGGTCTCGCGAGTTTTGCGTGCCACACCACCCAACGACCCTGCCGAGGGCGAGGGGCGGATAAAGACATTGTTGTTGGCTGAGATGCTCTCCATGCGTGTTTTGTCACCGAGGATCGAGCCTCCGCTACGCTCCGAACTAGGGTCGATCGCCAACACTGCTAGCTTGTAGCGTAGACGTGTCACCAATCCGCCTATTGCCTCGATGAACGACGATTTGCCAGCACCTGGTACACCTGTGATTCCCACGCGGATCGAGCCGCCAGAGTGGGGTAGGCATCGCTCGATGATCTGTTGCGCTTGGGCATAGTGGTCGGCATTGGCACTCTCGATGAGCGTGATTGCCTGTGATAAAATTGTGATATTACCAGCTAAAATTCCATTCACGTAGTCGTCGGTAGTGAGTCGACGACGACGTTTGCGTACATATCCAGGGTTGACGATTGGTTGGTCGCTCACCCCCTCAGTGACACTGAGTGCCGAGTTGTGGTGTGCGTCTATGTGTTCGCGTTCGAAGTGTTCGATCTTGGTATGTCTCATGGTCGATGAATGTTTTAAAGTAATAGCTACAGCCGTAAAGTTACTCAACATTTTGTGGGTTGCAATAATTAATTTACGTTTTTTTGCAGCTGGTGTTATTTTTTCGTCTTGATGGGCTATTTTTCAGATAAATTTGTTTAGATTTGTGTTGTGTAAATAAATTTGGTATGAGGAGAAATATAATAATTTTGGCACTCTCTGTAGTGTCGTTGTTGGCTCCTGCAATGGGTGCAGGGTTGTCGATTAAGAACTATCTGAAAGAGGCCAACGAGGGTGAGATCTATCCGTCGCAGGCGCAGATCGAGATGTTGGAGGGGATTATCCCCGACCATACATATCAGGCTTTTCCCTCGATCGATGATCGTAAGTATTGGGATGGCATAGCGCGAAGCGACGATGGGCGTAGCTATCTTGCCGAGGCGTTGGCGATGATCGAGTCGCAGCCTGAGGTGCCGATCTCAGACGAGATCTATCGTCAAGCTAATCGTGAGGGTAATCGTGGAATCTACAAACCGCGTTACTACCGCACGATGGATAAATTGGAGCACTTCCTACTTGCGGAGTGTATCGAGAATCAAGGGCGTTTCTTGCCTCAGATCGAGATTTTTTGTCGAGCAATTATGGAGATGAAGTCGTGGTTGCACCCCAATCATGACGATGCGGAGAATACGGTTCTCGAGGGCAAGAGAGTCTCGATAGATCTGGGCGCTCGTAAATTTGGATTTGTATTGGCGCTCACCGAAATTACGTTGACCGATCGGTTGTCGCCGCAGTTGCGTGCAGATATTGCCTCTAACCTGCGATATAGGATCACCGATTCATATCTCAATAGCTGTAAGGGGTTGGATACCTACCCCAAGACCAATACGTGGATCAAGTTGACAAACAACTGGAACTCGGTCTGCACGAGCGGCACGCTGCTCACGATTATGACCACGTCGCAGCAGAAGGCGGAGCGAGTGGTGGCTATCGGATGTGCAATTAATAGCATGAAGTACTACCTCTCGGGATTTGGCGAGGATGGCTACTGCTCCGAGGGGTTGGGGTATTGGAACTATGGCTTTGGCCACTATCTCTACTTGGCCGAGATCCTCTATGACTACTCCGATGGTAAGATCGATCTGTTTAAGTTTGACAACCCCAAGAAGATGGAGGCTGTGGCCAACTATCCTGCCGAGTATGAGATACACAACAAGTGGTACGCTCCATTCTCGGATGGTGTGACGCAGGTGGCCGATGGGACGGATAACATCGGATATCTGTTGGCGGCGAAGTATTATGACGCTCGCAAACCGACCTATTTTGTCTCGGATGAGTCGGTATTTACAGTTATTGGTTGGCGTGATGCCGATCGTTATACTCAGCGTCGAGCATCGAATGATCTATCGTCGGTGACCTATTTTGATGATTGTGGAATCGTAATCTCGCGAGGCGATCAGAAGAATCCTCTGTCGGTGGCCATAAAGGCTGGGCACAATGCCGAGAACCATAACCACAACGATGTGGGAAGCTACTTTATACTCATGTCCGACGATATTGTGGCAGGAGATATAGGTGCTCCGTCGTATGTGGCAGGTGCCTTCTCGCCCTCTAATCCAGCACGTAGTTCGTGGGGACACCCCGTGCCTCGTATCAATGGTGAGTTGCAGCGGTCGGGTTTGGATGCTCGCGGATCGGTCATCAAGACGAAGTTTGAGGATGGGCGAGATATGGCGCGATTGGATCTGATCGAGTCCTACGGAGTCGAGCCGCTTAAGCGGTTGGAGCGTGAGGTGGTAAATGATAAGGGCGGCAAGGGCGAGATCACGGTGGTCGATACCTTTGCAGCGAGCGAGGCTGTGGCATTTGGTACAGCGATCATGGTCAATGTTGAGTACGAGATCAAGGGTAATACGATTATCCTCAATACGGGTAACTTCAAGGTGCGTGTCGATGTCTCGGCCAAGGGTGGTAAGATCGAGATCCGTGACGAGGTGGTGCCAGTCGAAAAGTTGCGCAGTGGTCGTAAGTCGTATCGAATAGGTGTAGATTTTGTGGAGCCTTTGAAGAGTGGCTCAATCGAGGTTAAATATATTCCAATGTAGTGGTTATGAATAGATTTGTATTTCTAATATTGAGTATCGCATGCAGCATCTCGGTGTTGCGAGCCGACGACTTTTCGACGATGAAGAGTGCGATAACTGCTCAGTTGTTGTCGGACAATCCCAATGACGCGATCGTTGCAGAGTTGGCGGTGAAGTACTTCCCCGATGGTGTCGATACTGATCAATGCCTCATGGAGTTGGTGGCGCACGCTATGCCGCAGGATTCGGATATCGCCAACTTGTTGTCGACGCAACATGCCGATGGCTCGTGGGATGGCATCTACTACACTAGCCCTGCGCGTAGTGCGTGGGAGGCGCAGGCTCACATCAAGAATATTATGAAATTTGCGCGAGGATACAAGTCGCCCAACTCCTCGTATTGCAACGACAAGCAGGTGTTGGAGGCGATCAACCGCGCGATCGACTACTGGTGCGACAATGGCTTTACCTGCACTAACTGGTGGTACAATGCAATTGGTGTCCCCAAGGTTTTTGCCCCTGTTTTGCTGCTGTTGGAGGGTGATTTGTCGTCGGAGAGGATGGCTAAGGGTATGCAGGTGCTGGAGCCTGCCGAGAGGGAGATGACGGGGCAGAACAAGGTGTGGTGCAATGGTATAATTTTGATTAAAGGTCTGCTGTTGGGCGACGCTGCGGTTGTCGATCGAGCAACTACGGCCATACGTTCGGAGTTGATCCTCTCGCGCGAGGAGGGTATACAATATGACTATAGCTACCATCAACATGGCGCGATGCAGCAGTTTGGAAACTATGGGTTGGCCTTTGCTGCAAGCATGAGCTATTGGATGCGAATCTTCGATGGCACGTCGTATGACTTTACGGCTGAGCAGAAGCAGATCATGAGTGACTATATGACGCGCGGTCTCAACGTTACAATATGGCGTGGACATATGGATGTGAGTAGCTGCGGCCGTCAGCTATTCTATAACTCTCAGACGGGCAAGGCGGCATCGGTGTTGATCTCTAACCTTAATATGTTGGCCATGGGTTCGTCGGCCAATACCGATTACGAGGGTTATGTCAAGCGCAACTATATCACCCCCGATCAGAACGATCTGAAGGGTAACTTCACCTATCCGATCAGTAAATATACGATCCATCGTGCCGACGAATTTATGTTTTCGGTGAAGATGTTTAGTAAGCGAATTATCGGAGGCGAGATTATGAATAACGAAAATCTCAAGGGTTATCACCTAGCCGACGGAGCGACGATGATCTATCGCACGGGTGCGGAGTACGACAATATGTTTGCCTATTGGGATGGCAAGTATATGCCTGGTACGACGGTCGAGGTGAATGATAAGCCGCTTAAGGTATTGGCCAATAGCTATTGCTATCTCAATGGTAGCGACTTCGTGGGGTGCATGGGCGATGGCATGTATGGCGTGGCAGCTATGGAGTATCTGCGCGATGGGGTTGAGGCCAACAAGAGTTGGTTCTTCTTCGACGATGAGGTAGTCTGTTTGGGCAATGGCATCGCCTCGCAGAGTGGTGACCCATTTGTGACGACGCTCAATCAGTGTCGCTACCAAGATGTGGCCTACTACAACGCAGGTGGTCGACGTATCGAACCACTTGCCAAGGGTGAGAGTTATAGCGCTCAGCGAGTATTTAGCGATGGTGTGGGGTATGAGTCTCTAGATCGATCACCTATTGATTTTGTGGTGCGTGAGCAGAGTGGCGATTGGCATGATGTGGCGCTGTTCATCCCCTCGACCATCTCGCGTGGCGATGTCTTTACGGCTCAGATCTTTCATGGTGAGAGTTATGCCTATGTCGTTAAGCCATCGGTCGATGGTGATGATTTCTTGATGGGGCGTAGTAAAAATAGCTTTAGAGTGATACAAAATACCTCGACTGTCACAGCCGTTGAGTCTCTGGATCGCGATCTTGCGATGGTGGTCTTTTGGGAGGCTGGTGAGGTCAAGACCAAGAGGTGCGGTACCATTAGTGCTTCGGCACCAGTGATGGTGATAGTTAAGCGCGAGGGTGGCGAGTTGGTCACTCAGCTCTACGATCCGTTGGAGAGTGGTGCCGAGGTGGTGTGTCGTTAGTTTTAAGTGATTAATTGAATGAAGTTTTTAGATAATATTTTTGGACTCTCTCACAGCGGCTCAACTCCGCGTCGCGAGGTGGTCGCAGGTCTTACGACCTTTATGACGATGGCCTATATTTTGGTCGTCAACCCATCGATGCTCGCGTCGACAGGTATGGATCAAGGGGCGGTCTTTACCGCTACAGCCCTCTCGTCGGCAGTGGCGTGTGTGCTTATGGGTTTGGTGGCCAATCTGCCTATTGCATTGGCTCCAGGGTTGGGCATCAACGCCTTCTTTGCCTATACGATTGTCTTGCAGATGGGTTATTCGTGGCAGATGGCTTTGGCTGCGGTCTTTGTTGAGGGTTTGGTCTTTATCTTGCTCTCGGTGTTCAATATCCGCAACCTTATTATTGGCTCTATTCCGCTGGTCTTGAAGCGCGCTATAGGTGTGGGAATCGGTCTCTTTGTGACAACTATCGGATTGGTTAATTCGGGGATCATTGTTCGTGGTGAGGTCTTTTCGCAGTTGGGCGATGTATGCTCTGCACCAGTCATGTTGACGCTGGTTGCTATAATTATAATTGGCGTTTTGATGGTGCACGAGGTGCAGGGGGCGTTGATGATCGGTATGTTGATCACCACTATTGTCGCGGTCTTCATGGGCGTGGTGACTATTCCCGAGGGCTTTTCGCCAGTTGCGATGCCTAGCTCCATAGAACCTATACTATTTAAGATGGACTTTAGCCAACTGCTCTCCGTCGATATGTTTGTGATAATCTTTATCCTCATCTTTGCCGACCTTTTCGATACGGCAGGGACGCTCTTTGCGGTATGCTCTCGCTCGGGGTTGGTCGACGAGCAGGGGAATATTAAGGGGGCGAAGCGAGCATTCTTGTCAGATGCAATGGCAACCACCTTTGGTGCGATGTTGGGTACTAGCTCTGTTACGTCGTATGTCGAGAGTACATCGGGCGTTGCGGCTGGTGGACGCACAGGTATGACTGCTGTGGTTACGGGGGTGCTCTTTCTTTGTGCGTTGATCTTCACCCCAATCTTTGCGCTGATACCCGTCGCTGCGACCTCTGCGGTGTTGGTTGTTGTGGGGTTGTTTATGGTCTCGTCGATTGGCGAGATCGACTTCTCGGACTACAAGGATTCACTGCCAGCATTCATCACGATTGTCTTTATACCATTCAGCTATAGCATCTCCGAAGGCATTGTCTTTGGTTTTTTGAGCTATGTTGCGATCCGCATATTCACAGGCCAATTCCGCGACCTCACCCCCGTGATGTATCTACTAGCCACCCTCTTCCTCCTCAAAGTTATATTAGTGTAGGGGTTTTGTCCTCACGTCTCTAAATAGAATATCCGACCTCAGAGCGTTTTGCTCTAGGTCGGATATTTAACTTGTAACGATTGTTTCGCCTACTAGATCACAGCGTCGATCGCAGCACAGATACGGTCGAATACCTCATCCATCGTGCCCAGGCCATTTACCGCAGCATACTTGCCCTGCTTGCTATAGTAATCTGCCACCACGGCAGTCTGCTCGTTGTATACCGAGATACGGTTGCGGATAACCCCCTCCGAAGCGTCATCGGCACGTCCCGACTCCTTACCACGAAGCAAGATGCGCTTTACAAGCTCCTCCTCCTCTACATCCATGTAGATCATGATATCTACCGAGTCACCGATCTTCGTAAGCATCTCATCAAATGCCTCAGCCTGCGCAGTGGTGCGTGGGAAGCCGTCGAAGATGTTACCCTTCTCGCCCTTGTGCTCCTCCAAATAGTTCTCGATCATCGAGATCACAACTCCGTCAGGAGCCAAACGGCCAGTGCTCGTGTAGCTCTCCATCAACTTACCAAGCTCGGTTCCGCCCTTGATCTCGCCACGGATTACATCACCAGTCGACACGTGGTTTACACCATATTTCTCCTTCAATCTTGCTGCCTGAGTTCCCTTGCCGCAGCCAGGAGCTCCAAATAATACAATATTCAACATGTTTTTTTTATTTGAGTTAAATTGTTTTTCCAACGCAAAAGTAACTATTTTTTTGGGATTCTAATATAGAATAGGTAAATTTGTCCTCTTAAATCAAATATTTTTTTCTGTTATGAATAACAAAAAACGAACAGAGATTGCCGAGTTGGGGCAATTTGGTCTCATTGATCGGTTGACCCAAGGGGCGCGTAGGTCGAATCCGTCGACACTATTTGGAGTTGGCGACGATGCTGCGGTGATCGCTGCCGACGACAACGAAGCGTTGCTCGTGTCGAACGACTCACTCTTCGAGGGAGTTGATTTTGATCTCACGTATTTTCCGCTCAAACATTTGGGGTATAAGGCTATAGTCGTTGGAGCCAACGATATTATGGCCATGAATGGTCGTCCTACGCAGGTCGTGATTTCGTTGGGCGTATCCTCGAAACTCCCTGTCGAGGCTCTGGATGATCTCTACGAGGGTATGCGTGTGGCGTGCGACGAGTTGTCAATCGACCTAGTGGGTGGCGATACTCGCGCCTCGATGACGGGGTTGGTCATCGGTGTTACAACTATTGGCCGTGCGCAGCGCGATAGAGTGGCCTATCGTAGCGGTGCTAAGCCTAACGATCTAATCTGTATCACGGGTAGTTTGGGTGCGGCCTACCTCGGACTTCAACTTTTGGAGCGCGAGAAGCGCGTCTTGAGCGGCATGGATAACCCAGAGCCTCAATTCAAGGGCTACGAATATCTGTTGGAGAGCTATCTGAAACCTCGCCCACGTCTCAATATTATCGACTCTTTGGAGGAGGAGGGGCTTGTGCCTAGTTCGATGATCGATCTGTCGGATGGTCTGGCTAGCGACGTATTGCAGATCTGTAAAAGTTCCAACTGCGGAGTGCGAATCTATCTGGAGCGTATACCCATCGCCAAGCAGAGTTCGCAGTTTGCCGACGAATTGAATATCGATCCCGTGGTTGCCGCGCTCAATGGGGGCGAGGATCACGAGCTGTTGTTTACTGTTCCGCTCGAGAGTCAAGAGCTTGTCGTGCGGCTAGGATGCATCGATATTATCGGTCATATCACCGAGCCGCAGACGGGTGCTTACCTTGTCACGCCCGACGGTAGCGATATACAACTTCGAGCACAAGGATTTTCTATCGAAGAGTAGTACCTATATATTATTAGAGTAATTTGACTAATTTTAACATTTTTCACACTTTTTTGAAAAATAATTGTGAAAAAGTTTGGAGAATAGAAAATAACCCTCTATATTTGCAATCCCAAACAACAGGAAGCGTGTCTAACACACCGCGAGTTGCGAGGGGTAAGTTTAGAAATATTGGGTGAGAGGTTACTCTCGCAATGATATAAGAGTTCTTTGAAGTATTTGAGCAGCTATTAGTTTTTTCAAATTTCCCAAGTCGTGAGACTGGGGAGATATTTCAAAACAATCAATACCTTTGAGATATATTAGAGCTAAGATTTATAAAACAAAACATTTTTTACAATGGAGAGTTTGATCCTGGCTCAGGATGAACGCTAGCGGCAGGCCTAACACATGCAAGTCGAGGGGCAGCATAATGAAGCTTCGGTGGATTTGATGGCGACCGGCGCACGGGTGCGTAACGCGTATGCAACCTACCTATAACAGGGGGATAACACCGAGAAATTGGTACTAATACCCCATAACAATAGAACTGGCATCAGTTTTATTTGAAAGCTCCGGCGGTTATAGATGGGCATGCGTTGTATTAGTTAGTTGGTGAGGTAACGGCTCACCAAGACTACGATACATAGGGGGACTGAGAGGTTAACCCCCCACACTGGTACTGAGACACGGACCAGACTACTACGGGAGGCAGCAGTGAGGAATATTGGTCAATGGACGCAAGTCTGAACCAGCCATGCCGCGTGCAGGATGACGGCTCTATGAGTTGTAAACTGCTTTTGTATGAGGGTAAAAGCTAGTACGTGTACTAGTCTGAAAGTACCATACGAATAAGGATCGGCTAACTCCGTGCCAGCAGCCGCGGTAATACGGAGGATTCGAGCGTTATCCGGATTTATTGGGTTTAAAGGGTGCGTAGGCGGTTTGATAAGTTAGAGGTTAAATGTCGGGGCTCAACCCCGTGCCTGCCTCTAATACTGTTAAACTAGAGAGTAGTTGCTGTGGGCGGAATGTATGGTGTAGCGGTGAAATGCTTAGATATCATACAGAACACCGATTGCGAAGGCAGCTCACAAAACTATATCTGACGTTGAGGCACGAAAG
>JBCQUH010000045.1:0-15084 GCA_047174185.1 Rikenellaceae bacterium | reverse complement strand
CACCTATAACACTATTATCGTACTCTGCATAACCTGTTATGTAGTATGTTCCGCCCACCGTAAGGTCTCCACCAGTAGCACACTTATATGCATTGTTGTTACCCTGTGAATACTTACCAGTTACTGGAACCTTGACCCACTCGCTCTTATCCTGATTTGGATCATCAGAGTAGATTATACCCTTAGAGATGATATCGGTATTAGCAACCGAGCTATCGAATGCCTCAACATGGCAGACAAATCCCTCGTGGTTGTAGAAGAATACATAAGACTCAAACTGCAAACGACCCTCAACCTCAATGTTGAACACATCTGATGTGATTATCGACTTCGTCTCAGAACCATCGTCAATACTCATCTCGAACTGAGCATCGAATATGTATGACTCTGAACCAAGAGCTTTGTTGAGTGCCTCCTGTGTAAGCTTGATGACTGCCTTCCACTCATTCTTATTGTCAGTCTTAGTCAAAGTTGCTGTGTAGTAGTCATTTGCAACTACATATACCTCACCCTCTGACACCGACATCGTACCCTCGTTGATCAAGAATGTAGTCTCGAATGTGGTGCTTGTAGATGATCCGCTAGCAAAGATTACATTTTGAGGAGTAGTCGTAAATGATGGGTACTCCTTCTCATCCGCTGGGAAGACTAGCTTCAATGAATCCTGAACCGTCGCAAGAACATCTGTATAGTTGTCATACGAAATCGTGATCTTAGGTGTCAAAATCACCTCTGGCTCATCGAATCCACCAGATGCCAACTCAGTTGGGTAGATACGGATCTCGAAGTTATTGGCGATAGATGATGCCAAAACACTATATACTGTATACATATCACTCTCATCGATCGAGAAGCTATCCTTGGTAATCGACTTCGTACCTGGATCAATCGTAAGTGGAATAGTGATCGTACTAGAGACCGTCTCGTCGAAGTTGACCGCGAACGACATAGTATCAGCAAGCGACTTGAACGTAGGTGCTACATTCATCAAATCTGTCTGGATAAAGAGATTATTCGAATATACCTCTGGCTCCTCAACATCGACTCCCACAGTGGTCATCAAGATAGAGATAGAGTCTCCATACTTCGTATTCTCTGCATAAGTAGGAATTGCTCCGCTGAACTCAGCCAAACTAGTCTCTGCGTAATCAACAAGACCCGGCTTAGCGTAGAAACGAGCAACATAGGCGTTGGTTGAATCGCCATAGAAGAACTCCGCTGAGTAGAGATCATTCTCCTCGATAGAGAACGACGTAGTGTCGATATTTGCATCCATTGGGATAACCGTAAAACGAGTCTCGTAACAGTCACCCACCGCAAACCCTGCTGGGAAAATCACCGTAGTTGGCTGATCTACATAGTAAGGTGAATCCTTATCGGCTGGCAAGCAGACGATAAACTCATCGGATGCAACCTGTGTAAATCCGTTGAATGTCATGACGATCTGCATCGGAACCTCAAGGCTATCGACCAAATCCTCTCCGCTTGAGGTAGCACGGAAGACAATCTCATAGACATTATCCTCGTCTGTCGCCTGAACCGTAGTTGTGTAGTAATCTGAGGCTTCGTAATCGCCCACAGACTCCAACGTAAACGATCCACGGTGAACTCGGAACGTTCCTGGGTCAACAGAGAAGAACATACTCTTGTCGTCCCATCTCTTAAGATTGGTATCGAAGGCTACTCCCATCGGCTGATCAACGAATTGAGCATCGACATTTGTATCCGTAGTACCAGTTCCATCATCAATCTCATTGCTGTCGGTACAACCCACCAGCAACACCATCAATGCTAATAAAGGCGCATAGAAAAAGTTTTTCATAAATTTGTATTTAGTTTATTAATCAATTATTTTGTGACTTACCTTGAAATGGCGGTCGGTTACCCCACCCACAAACGATTTGCCAACGCCATAATACATGACACATCTAGGCACACCTTTGTGCAATTCCGTCAATCAATTACAAATGTATGAAAAAAAATTAACTACAACAAGAATATTTATTGATTTTTTTAGAAAAAAAGTTCGAAAAAGATATTTTTTCTAAAAAATTAGAGTTTTGTTAGCTCGCCAAGCAGGATCGACTCCCCAGATTGAACCCATCGACGAAACGACTCAGTGTCGGCCGAGTAGTGGCGAATAGCACTCTCCAACTTCGATAAATTGAACTTCGCAGAGACTCGACCTGCCCCAACACTCGAGGCATCGTCGGCATTGATCGACTGCTCTAAATGGGCTGGAATCATCAACACAGGCTTGCCAAGATACATCGCCTCGCAGATCGACTCGAAACCTGCCGTCGTGATATAGCCACGACAACCCGCCATGTAGTGCAAAAACTTCTCGTCGTTGATCCGATGCAGCCACAACCCTGGCACGCGCTCCTCGCACTCAGCAGCTCCCGATTTGTCCCAAAAGAGATGAACCTTCGACTCGGGATGGCGACTCTTCCACTCCAAAACCTCGCTCAAATAGCCTGGGTTGAGCATATATCCCAACAGGTAATCACCCTGCGTCGGCTCCAGATCAAAGATCTCGGGGCGCAACAACGGAGGAACAACAACGGGCGTGTGCGAGCCGACGCTCTCCATCGGATAGAACGACAGAGCCAAACGTCGCATCACGCCATAGGAGCATATCATATTGTTCAACTGCAACATACGGGCGTTGGACAGACCCTTCGAACGGTGTTTGAAGTTGGGATGATCCACCAAGAATTGGTGGCCTATAGCGATCACTGGTTTGTGCAACGGCCGAAGCATCTGAACAAAGCACAACAGAAATTCGTAGAACGAGATGACAACATCGGCATCGCTCTCGGTGATGTGCAACGACAGCAGCTTGATACTGCGTCGCCACTTATTGATCTTCGACATACCCAGATTCTTGACCAGCGTCGGAACAACCGCACCCCCCTTGCCCACACGACCATAGTCGAGCGACGGAGAGTCAAACATCGTGACTTGCGCACCAATCTTATCCACAAAAAATTGTGGAATCTCGCGATTCTTGCATCGACCAACCAACACCTCACCAACCTCGTGACCATTACGACGCAGCAGATCACTCAGCGCCAACGCCTGAGTAAGGTGTCCTCGACCCTCGCCCTGAACAACAAATAGATACTTCATCGCAAAACAATTTTGACAATTTACACTCTACAACTCACAATTAATGCCATAAATATAATAATAAATATCCGACTAATACAAATAAAATAAAAAAATTAGAGACCGTCGACTCACGTCGATAGCCTCTAACCGCCAATATTGACTTAAAAACTTATGAAAAACTTATGAAATGTTATATTAAATATGTATGCCTATCAGCTACCACACCTATCAGCTACCACATTTGGAGTAACCGCACGACATGCAGACCAAACAGCCATCCTGATAGGCCATATTGCTATCGCCACACGACGGACACGCCTCCTTACTCTTGGTGCCATCCTTGATATACTGCTTCAATGCGCGCTCGACACCAGCCTTCCACGAGTTGATGCTCTCGGAGTCGAGACGCAACCCCCCGATCAGTGAGACAACATTCTCGATGGGCATACCCTGACGCAACACTCCCGAGATCAACTTCGCATAGTTCCAGAACTCCTCCGAGAACAAGCGCGACACACCACCAATGGTGTTGGTATAGCCATAACGGTCGGTATATTGGAAGTCGTAGCGCTTGACACCCTCCGCCTCGCGAACCTTGAGGATCGAACCCGACTTGATCTTGGGTGGGATATAGAGCGCATCCTCCTCGATCTTTCCTGTGAAGATCTCATACGGACGGCCATTCTGGATACCCACAAAGGCGATCCAACTCTCATCCCCATTCTTGAATCGAACAACATCCGCAGGGATCGACTCGGGGCGTTTGACAGGCTGCACAACTCGACTATCCGACTTCTTCTTGCTCTTCTCGATCAACACACCCTCGCGGCAACCATCACGATAGACCGTAACACCCTTGCAACCACACTCCCACGCCGTGCGATAGACATCGGCCACCAACGCCTCCGACACATCCGATGGAAGGTTGACCGTCACCGAGATCGAGTGGTCGACCCACTTCTGGATCGCACCCTGCATCTTGACCTTCGCAACCCAATCTATGTCGTTGGCCGTAGCTCCATTATAGGGCGATGCGGCAACCCACCTGTCCAACTCCTCGTCGCCAATCGACGACAATCGTGTCGTATCGAAATTATTGGCCTTCAACCAACTAACGAAGTTGTGGTGGTAGACATTAAACTCCTCGAACTTCTCGCCCGTCTCATCCACAAATGTCGCCACCTTATTGACATCCGACGGATTGATCTTGCGACGACGCTTATAGACTGGTCTAAAGACTGGCTCGATTCCCGACGTGGTCTGCGACATCAACGATGTGGTACCCGTAGGGGCGATGGTCAACATCGCGATATTGCGACGACCCACGCGCTGCATCTTCTCGTACAGCTCCTCGTCGGCCTCCCTGATACGCTCGATCATCGGGTTGCCAACCTCCTTGGCCGAGTCATAGACCTCGAACGCACCGCGATCCTCGGCCATATCAACCGAGGCACGATAGGACTCGACAGCCAAACATCTGTGAACCGACACCGCGAAATCAACCGCAACCTCCGAACCATAGCGCAGACCCAAAGCCGCCAACATATCGCCCTCGGCCGTGATACCTAGACCCGTACGACGACCCTTCTTGGCCATATCGCGGATCTTCTGCCACAACTCCAACTCCACGCGACGAATATCGGCATCCTCGGGATCCTCCGCCACCTTATTTATTATAAGCTCCACCTTCTCCAACTCCAAATCGATAATGTCATCCATCAGACGCATAGCCTGAGCGACATGAGCCTTGAATTTATCGAAGTTAAACTTTGCCTCCGAGGTAAATGGTTTGTCGACATAGCTAAACAAATTGAGCGCCATCAAACGACACGAGTCGTAGGGGCACAACGGAATCTCACCACATGGATTAGTCGAGACGGTTGTAAAACCCTGATCGGCATAGCAATCGGGGATGCTCTCGCGGATGATCGTATCCCAAAACAGCACACCTGGTTCGGCACTCTTCCATGCGTTGTGGATGATCTTATCCCACAACTTCTTAGCCTCTATATCCTGTATATATTTAGGTGCATCGCTATTGATCGGGAATTGTTGGCGATACTTCGCCCCCTCCACAGCCGAGGTTCTCATGAATTCGTCGTCGAGTTTGATCGAGACATTGGCACCCGTCACCTTTCCCATATCGGTCTTGGCATCGATAAAGCGCTCGGCATCGGGGTGTTTGACCGACATCGACAACATCAACGCACCGCGACGACCATCCTGCGCCACCTCACGCGTAGAGTTCGAATAGCGCTCCATGAATGGCACAATACCAGTCGAAGTCAAGGCCGAGTTGAGCACGGGGCTACCCGTCGGACGGATGTGCGACAGATCGTGACCCACACCTCCGCGACGCTTCATGAGTTGCACCTGCTCCTCGTCGATACGAAATATTCCACCATACGAGTCGGCAGGGTTGCGATGACCAATCACAAAACAGTTTGACAGAGAGGCAACCTGAAAATCGTTACCCACGCCCGTCATAGGCCCACCCTGAGGGATCACATATTTGAAGTGATCCAACAGCTCAAATATCTGCTCACGACTCAGTGGGTTGGGGTACTTAGACTCCACACGCGCCAACTCCGCAGCGATACGATTGTGCATATCGAGAGGCGAACTCTCATATATATTACCAAACGAATCTTTGAGCGCATATTTGCTAACCCAAACTGTAGCGGCCAAATCGTCGCCATCGAAATAAATTTTCGACGCAGCGATTGCGTCGTTATAGTTCACTGGCGTTGGTTTTACGCCACCACTCTCTGAAGCTGTTTTTTTCATCTATTATTTATCTATTTTTCACCAAACACAATTACACAACACGCCCCTACCGACGCAAAGACAAAGGTATATCATTTTATCTGGCAAAAAAAGTCATTTCAACAATAGTTCTCAACATCTTTTAAACACACCGTCTACAGCGCGTATAACGCAGATTGCCAGAGTGCGCAAAACAAGGCAACACTCTGGCAATCTGCATTATATACAATTTTCAGGCTCTACTCACCGACACTCTCCACCGACATCTGTTCGGCACGCGCCACAGCCGAGACATCGAGCGGCGAACGAACCCCTGCACGGTAGCGATACAGCCCCGAAATGGCGATCATCGCAGCGTTGTCGGTAGTAAATTTCATAGGTGGAACATAGGTGCGCCAACCGCGCTTCGCCCCCTCGCGAACCACCGCCTCACGAAGTCCCGAGTTGGCCGAGACACCACCTGCGATGGCCACCTCTTTGATGCCCGTCTGCTTGGTCGCTTTGACCAATTTATCCATCAAAATATCGATAATCGTGCCCTGCAGAGAGGCGCACAGATCGGCTTTGTTCTTCTCGATAAACTCCCCATCCTCGGCCATGCGGTCGCGCAGCAGATACAAGAACGAGGTCTTAAGCCCCGAGAACGAGTAGTCCAACTCTGCCACATGGGGCTTGGCCAGCGCAAAGGCCTTGGCATCGCCCTCGCGAGCCAACCTATCAATAACAGGCCCTCCAGGGTAGGGCAACCCCATCACCTTGGCACACTTATCAAAGGCCTCGCCAGCGGCATCGTCGATGGTCGAACCGATGATCTGCATCTCTAGCGGCGATGTAACCTTCACAATCTGACTATGCCCACCGCTCACCAACAGTGTCAAAAATGGATAGGATGGATGCGGCAACTCCTCCCCCTCGACATCTATAAAGTGCGAGAGTATATGACCCTGCAGGTGGTTAACCTCGACCAACGGAATGTTGTTGGCCACCGCCAACCCCTTGGCAAACGACACACCAACCAACAGCGAACCCATCAACCCAGGCCCACGCGTAAAGGCTATCGCATCTACATCGCCAATGGTGATACTAGCATCGGCCAACGCAGCATCGACCACAGGGATGATATTCTGCTGGTGCGCGCGCGAGGCTAGCTCGGGGATCACACCTCCATACTGCTCATGAACCGCCTGCGAAGCGATCCTATTCGACAACAACAAAGTGTCGCGAATAACCGCTGCCGAGGTGTCGTCACAAGAGCTTTCGATCGCCAAAATCGTTGTATTCGATACCATATATATATAAAATTAGTTGTTGGGGCGCAAATAATGCCCATTAAGTTTCTTAGTCTGGAGAAATAATATTAAATTTGCCTACTTTGGAGGACCCCTGCGAGGGGGTGAACCAAAGATGGAAAATACTTTATAATCAATCCACCGTGCGCAAAGGTATAAAAATATTGGGAATGATCATATCAACAGCGATATTGTTGTTGGTACTTTCGCCTATTTTTGCATCTCTGCTACTCTCGTTGCCCATTGTTCAGAATGGTTTGGTGGGTTACGCCTCGCGCAAAGCCTCGGCATATTTAGACACCGAGGTTAGTCTAAAACATATCGACATCACCACGACGGGCAGCTTACAGATCAAGGATCTGCTAATCAGAGATCTGCAAGGCGACACGCTTATCTTTGCGTCGCAACTCAATAGCCGCTTTTTGGGCTATTCACCCTTTGAGCGCAGGCTCCGATTGGGGCGAACGACGCTCCAAAGTGGCATGCTCAACCTCCAACAACGCGACAATGGCGAGATGAACATCAAGCAGATCACCCGACTGCTGGCGAGCGAAAACCCCAAGGGGGGGATCTTGATTGATATCAACCAAGTGGAGTTGAAGCAGTCGCGATTGGTGATTGAACAGCTGCGCCATCGCAACCCAAAGTATGGTGTGGACTATGGTAAGATGCTCATCAATGAACTCGACGCTCGAGTCGATAGGCTTGTGATCAATGGAAACGATGTGACGGGAGAGATAAAACACTTCACGGGGGTGGAGCAGAGCGGATTTGTGGTGAGCAACCTCTCTGGTGCGGTGGCGGTATCGATGGGTGGTGTGGAGTTTCTCGACATGACGCTGTCGAGCCGTTGGAGCGATCTCAAGATCTCGAGACTCACGTTGAGCGATAGCAATTGGGAGCGGTATCGCAACTTCAACACCTCGACATCGATATATGTCGACATCGAGGATGGATACCTATCGAGCGACGACGTGGCCTACTTCGCCCCCGAATTGCGCAGATGGGGGATGCAACTCAACAAGATCAACCTCACGGCACAGGGCAAGGTCGACGATTTAAGTATCAATATCGACAACATATCGTATGGCGACTCGACGCAGATCGCGGCCGTGATGTCGCTGAAGGGGCTGCCCCAGATCAAGACGACAAAGTTAGATCTCACCATCGACGAGATGGTGAGCAGCGCCTCGGATGTAGAGGCAATAAAACAGATGTTGTCGGGCAAAGGGTTTGAACCAGAGATATATAGAACGATCGCCAAGGCTGGGCGGATAACCCTGCAAGGTGAGCTGCACGGAGTGTTAGGCGATATGACAACTACGCTCAAAAGCAACAGCCAACTGGGCGATATATCGACCTCGATGGCTGTAGTATGGAGCAGTGGCAACACCCCATCGGCTGTGAGCATCAAAGGCGACGTGGCGCTCAACAACCTACCACTCAACAGATTGACCACTCCGCGACAGCGATTGGGGGCTGCGACGCTGCGTGCCAATGTCGTTGGACAGATCGACCCGACGGAGGGCATTAGCGCAAATATTATGGCGGCAATCCAGAGCGTGGCGTGGCGAGGTTACAACTATCGCAACCTCGATGTGGCGGGGCGACTCAATGCCAAAGATCTGCGTGCAACCATCAGCTGCAACGACCCAAATCTGATATTCGGCCTGACGGCTATGTTCGACAATGTCGATATGATGGGCGACGATAATGAGACGGTATTGAGCCGAGATTCGAGATCGACCATCTCGCTCAACTTGATGCACGCCAACCTCAAGGAGTTGGGGTGGAGCGGAGGTGTGGAGTCAACGCTAGCGGCCGACGTATCGCTATTTGCGCAGGGCGACAATGTGGAGAGGGCGACAGGCGGAGCGGTGGTGAGACAACTAAAATACACATTCGACGGTGAGGTGATCGAGAGTGACTCGGCGGCGTTGCACTTCGAGAGCAGCACGGGGTACCACATGGTCAATCTGGAGAGCGATTTCGCCACGGCCACCTTTGAGTCGAGCGACAGCGTGTCGCACATCAGCCAATATCTGAGCAGTGCGTTGCAGGAGTATCTGCCAGCGCTCTATCGCGAGAGAGTTGAGATGCGAGGGTCGCCACAATTTAGTTCGGCAATCGAGATGGCTAGCGGCACGACGAGCAAGGAGAGTGACAGTAGGGCGGAGAATTTGGTCGAGATCGCTGAGTCGAAAAAGGAGACAAAAAAGAGTCGCAAATCGAGATCTGCGAACGCCCCTCAACGCGGCAATATATCGACACTACAGGTCAAAGTGGTCGACATGACCCCCATCTTGGCGATTGTCGACGAGAGCATGACCATCGACAAGGAGAGCGTGTTGGATCTAGAGTTCGACGTGAGCAGCGGACGGTTTAAGGGGGGGGTCAAATCCAACTACATAGAGCGCAAGTCGATGTTGGCAGCGGGTATAGATATTAATTTCCACAACACCGCGGACTCGATACTCCTTGTGGGCAGTGTCGACGAGTTGTATCTGGGCACGATCGGCATGAGCAACGCACGGTTGGATGCCTCGGCACACGACAATAAGGTCGAGATCGAGGGCGGTTACAACACCTCGGAGGATGAGTCGTATGCCCAGATAAGTGCCGAGATTGGACTCTCGCGCCACACACAAGGGCGCGCATCGAGCGTCGAGTTGGATGTGGTGCTCCACCCCTCGGTGATCAACAATCAGGGGCAGGTGTGGGATCTGAGTGCCGAGACGATCGGTATTCGCCACGCAGGTGTCGAGATCAATCGATTTGAGGTGAGCAGCGACAACCAACATATGTTGCTCGATGGTCGCGCCTCGACCTCGGTGAATGATACGATCAATATGGTGATGCAGAACTTCGATCTGTCGGTCATCACCACCTTCATATCGCGCTTGGGTTACCAGCTAGAGGGCAAGACCAATGGCCACATAGGTGTGGCATCGGCTCTCAACGATGCACGTATCGAGGCCAATATCCGCCTCGACAGCGTGAGTGTCAATACCATTCCAGCGCCAGCGATGAATCTCGACGCTATGTGGGATTCGAAGCTAAACCGTGCACGATTGACGCTGAGCAATCGCAACAACGGAGATATGATTCTGCGTGGATACTACATCCCATCGCAGGTGAGTTACTATGCCGATTTACAGGCTAACGGCATAGACATGGGTCTGCTCGATCCTCCACTCAATGGGGTGATAACCAATACGACGGGAAGTGCCAATATGACCCTCACGCTTCAGGGCGAGCGACGCAACGCCTCGATCGAGGGTCGGATAGATCTGACGAATGGCGCTACGACGGTCGATTTCACACAGGTGCGCTACACGCTGCCGAAGGCTAGCTTTACGGTGAAGGACAACATCATCAGCGCACGCAATATCACGATCAAAGATGAGGAGGGGGGAAGCGGCAAGATGTCTATCTCGGTAGATATTAAGCAGTTGACCAACATAGAGTATAACCTAACGGTTAGCCCCAACAAGATGTTGGTGCTCAACACCACCGAACGTGACAACGATGTGTTCTATGGCAACCTCTACGCCTCGGGAATGGCCTCGATACGTGGCGACAGGAGTGGCTCGAGGATGGATATAGCTGCGGTGTCGGAGAATAACTCCCACTTCTTCATGCAGTTGCTCAGCAAATCGACCATCTCGTCGGCCGACTTCATCACCTTTGTCGAGGCTCGACGCGAGAGCAAAGAGGAGACATCGCTGCGACAGATGATCAACGAACGCAACCAACGTGCGCAAAACACCACGGCATCGTTGGAGGTCAATTTGTCGTTGGACGTACGCCCCAACACCGAGGTGCAATTGGTGATCGACCCCACGGTGGGCGATATTATCAAGTCACGAGGCGAGGGACGTTTCAACCTGAGTATCAACCCCAAGGAGAACCTGATGGAGATGTATGGCGACTACACCATCAGCGAGGGAAGCTACCTCTTTACGCTGAGCAACATCATCAACAAACGATTTGTCATCAACCCCAACTCGACGATCCAGTGGAACGGTTCACCAACCGATCCGACGCTCAACATCGATGCGATATACCAACTCAAGACCTCGTTGCAACCCCTCATGTCGACCGAGTCGACGCGTGCAGTGCCTGTGGAGTGTGTGATCAAATTGAGTGATCGGTTGACAAGTCCCGAGGTGTCGTTCGCCATCGACTTCCCGTCGTTGGATTCGGAGCAGCAGGCGGTCGTCTCGTCGATGTTCAACGACCAAGAGGTCATCTCGCGCCAATTCTTCTACTTGATGTTGGCCAACTCGTTTATCCCCGAGTCGTCGGGCATAGATAGCGAATTCGGAGTCTCGACCACCGCCGCAACGGGATTTGAGCTTTTGACCAACCAATTGAGCAATTGGCTCTCGACGAGCAACTACAATATAATCATCCGCTACCGCCCCGAGTCGGAGTTGACGGGCGACGAGGTGGATATCGGATTTTCGCGAGGGTTGATCAACAACCGTCTGCTGTTGGAGGTGGAGGGTAACTATGTGGCCAACGGCACGGAGGCACTCTCGCAGAGCGGCTCCAATCTGGTGGGCGAGGCCTATTTGACATGGCTGATCGATCAGGCTGGCGCATTGCAGCTGCGTGGGTTCACCCAGACTATAGACCGCTTTGACGAGACGCAGGGGCTGCAAGAGACAGGGGTGGGTGTGACCTATCGCGAGGATTTCGAGGATTTTGCCGACCTAAGAGCCAAGGTCAAGGCACGATTTGCCGCTAGCCCCGAGCGGTTGGCACGACGCGAAGAGCGTAAGAGAGCAAAAGAGAGAGAGATAGAGCAAAATAATTAACTAAAAAAACTAAACGTATTATGATGAATTTATTGCAGAGCACAGTGACAACAGCTGCGCAAGGAGAGATGGTTGTGGAGACAGCAGCCAAGACAATGGGATTATGGGAGATGTTTGCAAAGGGCGGATGGTTGATGTGGCCATTGGTCTTTTTGGGCGGATTAACTATCTACATCTTTGTAGAGAGATATATGGCGATCCGTCGCGCCAACACCCTCGACAAGGATTTTATATATCGTATTCGCGACTACATACAACAGGGCAAAGTCAACGCAGCGATCGAAATGTGCAAGTCGATCGACACCCCTATTGCACGCATGATCGAGCGTGGAATATTGCGAATTGGTCGTCCGATGAGCGACGTACAGAGTGCAGTAGAGAATGTTGCAAACTTAGAGGTTTCAAAGTTGGAGGAGAACCTTCCAGTATTGGCAACCATCGCAGGTGGAGCACCGATGATTGGATTCTTGGGAACAGTATTGGGAATGGTTCAGACCTTCATGGATATCTCGACTACGGGTGGCGGCACGATCGACATGTCGTTGTTGTCGGAGGGTATGTATGTTGCGATGGTGACCACGGTTGCTGGATTGGTGGTTGGTATCCCAGCCTTCTTCGGCTACAACTACTTGGTGGCACGCATCGAGAAGTTGGTATTCCGCATGGAGGCCAACTCAATCGCATTCCTAGATATCTTGAACCAACCAACGGTTCAGAAGTAATAACCCCACTTTATAGATAAAAGATTATGGCTATTAAACGAGGATCAAAGGTTGAGAAGTCGTTCTCATCATCGTCGATGACAGATTTGATGTTTTTGCTTCTGTTGTTTTTGTTGATGGCAACCACCCTCATCAGCCCCAACGCACTGCGTCTGACACTACCCAAAAGCTCGAACCAACTCAAGGATAAGGCCGAGACGACGATGAGTATCGCCCAGAGCGATCGCGGCTATCTCTACTACGTGGAGCTAGAGCCAGTGGATGGTTTGTCGGGTGCCGAGGCTGAACTCAGAAAGATATTGGGCGACAACAAGGATGCCACCGTATCGCTACACTGCGACAAGGGGGTGGCAATCGACGAAGTTGTTCAGGTGATGAATATGATGTCGAAGAATCAGTATAAGCTGATCTTGGCGACATCGGCAAATTAGAGAATATTATGAACGAGCTAAATAACTACGAACAACACTCCCCCAGCGATGAGGCAGCACGACGCAGCGGATTGATCGCTACGGGGGTCTATGTTGTTGTGATGGTAGTGGCACTCTGCTTTACGCGGTGTGATCTCGGCTCGCTTGACGATGAGTTGAATGACTCGGCAAATATGTTGCTAATCAGCTTCGGTGAGTCGGAGGTGGGCAGCGATGTTTTGGCAAAGAATGAGATCCAACAGATCACACCTCCGCGCCCCACACCACCACAGGTCGAGGAGAGCCAACAGCTCACCGACGAACAGAGCGAGGTGGCCGAGTATGTCGAGCCAAAGGAGGAGCCAGTCGAGGAGCCGAAACCTGTCGTCGAGCGCGAGAAGCCGCGCGAGGGCGATAGCATACCACCAGTCGAGACACCGCAACTCAACGAACGGGCATTGTTCCCTGGGAGCAGCCCCAAAGAGAGCGAGAATCGAGGGCAGGAGGAGCACACGAGTGGCATAACAGGCACACACGCAGGGTTGACCGAGGAGTTCTCGCCATTGGGCGAGGGGCTTACGGCCAACTACACACTCTCGGGACGATCGTTGGTGGGTAGTCTGCCGATACCGAACTATGGTGCCAATGCCGAGGGTCGCGTGGTGATCAACATCACGGTCGACGATCTGGGACGTGTAACGTCGGCAAGCCTGAGAACAAATGGATCGACCACCAACAACTCGACACTCATTGAGTCGGCACGCAAAGCGGCGCTAAAGGCGAGGTTTACGCCGAGCGACGATTTTGTGCAGAGTGGTACGATAACCTATATATTTAAGATGAACTAAACTTAGGGAGAGAGGAGATTCCAAGAGTCTTGACATGAAGGGTCTATTATCAATTATTGCGCTGTGTGGGGCGCTGTGTGGCACCACCACACTCTACGGTTTGCAGCCATCTGCTCCGCTCATCGACACTGTGTCGATGAGTGAGCCGATGTGCGATAGCCTCAAGGAGTTGTGCTCGAAGTACGCAGTGCTAAAGGCCGACTCGTTGAGCTACAACGCAGGGATTGTCAACTACAAACGTGAGGTGAAACATGAATTTAGCGTGACCAACATCGGGTCGCAGCCGCTCATCGTCTACTCGCTACGCACGGGTAGCAGCAGCATGAAGGCCAAGATCACGCGTCGACCGCTCAAACCTGGTCAGAGTGCCAAGTTGCGTGTCGAGTACGAGATCAGCAAGATGCCGCTGGGGGAGTTTATGCGCAATATCGAATTGACGACCAATTCGTGTGGCGGAAGCATGACGGTGTTTACCCTCGCAGGGCACTCGACCGACAAGAGCGGTAAACTGGTCGAGGGGGTGACGGAAGCCACTTCGACAGATACGCAGAGGGCTTCACAATAATTTTCGATTAATTTTCAGCTTTTTCTTTGGAAGTTTATAAAATTTTACATACATTTGCACTGCAAACAACCCCTCTGGGGAGATGTATTGCAAGTGTTCATTCGCGGATATGGTGTAATTGGTAGCCACGCCAGACTTAGGATCTGGTGCTGAGAGGCGTGTGGGTTCGAGTCCCTCTATCCGCACCACGTAGGAGTATGCTTAGAATTAATTCTAAGCATACTATTTTTTTGTATATCCCTTGCAGAACCTATTCTCAGTAATTCTCGGAAGTGCTGAGTCATTGCTGAGAATTGCTGAGTCATTGCTGATTTTTTTTGCTGGAGGGGTTGTCGGGATATGTCGGCTCTGCGAGCCGATGCCCCCCTGCGCACTTTTGCCTTTGGCAAAAGGTGCTTTTTTAGCGGTGGGGGGCTGTTGCTTACGCCAACTGCCTATGGCAGGCGGCGTGCTCGCCGCGGAGCTGCGCTTCTCCGCTTCGCATAAAAAAAGAGTCTGCCTAGAATTTCTTCTAAGCAGACTCCCTTTGTCTGTCCCTTGATGTGAC
>JBCQUH010000044.1:0-15355 GCA_047174185.1 Rikenellaceae bacterium | reverse complement strand
AAAAATTTAAACAAATATTAACTATGAATTCAGTTGCATTTGCAGGTTGAATTCAGCTTTATTGAAAGTTTACTTTCGGATAAATAATTTAGACCTCGTAACATCTAAGGCCGCAGGCCGCAGAAAAGCCCCCGCAAAAAAGAAAAGCTCCGCGGCGAGCACGCCGCCGCCGCCCGCGCAGGGCAGTGGCGCGTAAGCCCCACGCGAAGCCCCCGACAAAAAAATCTTAAAGATAGCTCTTTACTATCTTATATAAATTTTTATCTGATTTTTTCAGGTTTTTATTATCTGTGTAATAGGCAGTTACCCCATTTGCAAAGTAGTTGACTAATTCCATGTCTAATTCCATCTGCCCACTGTTGTGGTATGCGGACTCCAATGCGAGTTTCAGCTTATTGTCGGTTGGCTCGATTGCGATTTGGTATACTGATTTTGCAAGTTCCATTATCGCTTCGTGGCTACCATCATGTGCAAGGAGCACCTCCTCCGAGAGGCTTATGAGAGGGCGTTCGGCCGTTGCGTTACAACTTCTAGCGTCGAATAGCTCTCTTTCGTTGTCATACAGATATCTATTCTCGGGCATCTCGAATAGCAGTTCGTCGCGCCCCACCACGGCCACTCGGATCTTGCCCCCCTCAAGCTTTGCGACAAGCTCAGGCGCACCCTTGATGATCTCGGCAGCCCTCAACAACGCCTCGCAACTCACATGTCGCGATGCCAAAACAGGTGTGCCGTCTACATCGATATACTTCCTATAAAACAGATCGAGATCATATTCCTCGACAACATCAGCAGGCACGGCCGCGACCCCTCTGCTATACTCAATAGGCTCGACATCGCGCTTGCCCCACACCTTCTCCATCAGTGCAAACCCCGTGGGATCAACATCCTTAAGGTCGTAGTAATCAAATGGAAAGAAGTCGTTGCGACCAAAATAGGCCTCGGAGATCTCGGCGAAGTACTCTTGATTATTATTCATGCTATATGCGGCATCGCGGATCTTATAGTTTCCGCGACTTAGCATACACCATAGATTGTGGTAATACCCCGACTCCTTGGCCTTTTGATAGGCATCGGCAATATCTTTGTTGCCAGCACCCAACTCTTGATTGTGGTATAGGTGCATAAGTTCGTGAAACAACATATATGGTTGATTCTGAGCCGACCAATTCACATAGTGCGCATAGTTCAAGATCTCGACACACTCGGCCTTGTCAGGATTCTTGTCATTATTTATCAACCACTGTTTGCTGGGGTGGTAGCAGGCGGCCACCCTTGGGCTGCTATCCTTCTCTAACCAAATAGGACTCTGCTGCATCTTTTTAACCACCTCGGGCGATAGTAGCTGGTGCACCTCCGCAAGGTTCTTTTTCATCAGCTCCAATGCTTTGATCGCCTCGGGTTCATCCTTGCAACTCTCCTTGACCTTGACCACAAATCCGCAAATATCCAGATCGACGTATACGCCATCGACATCGGCAGCATACTCTTTATCGCGACTCTGCTTGGTTTCGTTACTTTGGAGATCATTTGATTTTGCCTCATTGACGAACATAAGCGAGAGGCAGAGGAGTAAAATTGATAATTTTTTCATTGTGGTAAAGGTTAATTTTAGTGAAAATCGGTTAAATACAAAGGTATAACAATAAATTTAGTATAGCAAATAAAACACCTATTATCATAGAGTTATTCCAACCATAATTTGTATCTTTGAGGCCGATAGTAAATTTGGAGATGATGGAGCAACTACGCACAAATCATAAAATAGAGTTGGCGCGTGAGTATATTCAAAATACTCACGCCAATATCTTCTTGACTGGTAAGGCAGGTAGCGGCAAGACAACCTTCATGCGAGAGATAACACGCTCGATCAACAAACGTGCGGTGGTGGCAGCCCCCACAGGTGTGGCGGCGATCAACGCAGGTGGTGTGACGCTCCACTCGCTCTTTCAGCTCCCCTTCTCGCCATTTATCCCAGGCGTGCCAACGGCCATGCGTTCGGGGGGTGCGAGTGGAGGGTATACGCAGCGGCTGTCGAAGAGCAAAATCTCGATCATCCGCTCGATGGAGCTACTCATTATCGACGAGGTGAGCATGGTGCGTTGCGATATGTTGGATGCCGTAGACCATACGCTGCGTCGTGTGCGTCGCTCGTCGCAACCCTTTGGCGGTGTGCAGCTTCTGCTCATTGGCGATATTCAGCAGCTCGCCCCCATCTGCCACGAGCAGGAGTGGGAGCTGCTGCGCGAACACTACACCACCCCCTACTTCTTCGATTCACAGGCTCTGCGCTCGACACCCTATATCCCCATCGAGTTCGATGAGATATTTCGTCAGGGCGACACCCACTTTACAGATATTCTCAACGCGGTGCGTACCAACACCATAACCTCAGCTCTGCTCGAGGAGCTGAATCGTCGTTATGTGCCCAATTTCGAACCTCCTGCTGAGGCCGATTACATAACGCTCACCACCCATAACAGCCGCGCCAATGCCATCAATACCCAGAAGTTGGCCGCCCTCACGACCACCTCGCGACGCTACACAGCGAGCGTCAAGGGGGATTTTGCCGCGACGGCCTATCCCAACGACTACGAATTGGAGCTGAAGGTGGGGGCGCAGGTGTTGTTCGTCAAGAACGACATGTCGCCACGTCGTCGCTACTACAACGGCATGATTGGCGTGGTGCGTGCTATGAGCAGCACGAGTGTCGAGGTCGAACCCAAAGAGGGGGGTGAAGTGATCTCGGTAGAGGTGGTGGCGTGGGAGAGCGTCGAGTATCGCATAAACCCATCGAATGGCGAGATGGAGCAGAGCGTCAAGGGTTCATTCTCGCAACTACCGCTCAAGTGTGCATGGGCGATTACTATCCACAAGAGTCAGGGGTTGAGCTTCGACCACGCTATTATCGACGCTTCAGGATCGTTTGCCCATGGGCAGGTATATGTGGCACTGAGCCGCTGTCGCACCCTCGAGGGGATGGTTTTGCGTACACCTATATCTATGGGTTCGATCATTGGCGATAGCCTCATAGACGAATATAGCACCTTTGTCTCGACCGACCGTCGGGGCGAGGAGTCGCTAGAGGCGTACAAACGCGACTACTACGTCACCACACTCTGTGCGATATTTGACTTCTCGAAGCTGCGCACAGCGCTTTGGGACGCGATGGCCATTATGCGAGGTGCCGAGGCGCAGGCCTACCCCAAGTTGGCCGCCTCGTTGGCCGAGCTGTTGGCCACCTTCGACAAGAGTATATTGCAGGTGGGGCGCACCTTTCAGATACAGCTGCGCGAGATGTTTGCCTCGCACGACGACTATGTAGACAATATATTTATTGGCGATCGACTGCGTCGTGCGGCCGACTACTTCGCACCGCGCATTGAGCCACTGCGCAAGGTTGCCACTACGCTGGGGTTTGTCGAGTCCGATTCGGCCGATGTGCGCAACCGCTTGCGCGACCTGACCAAAGAGCTAAAGGGCGATGTCACGCTGCTCATAACCACCCTTGAGATATGTGCCGAGGGATTCTCGATGGAGCGCTACCAGAGCGAACGCGCCAAGAGCATAGCGCTCGAGAGTGTGGACGCCACAACCGAGACCAAACGCAAAGCCACAAAGGCCACCCCCAAGGCGGATCGCGTCGACGCGTCGAGCGACGATATTCAACACCCCGAACTAATCAAAACCCTCCAAGCATGGCGCAAATCACAGGCCGAGGAGGAGGGTGCATCGGCACTCTATATGGTGCTATCCAACAAGACAATAATGAATCTACAGAGCGATCTGCCCAGTACAATTTCGCAACTCAGCGAGGTGAAAGGTGTAGGAAAGATGAAGTTGCAGCGATATGGCGACCAACTGCTCGAGATAATCAACGACTACTGCGCTAATTACGACATTCGTCGATGATGGCAGCCACTCTATCGGCCACCTGCGAAGGGTCGATCTGCGTCATGCATCGGTAGTCGCCAAAGCGACACTCCTTGTTGCCATACGACGAACATGGTCGGCACTCTACGTTGCCGAGCTGTACATGATTTTTCGCACTTGTGCCATAACCCGAGTACCCCAACGACGGGTGGGTCGCACCCCACACCGAGACGCTCGGAGTGGCCGTCAGGGCTGCGATATGCATGGCAAATGAATCCATCGTCACGATGCAATCCTCGTTGGCAATAAGGTCTATCTCGTCGGCCAACTTCACGCGATTGAATACCCCCACGACATTGGCGTGCGCACGCTCCATCTGGTCGGCAAACTCCAACTCCTGCCCTGGGCCAGTGTGGATAAATATACGGTCGTATCGTTCGGCCAACTGTGCTACCAATCGGCTCACCAATGGCAGCGGATAGCACTTCCCCTCGTTGGCCGAGAAGGGGGCTACACCCACCCATTGCTCCCCTGCCCCCTTGTCGAATGGCATTGGGTTGGGGTGTGCGATTTTTGTAGCAGGTTGTGGGTCATCGAACTCAAAACCCAACCTGCGAATAACATCGCAGTAACGCGTCACCGTATGGCGCAGCGGCGTGTGTTCGCCATTGCAAGCCCCATTGAGACACCTCTTTTTTTCGTCATGTCCCTTGTCGATATGTCTGATCGCCACATTGTAGCGACGCAGGAATATTCGCATCAGCTTGGTGCGAATAACATCGTGCAGATCGGCCACCGCATCGACCCCCAAATCTGCAATCTTGCGCGCCAAATCGCGATACCCAGCAAACCAACCCCTCCGCAGCGACTCCATGTCGACCACCACAAACTCCACATCCAACCCCTCGAATAGCGGCTCTAGACCACCGCGCGAGAGGATAGTGATACGCAGATCGGGGTAGCGCGCACGAACCGCACGCACCGCATGCGGCACCATGGCAATATCGCCCAGTGCCGACAATCGGATCAATAGAAGGTGTTTATATCTGCTACTTGGTTTGTCCATACAATACAGGGTTGAGTGCAGGATCGTTATACATCTTCATCTGTTTATAGACCTTCATGTACTTACGACCACTCTCTATATCTTCGATCAACTCCTCGATGGCACGCGAAAGGTCAACTCTCTGCGTAAGCAACACATCGAGCTTTGCTTGACACGCCTTGATATGGTTGCCGTCGACATCTTCACGCGTCACCTCCTGCGCCATGTGGTAGATCTTGAGCGCCAAGATCGACAATCGATCAATTGCCCACGCTGGGGTCTCGGAGTTGACACGAGCATCTGCGGCTGGCACAACCTCCTTATATTTGTCCAACATATATGAGTCGATATACTCCACCATGTCGGTGCGCTCCTGATTCGAAGCGTCGATACGTCTCTTGATCAATAGAGCCTCCGCAGGGTCGATGTTTGGGTCGCGAATAATATCCTCCAAGTGCCACTGCACAGTGTCGATCCAATTTTTGTGGTACAACAGATGGTCGATAGAACCTGCGCTATATGGGTTGGCGATGGGCTGATCCACACAATTTGTCTGGTGGTAATCGCTGATTGCACGCTCGAATATGGCATTTGCATTGTGCGTAAACATAGGCCTAATATGTGTTAAATTAAAACTCTATTTTGTAGGGTCAACAAAAATTATTACCTTTGTGATTATTAATCATCATAACCCCATAACACAAAGATAATGATAATTTCTAGAAGTACAATATTTTTGCCCCTTTTGATCCTCCTAACAACAACTTTTTTTTGCCCTGCCCACTCGGCCGAGAGATCTCGAATGAGTCGCGAGGAGTATATCGAGCGCTATAAACACATAGCCATCGACCACCAACACGTCTATGGAATCCCTGCCTCGATCACCATGGCGCAGGGCATCTTGGAGTCCGATAGTGGTAATAGCACATTGGCGCGCGGCTCGAACAACCACTTCGGCATCAAGTGCAAGGGGACGTGGACAGGCAAGACATTTACCTATACCGACGATGCTCCCGACGAGTGCTTCCGCGCCTACTCAAGCGTGGAGGAGTCCTACGAGGATCATGCCAAATTTTTGGATGAGTCACCGCGCTACGACTCGCTGTTTGATTTTCGTTCGGACGACTATCGCAGTTGGGCGCGAGGGTTGAAGTCGGCTGGCTACGCTACGGCACCCCACTATACGACAATGTTGATTAAGATAATCGAGGATCACAAGCTCTATCTGCTCGACTCGAGCGCTGGAGCACGCGAATATGCATCGCGCAATCAGGGGGTCAATAAAGCCTCGGACGAGATGACGATGATGAACCCCAACGCGCTGAGCGTGAGCGTCTACGCCTACAACGGCCGCGACATCCGCGAGGCCAATAAATCGATCTATATCTTGGCTCGCGAGGGCGACACATATACACTGCTGGCCAAGGAGTTTGGACTCTCGGCCAAACGTCTGCGACGCTTCAACGACGAGGAGTCGGAGGTTGACGAGATCACAGCAGGCAGCCCCATCTTTTTGGTGCGTAAACGCAGCAAGTGGTGTGGCGACGACCAGGTGCATGAGGTTCGAAGTGGACAGACGCTGCACTACGTTTCGCAGTTGTTTGGTGTTCGCCAATCATCACTGCGTCGCATGAGTCGCCTCAAATCGGGTGACGAGGTGTCGGCTGGTACGATGATCTATCTACAGTAATCGTTCGCAGGAGTTATGGCAGCTGTTTTTGACGGTGTGCGCGACCTGTGCGCCAACCCCTCGGAGTACTTCGTGGAGTTGGGCGACGAGATGGCCATCGCTCTGGGTGAGCGAGGGGTAGAGTGGCGATGTGTGGGTGACCATGCCGAGGTGGAGTTCAACTTCAACGAGGGGCGCTATCTATTGTGCACCCCCCTGACACACGACTATTTGGCGCGTAGCCTAAAGATGGGCGACCTTTTCAAGAATCTGTTTGGAGGCTTCGAACTGCGGCAGTGTCGCGTTCGGTCGCTGCGCCATCGCGAGTATGGCTTCAACGTCGAGGTTGCGCTCTGTCGCGTGGTCGATGGCGAGCCGTTGAGGGCCTATCTGCGTCGAGCAAGCGAGGTGTTGGTGCAGCAGCTCTATATCACCATCTCTACCTTCGAGGATGATCTGCGTTCGTGCGATATCTCCTTCGATGGACTCTCGGGCAGCGATCTGGTGGTGGCCGACAATGGACTATTGTATCCCACCACACTGCGCGGTCTGCGCATGGGGTGTGGCGATGAGTCGTATCTCTGTTGCGACGATCTGCGACGTTGGGTACGCGACGAATCGGGATTTGCGATGCCGCTATGGGTGAGGTTGTGCGAACCGCGAGGGCAGATGTTGCGTCGGCCACTGGTCGAGGGACATCTGTGGTGTGGCGCACCCCACGAAGAGCGTATCGCGGTGCGCGACAAGGAGGGGTATGGATTTGTCGATATGGAGAATTGCGTGGTCGTAGAGTCGCGGTTTCGCAGCGTGACCAGCTTTGGCGAGGGGCGCGCGGTGGTCGAGAGCGATCGCGGATATGGATTGATAGATGTGTGGGGCAACTTCGTAATCGAGGATATATACGACGATATGTCGTATAGCGTGGCGAGCGGTGTGACGGTGGCCAAACTCGATGGGCTGTGGGGACGCTTCAACTATCGCGGAGAGTTGATTTCGCCATTTTCGCAGCAATATCCGCGCGAGGATATATTGAATCTCGCAAAGAATGTTTAACTTTGCAACCATATTAATATAAACGGATTATGATACACGAAAATATATTGGGGGCGATCGGAAGCACCCCAATGGTCAAGATCAATCGGTTGAATCCCAACCCCAAAGTGAATATATATGCCAAGCTGGAGGGGTTCAACCCCACGGGTAGCATCAAGGATCGCATCGCCATGCAGATGATCACCAAGGCGGAGCAGGAGGGAAAACTGCGCCCAGGTAAGGTTATTTTGGAGCCTACCTCGGGTAACACAGGTATCGGATTGGCAATCGCAGCGGTGGTCAAGGGCTACAAGATCGAGATTGTGATGAGCGAGGCGGTGTCGGTGGAGCGTCGCAAGATCATCCGCGCATTTGGCGGAGATGTCATCCTCACCCCTGCGGCCGAAGGTACCGACGGAGCGATACGCATGGCGCGTAAAATGGCGGCCGAGGATCCCGAGAAGTACTTCATGCCCGACCAATTCTCCAACGATAATAACTACTTGACACACCTCGAGAGCACGGCAATCGAGATCTGGCAACAGACCAAGGGGCAGATCGACTATCTGGTCTGCGCCATCGGTACGTCGGGGACAATTATGGGTATCTCGCAGTTCCTAAAGCAGCTCAAACCATCGATCAAGGTGGTCTGCGCGCAGCCTATCAAAGGGCACTACATACAAGGGTTGAAGAATCTGGAGGAGGCGATCGTGCCTGCGATCTACGACCCATCACGCATCGACGAACAGGTGATGATCGAGAGCGAAGAGGCGATCGAAATGGCACGCCAACTAATCTCCAACGAGGGGATATTCGCAGGCATGAGTAGCGGCGCAGCGATGTTGGCTGCGGCACGCCTAGCCGAGCAGATCGACGGCGGTAACGTAGTGGTGGTATTCCCCGATAGAGCCGAGAAGTACCTGAGCACCAAGATGTTCGACACCTTTACTTTCGAGGGGGAGTAGGCGTTTGCTTTCGCATGTAGTTGCTTTCGCCAACTGCCCTGCGCGGGCGGCGGCGGCGTGCTCGCCGCGGAGCTGACTTTTTGCGGGGGCTTTTCTGCGGCCTGCGGCCTTAGATGTTTAGAGGTCTTAAATTATTTTTATAAAAGTAAACTTTCAACAAATAATTTAAGACCTCTAAACATTTTTTTTTGCGAACTGCGTTCGCAAAAAAAAGCCCCCGAACACCATTCGGCAACCCATGCGGTCGGCAACCCATGCGGCATTAAAACAAGTCTCAGAAAGTCTCAGTTTTCCTAAAAACTACGAGATCCTGAGAATTTCTGAGACAAACTGAGTCTTGCTGAGAAGGGCTGAGAATTTACTGAGTATTCGTTGTGGAGAGGGTTGTGGGGGTTACCCTCGGATTTGGGTTCAAACACGCAAGTGTTTGAAAAATTTTGTGCTCTAGGAAAGTTGTTCAAATTTATTTGAAAACAATTTTCCTAGAGCACAAAATCTTATAACGCAGTTATAAGCCCAAAATCCGCAAATAATCAGCTCCGCGGCGAGCACGCCGCCGCCGCCCGCGCAGGGCAGTTCGCGAAAGCAACAAACGCGAAAGCCCCCAGCGAAAGCCCCCAGCAAAAGCAACCACGCGAAAGCAATGTCTATCGACCAGCAGTGTAGCGTCGAGGGAGTTGGAGGAGGATGGCGAGGAGGGCGACCGCCCCCAATAGCATGGGGTAGTATAGCGAGCCGATGATGCTCAGCGGCAGTGCGCCACTCAGCGACGAGGCCATCAACATCTGAGCGCCATAGGGCAGGATCCCTTGTACGAAACACGAGAAGGTATCCATGATGCTAGCCGAGCGACGTGCATCGACACCATAGCGCTGGGCGATGTCGCGCGCGATGCCTCCCGTAGTGATGATGGCCACCGTGTTGTTGGCCGTGCAGAGGTTGGCTAGCGAGACGATCCCTGCGATCGACAATTCGGCCATGCGACGATCGCGCACACGACGCGTCAGCAGCTCGATGATGAAGGCCAAACCGCCATTGTAGCGGATCATCTCCAACACACCGCCAGCCAACATCGTGATAATGATCAGCTCCCCCATCGAGACGATACCACCGCCCATTGCTTGGGTGAAATCCCACACCCCAAATCCACCGCTCCACACCCCGATGACACCTGCCAACAGAGTCCCAGAGCAGAGCACAACCAACACGTTGACACCCACGATGCTAAGCACAATGACGCTCAGATAGGGCAGGATCTTGATCCACTCAACACTCTCGGCATTAGGCGGATAGGCCACTTCGCTACCCTGAAAGAGATAGATTGCCGCAGCCCCTATAGCCGCAGGTAGGACGATGAGGAGGTTGACCCGAAATTTGTCGCGCATCGAACACCCCTGACTCTGTGTAGCAGCGATGGTGGTGTCGGATATAAACGACAGGTTGTCGCCAAAGAATGCACCACCCACGATGATCGCGGTGATGAATGGAACTTCGACTCCGATCTTGGGCGCAAGGGCTGTGGCAATGGGCACCAGCGCCACGACCGTACCCACCGATGTACCCATGGCAAAGGAGATGAAGCAGGCGGCCAAAAAGAGACCGATCAGCAACATGCTGCTGGGCAGCAGATAGATCGTGAGGTTGACCGTCGCCTCCACCGCCCCCATTGCCTTGGCCGAGGCGGCAAATGCGCCAGCCAACACGAAGATCCAGACCATGAGCATGATATTTTTGTCGGAGGCACCCCTCGAGAATCGTTCGATCTTGGTGACGAGCACCTCACCACGTCGCATGCCGATGGCCACCAATGCCGCAGCGACAAAGGCCACGGTGATGGGCATTTTGTAGAAATCGCCCTCAATGAGCGACACCACGAGGTAGAGCGCAAAAAAGAGCACGAGCGGAAGGAGTGCCGAAGCCGAAGGTTCTATTTTTTTCATATTTACAGAGTCAAATTAATTATCGCAGAGCCACAAAAATATATATTTTTTCGAAGATTTGCAACTCACGCCACGACCGACAGGTGCACTTAATTGGTGTAATTATTGTTAAAAAAGGGTAAAAATAGGGGGGGAGATTGGAGATTCGAACAAAAAAATGTACCTTTGTGGGGTCTACCCATTTATTATATGTGTGGTGGTGCGGTCTGCGAAATTAAAATAACTTAAAATATAGAGCATGAAACAGAGAATTTTACACCTCAACAATCTATGGCGTGTGGTGCTGTGCGGCTGTTTGGCAGCTGCGATTGCCCCCTCGTGCGTGGACAACACCTACGACCTCGACAAGGATATTTCGACCGAGGTTACGGTGTTGAACGGTCTGGTTATTCCGATCGGAACAATTGACTCAATCTTTTTGAGCGATATGATCGACCCCGATTCGATCGATATGTTGTCGATCATCGATGGACAGTATGTCATCTCGATGAAGGATACGGTCGATATGTCGATCGACTTGATGGACGAGGATTCTGAGATCTCGATCACCATCGACAAGGTCGATACGACGATCGTCAAGACTATTGCCGACGACACCACATTCCCATCGTTTGTGATCGAGACCGAGGAGTCGACACCCGTGAGTTTGGGGTTGAGCCAGATCAAGTTGGCGGATAACGATGCTCCGAGCCTCGATGCTTCGACAAATTTGTCGCCAAACCTCTCCACTGAGATGCAAAAGGCACTAGAGTTGGCTCCATACACCGAGACTGATTTGGGGCCATTTGAGCTACCCGTTGAGTTTAGTCCAATTTCGCAGAGCATCAACCTATCGCCCAGTGTTGATTGCCCGAGCATCGTGAAGTCGATTAGCGACATCCGATTTGGTGAGGGTGGCGAGGGCGTTGATGTCGTGATCACATTCGACATCTCGAGCTTTGCTGATAGCTTCACGGGCTTTGAGTGGAACACCCCCGAGATTGTGCTCACCTTCCCCGAGGATTTTGTCTTGAGTAGCGATTCAAACGTTGCGACATTCCCTGTGACAAAGGTCGAGGGCGGATTGTATGAGGCGACGACTCAGATATTATCTTACGACGCGGAGCTTGCGCCAAATGCATTGACGGTCGCAGGTGGCATTACCTGCGAGATCAGTGGCGATTTGGAGGTATTGAGCGCGAGGACAGATAAGAGAGCGGTAGATTTGACCACTCCATTCTCGCTTACGGTAACCAGCGACGATATTACGATTGGCGACTTCGACATCACGGTATCGGGATTGGAGTTCGAGATCGAGCAGGTCGACATCAACAGCGTAACGACGGTCGAGGATCTATCGGAGAATATCAAGAGTGTAGATTATGTGGAGTTCGACAGCAAGAGCAACAACTTCGATATTTCGATCGACCAGATCACGCTACCCAACGGCCTAGGCATTGTGGGCGAGGCGGAGTATGTGACGTTGACATTCCCCAAGAAGCGTTTCGTAATCTCGGGAGCGACGAGCGACGACGACAACTACTATGTCGAGATCCCAACGACGGAGTTGATTGGTTCGTCGAGCTACGCACAAAGCATCTATATCGAGCAGATCTTATTGTCGGATTGCGAGATTGACGAGAATCGCACGATGACGATCGACCCCGAGGTTGAGATGACGGGTGCGATGGTGAATATCGGCGGAAAGCTATCGCTTCTCGACTACAACAGCTATGTGACGGATGATGCGGATTACAACAATCAGACGATAAACGTCTCGGCCAAAGCTCTGGATTTAGATGTGACATATGCCGAGTTGACGACGACAGCGATTCAAATTGAGTTGCCAGCGCAGGATACCACAATCGTGATTAGCGAGGAGATACCGAGCGAGTTGGTGGCGTTGTATAGCCTTGAGTTCCAAGAGGAGGTTACGGCTAAGTTCTCGATCGACATCGAGGGTCTGCCAACGGATGATAGCGCAGGCGACATCTCATTTGTCGACTATACGATCGAATTCCCTAGCTTCTTGGTCTTTGACGAGGCATCGGGCATCGGAGCCGATAACACATTGGTATTCAACGATGTGATTGGCGACAAGACGCAGAGCATACGTTCATTCGCAAGGGAGTACGAGATCGAGCGAATCGACTTCACTGGGGGTGAATATGATAAGATTATCACAGTTGATGAGGATGATAACACATACCTCGAGATCGATGTGAAGTTGAAGATGTCGGGCGATATGGAGTTGGAGAGCGGAAGCGTTGGCTCCGACATCGACAATATTGAGTGCAAAGTGTTGTTCGAGATCTCGCCAATCAAGGTTGGTAAGGTGAGCGGAAAGGTGGCTCCCGAGATGCCCGAGATTGCCGAGTCGGTGGATCTGTCGGATCTATCGGAGATGAGCCTTGGGGATGCTGAGATCACGCTGTCGAACCCATCGATCTCGATCACGGTTCAGAACCCATTGGCGATCGGCATGACGTTGGATACGTTGAGCCTAATCCCATACAAGGATGGTGTTGCATTGGATGCTATCGAGACGACAGAGGTGATCTATATCGACGCAGCCGACATCGACTCTGACAGCTATGCCGAGACGACCGTTGTGTTGGAGGCTAAGCCATCGAGCGTTGCGGGACACTACCAGCTCTCGGGTCTTGAGACACTTCTCGAGACGCTTCCCGATTCGTTGCAGATCGCAGCTGTGGCCAACATCGCAGATGGCGTACACACGATAGATCTCGCAAAGACATCGTATAACCTCAACTTGATATATGATGTGAATGTTCCGTTGGAGTTTGACAAGTTCTTGATCCAATATAGCGACACGTTGAGCGATTTGGCCTCGAGCTTGGAGTCGATTGTCGAGATCGTATCTAACTTGGAGTTGCAGCTCGAGATTACCAATACATTCCCATTCTCGATCGAGGTGGCCTCGATGACGGCTCTCGACTCGCTAAACGTTGTATTGCCTCTGGACGATATGTTCCCTGCCGACAATAAGATTAGCGGCAGTGCCGATGGCACGGCTGTAGTTTCGCAGTTCGACATCCGTCTATCGGATAATAGCGCAGGTGATTTGGCACGACTCGACGCATTGCTGTTTGATGTGAAGGCGAGCATCGCCTCGTCGCAGGAGGCTGTGGCGCTCAAGGAGGGTCAATTCATGATGATCGGTGTCAAGATCTGCCTGCCCGATGGTTTGAGCTTCGACATCGACGAGCTGATGAATGGCGATGAGGATGAGGACGAGGATGAGAGCAACGGTTGGTTTTAATTTAACGTAGAGAAAAAAGGAGATATAATCTTATGAAGAAGAGTTTTATAATATTGGTTATGGCACTTTGCACTACGTTGAGTGCCGCAGCTCAAACGAGCGCATCGTTGCGTACGGGTTACTTTCAGGATCGAATGTATATGCGCCACACGTTGAATCCAGCGTTGGTCAACGACTTCAACTACTTGGCATTTCCAGTGTTGGGCGGTATCGGAATGGAGTTCAACACCAACCTTGGGTTGAATGACTTTCTGTTCCCTAGCGCGACGGACGACAGTGTGTTGAATACGTTCCTTAACTCGGAGGTCAGCAACGACGAGTTTTTGAAGGGTTTGAATAAGTTGAACACCGTCTCTCAGAGCTTCGACATGGAGCTGTTTGGTTTGGGCTTCTACGGCTTTGGAGGCTTCAATACGTTGGGCATCTCGCTGCACGAGGAGGCGAGTTTGGTTATCCCTCAGGACTTTTTCATGTTGATGAAGGGTGGCCAGAGCACTTATGACCTGTCGAACTTCGGGGTCAACCTCAACAGCTATGCTCAGGTGGCGTTTGGCCACGCACGCAAGATCAACGAGAAGATCACGGTCGGAGTTAAGCTCAAGGCGTTGGTGGGTCTGGCCTATATCGATTTCCACACCGATAATACTGTGCTTACGATGTCGGACGACGAGTGGAAGTTCTCGGCCGATGGCGGTGGAAGCATTGCCGCGTTGGGAATGGTCTTTGACTTAGACGACGAGGATAACTTGTCTTACGATGAGGATGCTATGCCCTCGATCGGAGGCCTTGGTGCGGCGATCGATTTGGGAGCAAGCTATGAGTTCAACAAGAATTTGACCTTCTCGTTGGCAGTCACCGATCTGGGCTTTATCTCGTGGCGCAACGTATCGTCGATCGGCATCACGGGTGGCGAGACGACGCTGCTGAACTATAGCGACAGATTAGATATGGAGAATTTAAGCGACACGTTTAGCGATCGTTTGGATGGCGTGAGCGACGATATCACCGAGATGATGGAGGTTTCGGATGTCGAGACTGGCAATGTGAAGAGTGTGGCGTTGGCCGCTACGATCACGGCAGGTGTGGAGTATAGCATCTGGAACGACCGCGTGTCGTTGGGTCTGTTGTCGACCACGAAGTTTGGCACGACCACCTTTGCGGAGTTGATGGCGGTGTTGGATCTCAACCCATTGAAATGTTTTGAGTTCTCGTTTAGCGGTGCGGTGTCGACCGTGGGCAACTACTGGGGTGCGTTGTTTAACTTCTGCCCACGCGGATTTGTCAACTTCTATTTGGGTACGGATTGCATGATCACCAAGGTTACGCCACAGATGGTGCCTGTCAATGCAACGAATGTCAACTTCCGCATGGGAATGGCTATTCCATTGGGCGGCAAGAAGGAGCACTTGGATAAGCATCTTAACTAACGCTAACACCACATTTATTCCCCCATCCGTCATTGCGGAGTTGATCTATTGCTGTCCGATAAAAACAAACAGCCCATAACAATTCGGTGCCAGAGGTATTTCTCTGGCACTTTTTTGTGCAGCAAAAAAAATCAAGCCCCCC
>JBCQUH010000005.1:44301-69133 GCA_047174185.1 Rikenellaceae bacterium | reverse complement strand
GCTGCGTGGAGCAAGAACTTATATTTTCCCATAGGGCGTGTAGTCGTTTTTAATGTTTTAGATACTGTTTTTCCTAAAACAAATCTAAAACATTTTGCTCAAAATACCAAAAATATCGGCAAATATCTGCTTGTTTATTTTTCAAAATCGCCTTTATACGCTCTGAGGGGCAGGTAGTTGCAAAATGATAAAAACTGATGCCCGATGTCTGGGGGGCGTGTGGTCGCAAATTCGAATCTTGTCACCCCGGCTACTGAAAATCAGCGAGTTAGATGGTTAATCTGCTCGCTGATTTTTGTTTGGCATAGCTTGAAATATTCGACCTTGCAAAAGTTTGCCATTATCCTTTTTATTTTGTTTAATGCCATCTTGTCCCCAAGTGCCCCATTGCTTAAAGAAGAATGCCACATTGTTTCTGTTTGTTTATTTATTGATACCACCCACTCTTCTTTCATTGGACGAGCACAATTACCACTTTCGCCACCAGCAATAATCCAATCAATTCCCTTCGTATTGACTTCGCCTATATCATCTAATAAAGGCTCACACGAGATAAATTTTACTGAAGCATTTATATCTCTAATATGATCTACTCTGTCTTTGTATTTTGCAGCCTCAATAGTTACTCCAATCCCTAACTACCCGACAAAAACAAATCGGCGAGAGATAACTATCTTATCCTAGAAAAAGTTGACACCACGAGGACACAAATCAAGCAGGTCAATGAAAGAGAAGATCACAAAAAGATGGGATGGGAGTGCCGAAGAGCAACGCCATGTAGAAGTTGAGTACCGAACAGGAAAATTTATCTTCACCGATGAAGATAGAGTCCAAATTGTTTCGGATTATGTTCAAGGCAAAATGACAGCTGCAGAGATTGTATTTGGCGACAATCTCTGCAGCTGAGAAGAACTGAGAAGGGTTGATAAGTGGGGGGGGCGATAGTAATCGCTCTGTGATTTATTGGGTTTGGGGTGTGGCGTTGTGCGAAAAAAAGTACAATTCGTGCAAAATTTAGACTAAAGATATTATCTTTGTAAAATTATATCACTTGGCAAGTAGGTGGGTGGCATAACTCGAAAGGATAAAATTTAAGGATATATGAAGAGATTACTACTGTTGTTGTTCGCACTACCCGTGATGGCAATGGGGCAAGTGGCTGAGACTCAGATTCAAGCTCAAGCTCAGGCTCAGGACTCGGAGTTGCAGTTGGTTGCGAAGATATACTATGATCGTGGTATTTATATACCCTCGGATGCGGAGCGTGCGAAGATCGACGATCTGGTATCGGCCATGCGTGCCGACACCGCTCTAAAGATACATATCGTCGGTTATTGCGACAAGTGGGGTGGCAAGGAGGTCAACGATCGTTTTTCGTATACTAGGGCTAAGTATATCGCCGATTGGATGTGCAGTCGACGTGTGGCAAGTGAGCAGATTCTCTTTTATGGCCGCAGTATCGATACGCTCGCGCCAAACGATGCCGAGGCTCGCAGAGTCGAATTTTTGCAGGTGGTGAAGATCTTTGCAGAGGCTGTACCACAGTCTGAAGTAGAGCTTGAGGATGCCAGAGCCTCGGAACCAATCGGGGATGTTGACGCTGAAATGCAGGTAGAACCCGAACCAACACCCGAACCAACCTCAGAAGTAAATCCCGAACCAGCAACCTCTGCTTCAGCAGTTGCCGACTCCAAGAGGTGTCGGTTTGAGTGGAACTATCTCACCCCTCGTACAAACTTGTTCTATTGGGTCGGAGGATTGATGAATCTGGGTGTGGAGTATAAGAGACCCGAGAGCGATTTTGGCTTTTTAATAAATGGAGGATACTCACCCTTTGGCAGCACTTATTGGAATCACAACTTTGGTGGTTGGTTCGTAGCTCCCGAGGTGCGCTACTACCTGCCGAGCAGTGAGCAGTGGTTTGTGGGTGTTCAGCTTTTGGCTGGCGGCTACAACCTCAAACTCGCAGATACAGGTAGCCAAGGCTCGATGATCGGAGGTGGTGTGATGGGTGGTTATAAACTCACACTCAGTAACTCGTTTGATATGGACTTTACGTTGGGCTTGGGCTATGACCATTTGTGGTATGACAACTACTATCACGACGAGCCGTCCGAGACCAACCCTTATGTCGAGAAGTCCATCACTCGAAATAGATTTTTGCCCATCCAAGCAGGAGTGAATTTAATCTGGAAAATCAACTAAGCTATGAAAAGAGTATTTGCAATATTGACAGCCATGGCGTTGATTACTAGTTGTTACAAGAGTGTGTTGGTCGACCCTGTGCCCCTAGGTAACGGAGCAGTAGAGGTGACGATCACTCTGCCCACGCCCGAGCAGAGCGTAACGGCCGAAGATGCCACCACGCCCGAGAGCTACACCGTGATTATCGATAACGAGGTGGTGAGCGTTGACAAGGATAGCACAGCGGTGTTTGAAGATCTAGAGCCGCGTGAATATACCATATATGTATATAGCAACACCTCTGAGATGAGTATCGAGAATAACATCGACGAGTCGGGCGAGGGTAGTATCATATCATCCAAGGAGGTGGATGCAGGGGGTGTGCAATCTCTTACCGAGGATCTCTACTTTGGCATGCAGACCGCCACGGTGTTGGCCGACGAGGTTGTCACCACGCAGGTTATGCTCTGGCAGGTGACGCGCACCATTAAGTTCAACTTGCAGATCACCGAGGGCGACCCCGACCGCATAGCGAGCGTCGAGGCATCGTTGAGTGGCATTGTCCAGCAGTGGGAGTGCGTGGCGGATGTGCCAATGGGTGAGTCGGTGACGATCAACCCCATATTCACCCGTGGCGAATCGCTTGTGGGGGCGGAGGATGGCTCTGCGAATGACTACCTCACAAGCTCGATCAAGGTGTTGGGTGTGCAGGGCGAGGAGCAGGATTTGGTTCTAGTGATAACATATACCGATGGCACAACGCAGAGGATCACAAGCAGTTTGGGCGAGGAGTTCGTTGGTTCCAACGATACTAAATCAACGCCTCTAATCCTCGAGGGCGACCTCACCACCCCGATAGAGGGTGCGACCGAGGGTGCGACGATAGATAACTGGAGACCAGGCAGTGGAGGATCGCAGACGGTAAACTGATCATATATAACTTATAACTCATAACTCATAACTCATGAAATTCTTACTATACATTGGTGTGGCCTTTGCAGCTATTGGTTGTGCCAAAGATGCAGATGTTGATGTTGCTCCATTGGGCGACAACGTGCTAACTATCACCTCGAATATCGCTACGCGTGCCGAGAAGAGTCAGTGGGCAGATAAAGATGCGATTGGAGTCTATATGACCTCGGTGGATCTTGGCGACGAGGGGGCAAATGTGGAGTACACGACCACTGGTAGTGGTAGCTTCACCTCCGAGGATCCGCTCTACATGCCGTCGAGTGGTACGGTCGATATCTTTGCCTACTATCCTTATGTCAAGGATGTTAGCATCAAGGCGTATGATATTAAGTCGGTGGATCAGGTAGATCTGCTCTCGGTGACGCAGCAGAACGTAAGCTCCTCGGCCGTGGAGTTGATATTTAACCACCTACTCTCGAAGATGTCGCTTGTCATCGAGGCAGGCGATGGGTTGGATACCGAAGATCTCAAGGGGCTAAGTGTGACACTCTCGGGCATCAGCACCACCGCGACGTTCGACCTAACTAGCGACGTGGCGACTACCACAAATTCAGCCGCACAACTCACCTTAACCACCACTACGGATGGCACATCGTCGAGCGCAATCATCATCCCTCAAGATGACTTCAGCACTGTGACGCTCTCGTTTACAACCGATAAGTACGGCACATTCTCGGCACCGTTGTCAACCACAGAGTTCAAGGTGGGCGTGGAGTACACCTACACCGCCACTCTCGATCGTGATGGTGTGGAGATTGCATCGTCAAACATCACCCCATGGAGTAGCGATGGTGAGATCTTGGGCACGGCCAACATTGTCGACATCGAGTATAAGAGCGATGGTAAGTACTACATCAACTCGGCCAAAGGACTCGCTGCATTCCGAGATCTGGTCAATGGCGCAGTGAACACCACAGCAACCTCGGCAGGTGTCACCTTTAGCACCGATGCCAAATTGGATATAGATGGTGTGTTGACACGAGAAATCGACCTTGTGGATATATGTAGCGAGGCGAGCAACACGAGTTGGACTCCGATAGGCTTCTCGAGTAACGCCACAGGCTCATGGGTGAACTACTACTACACGGGTACATTCGATGGAGGCGGATACAAGGTGAAGAACCTATATATCAATTCGGGGGCATCTCAGCAGGCGCTCATCAGATATCTCGGAGATGGTGGTATGGTCTACAATCTAGGTGTCTCGGGCAGTGTGACGGCTGCCAATTCGACCGAGGAGCTATTCCAAACAGCTGGCTTGGTAGCAAATAACTATGGCTATGTTGTCAACTGCTATAGCGAGGTCAATGTCGTGGGTGAGACCAACGTAGGTGGTATCGCAGGGTATAACGAGGGATATGTTGTCAACTGCTATAACCATGGTAGTGTGATCGGTGTGGATAATAATGTTGGTGGTATCGTCGGACAGAATGAGACGGGAGGATATGTTGGCTACTGCTATAGCACTGGATATATCGATCTGGAGGCGACGGATGATCGCAGAATCGGAGGTGTCGTTGGATACAACCACTCTACGACTGCTGATGCTCCGACGATCAAAGGTAGCTTCTGCATTGAGAGCGAAAATACTGACTACTCTATCGGACAGGTCGAGACCAACGCCTCGTCGGGTGGACTAGATGGCAACGTCTGCACAGAGGATTACCTCACCTCGGCAAGTTTCGTGACGACGCTCAACAATGGCGCTGCAACATATAACAGCTCTACGACATATAGCACTGCTGCAGGTGAGTATGCTACATATAATCTAGATAGTAAATTGGTGTATGCCTGTTCGTGGAGCGCGGTTAGTGGGGGATATCCAACGCTCGACTTCTACCAAACGCCTCAGACCGTAGTTCTAGATATTAGTTTCAATAGCCAAAGCTATAATATCAACAACGAGGATGGACTTAGAGCCTTTGCTGCGTTGGTCAATGGCGAGGCGATGCCCGATGGAGTTGTAACTTCGGGTGATGATATATACTTCCAATTCGGTACACCTTACCCCACGATCGATGGTCGATTGACCGACAATATCGACCTAAGCGCGATCTGTAGCTCGGGAAATGGCAGCTGGACTCCGATCGGAAATAGTAGCACTACACCATACTCGGGAACGTTCGATGGCTGTGGCAAGACGATATCGAAACTCTATATCAGCTCTGCGCTCAGCAATCAGGCTCTGTTTGGATATGTGACCGCAGAGGGTGTGGTCAACAATCTCACGGTAGAGGGTAGCGTATATAGCCACGATGGCAGCTCGGCCGTATCCAACATTGGCGGTGTCGCAGCCTACAACTCGGGTCTGATAATCAACAGCTGCAACAAGGTGGCAGTCTCTGGTAATAGCAAGGTCGGAGGTGTCGTGGGTTGCAACGCAGGAACCGTTGCCAACTGCTGCAACATTGGTGCGATAACAGGTCTGGCATCCGACGGCACTACAACGGGCGGCACTACAGTGGGCGGCGATATGGTTGGTGGTCTTGTCGGTGAGAATACGACTGCTGGTTCGGTATATTATGTATATAACGCTGGGTCAATCAATGGCGGAGTTGAAAACGACGGAACCAATATCGGTAGTGTGATAGGTTACAACTATAACACCGCAAGCGGCTGCTTCACCCTAGATGGCGCTACATACGACAACCGTATCTTTGGCGAGAAGAGTGACACATATTCAGATTTCACCAAGAGTAAAGAGGCGTTACAGGGCGCAGATTTTGTTATAACGCTCAACAAAAATGCAACTACATATAATGGCAAGGATGGTATCTCGACCGACGCTAGCGGTTGGGTTGCAGTCGATAACGACTACCCAGCTCACGTATATGGATCAACGCCAAACTCCGATGGAGGTTATACACTGCCCGAATAAATTATAGATTATGAAGAAGATGTTATTATATATAGCCATAGCCCTTGCGGCAATCGGTTGCGCCAAGAGTGACGTGGCGCTTCACCCCCCTGCCTCTGACGAGATTCACCTCTCGGCAGGGTTCACAACTCGTGTGTCGAGCGATGACGATTGCGCGTGGGATGGGGATGGCAAAGATCAGGTTGGACTCTTCACCACCCAAACGGGCGAGAGCAACCTTCTCTTCTCGGTCAATAAAGATGGTGATATGACCAACATGAGCGGCAGTGTGCTCATTCCACTCGATGAGGGGGCGAGAAGCTACTACGCCTACCATCCGTATAGCAGCAGTCAGAGCACAACGACGATGGCCATTGACCTCACAGCGGGTTATATCACCCCTCTGTTGTGGGCAGCGACCTCATCGAACGACACGGCAGTTGAGTTGAAATTTACACATATGCTCCCCAAAGTGACCTTTAACATCACGGCAGGAGGCGCAGAGGTAGAGACGTTCGATGCCGTAGCAACCCTTAGCGGAGCCTATGCAACGGGTAACTTCGATATAACTAGTGGTGCATTTTCGGATGAAGCAACAGCGGATATAAGCCTCTCAATTGTGGATGGTAAGGTCACGGCCTACCTAATGCCAATGACGGCAGTATCGAGCAGCGTGAAGTTGTGGATTACCGCAGAGGGCGACACATATCTATACTCGCTAACCAGCTACGACACGTGGGAGATCGGTAATAAGTATGAGTATGATGTTGTCGTGGGAGAGAAGATTAACGCCGATAATGATTAATAGAAACTAAAATACTAAAATAATAAATATGCGATATGAGTAAGATAAAACTGTTGGACAATTACGACCCGCACTGCCCCGTGCGCAATATCCTATCGCGCATTGGCGACAAATGGTCGATATTGGTGCTTTTGACACTAAGTGATAGCGGTACGATACGCTTCAAGGAGTTGCAACGATCGTTGCCCGACATCTCGCAAAAGATGCTCACTGTGACGCTGCGCACTCTGGAGGAGGATGGTTTGGTGAGCCGCGAGGTCTTTGCCGTTGTTCCACCCAAGGTGGAGTATACGCTCACTGATCGTGCTCGCTCGCTGCTGCCCCATATCTTCGCCCTCACGATGTGGGCAAAGGAGAATATGACATCGATCATCGATGATCGCAACCACCGCCAAACGGTCGCTGTCGGATGAGCGTATTTGTGTTGTGATTCAAAACTAAAACCCTCTACAGCCTCTTTGAAAAGAGAGTGTAGAGGGTTTTATATAAGATAGCTGTCACTCTATTTGTATAGACACAAATAGGCGGTGTCGGCTCCGACGCGTACGCCAAATTTTACATCCTTTGCCACCTCGAATGAGTCGAACTTCTTGTATGTTTTGTAGTCGCTCTCGCCTGGTAGTTTCACATCCATCTCGCCCGAAATCACAGTCATGATCTCGATTGTCGATGTGCCAAATTCGTACTCTCCAGCGGCCATCACGCCACATGTTGCTCTACCCTCGTTGCCCTCAAATGCCAATGATGCAACCTTTCCGTCGAAATATTCGTTCTTATTAAACATGATTTTGTTGTGGTAGGTTCTATCTCGTTAATATCTGCTTGGTCGTTTAGAGCAAAGAACCATTAATACTCCAAACAAAGCGCTTGTCAGACCTCAAAGGTATAGCAAAAAGTTTTAATGAGCAAACTTTTCTGTTTCTATATCGATTTTGCCACCATTTTAAGTATCGTTTGGGAGGTCTGCGCCCTACATAAATGTAGGATTGTATTACATCAATGTAGGGTGCGACACTTTTGTTGCGCGATTTGTAAGATTTATTAAATAATTATCTCTTTGTCTGGTAGGCAGATAGGGTGGCGGTGATCGGTTTTTGATCGTCGCAACTCTTTGTGGCATATTTTTTGGTCTTAATTGAGTATACTAAAGATCGACTGTGATGGATGCAGAATTTCTTGATACGCTATATTTGACTGGGAAGCTGGCCATGACCTCTACAGCTGTATTGTTTGTGGTGGCTCTGCCGATCGCCTATCTTTTGGCCTTTCGACGATTTGTGGGACGTGCTGTGGTTGAGGCCCTTATCTCGATGCCAATGGTGTTGCCGCCCACGGTGTTGGGCTTCTACCTGCTCATGGCCTATAGCCCCAATTCGCTCTTTGGTGGGGCGTGGGTGGCGGTGTTTGGTCGAGGTTTGGCCTTTTCGTTCGAGGGTATTTTATTCGCTAGTATTCTATTTGGACTGCCATTTATGGTGCAGCCCCTGCAGAGTGGTTTTATGGCTATCCCCCAGTCGCTGTCGATGGCGGCTCAGACGCTCGGAAAATCTAAGTTAAATATATTTTTTAAAATATTACTCCCCAATATGACCCCCTCGATCGTCTCGGCCGTGGCCTTGACCTTTGCTCGAACGATCGGGGAGTTTGGAGTAATCATGATGGTGGGCGGCAATATGCCATCCGAGACTCGTGTGGCCTCGATCGCCATCTATGACGAGGTGCAGGCGCTCAATTTCGACACGGCGAACCGCTATTCGTTGATTCTGTTCGTGGTGTCGCTGGTGATGCTCACCCTAATTCAGGCATTTAATAAAAAGGATGGGAGGAGAGATTATGTTAAAGATTAATATCGAACACCCGATGCTCACCTCCTATGGCCACTCGACACTCAAGGTCGATGTGGAGATTCCGCGCGGTGAGTTTGTCTGCTTGAGCGGAGCTTCGGGCATCGGCAAGACCACGCTGTTGCGTATCGTGGCTGGGTTGATACGCCCCAAAGTGGGGGAGGTGGCCTTCGATGGGCAGCCGTGGTGCGACACTTCGCGTGGTATATATGTCTCGGCACGTCGTCGCCACACGGCATTGATGTTTCAGGATTATGCGCTATTCCCCAATATGACCATCGAGGAGCAGATTCGCTATGCACAGCGCGAGCGAGATATCGATCGAGTGGCTCAACTCCTCGAGTCGTTTAACCTTGCGGCTTTGGCGCATCGTCGCCCCTATCAACTCTCGGGCGGGCAGCGTCAGCGTGTGGCTTTGGCGCGTGCCTTGGCATCGCAGCCCACCATGCTGTTGTTGGACGAACCGTTGTCGGCTTTGGATCGCGATATTAAGTTGTCGTTGATGGAGCAGATCCGCGCAGCCCACCAATCGCTGGGCACGGTTACGCTGATGGTGTGCCACGACGAGACGGAGATTGAGCAGATGGCTAGCTCGGTGCTACATTTTCGTCACGACGGGCTACAAAATTGTAGGATTGAGAGTGAGTTGGATCTGAGGGCGCAAGGGCGCTACCGAGTGTTTGAAAATATTTTTAAAAAATCAACACCTCGTAAAGAGTTAATTTTGTGCGAATTATCAAGTTTTATACAATAAAAGAGCGATATGTGTAACGCTTTTGGCACACTTTGTGCCACATACTAAAGAAATTCACAAACAACAACTAATAAAATTCAAACAAACAATTTTTAAGAAACCCTTTAATTTTAAAGTTATGAGAAAGATTGCAATTTATGGTAAAGGTGGTATCGGAAAGAGCACCACAACCCAAAACACAGTGGCTGGTTTGGCCGAGATGGGCAAGAAAGTAATGGTCGTAGGCTGCGACCCGAAGGCAGATTCAACACGTCTGTTGTTGCACGGATTGGCGCAGAAGACAGTTCTCGATACTCTACGTGACGAGGGTGAGGATATCGACCTTGACGATGTAATGAAGACAGGATTCAAGAACACAAGCTGTGTTGAGTCGGGAGGTCCAGAGCCAGGAGTAGGATGTGCAGGTCGTGGTATCATCACATCTATCAACTTGTTGGAGCAGTTGGGAGCATACGACGACGACAAGGAGTTGGACTATGTATTCTACGATGTATTGGGTGACGTAGTATGTGGTGGTTTCGCAATGCCAATCCGCGACGGTAAAGCTCAGGAGGTTTATATCGTATGTTCTGGTGAGATGATGGCGATGTATGCTGCAAACAACATCTGTAAGTCAATCTCGAAATTTGGTAAGGTTGGAACAGTTCGTCTAGGAGGTTTGATCTGTAACTCTCGTAAGGTAGACAACGAGGCAAACATGATCGAGGAGTTTGCTAAGAAGTTGGGTACTCAGATGATCCATTTCGTGCCACGTGACAACATGGTTCAGCACGCTGAGATCAACCGTCAGACGGTAATCGACTACGCTCCAGAGCACACTCAGGCAGATGAGTATCGTGCATTGGCCAAGAAGATCAACGACAACCAGATGCACGTGATCCCAACGCCATTGGCAATGGAGGAGCTAGAGACTCTACTCGTATCATTCGGTATCATGAACTAATACAAAAGTTGCAAGGCGGCGAAATTTTGCAGATCCCTCCGAGTGCTGTTCAGTCACGTACCGCGAGTACGCTCCTTCACATCCCTCGGCACGATCTACAAGATTTCATCCACCTATCAACTTTTGAGGAGACAAACAAAAAACAATAAAAAAGAGAACTATCATGTATTTGTTAAGAGCAATCGTAAGACCAGAAAAATCGGCAGTGGTAATGAAGGCGTTGATGGACGCAGGATTCCCGGCCGTAACAAAAATATCAGTGTGTGGACGCGGTAAGCAGCGCGGTATCAAGGCAGGAAATGTGACCTATGATGAGCTTCCAAAGGAGATGTTGATGATCACTATCCCCGAGAAGGATAAGGATTTCGTCATCGAGACAATCATGAACTCGGCACGTTCGAGCGCTACAGGTCAGTTCGGAGATGGTAAGATCTTCGTTACGCCAGTCGAGGAGACATACACAATCTCTTCGGGTTATAAGGAAGTTTAATCTGCAAAAACTCAACTATTATGAAGTTAATAATGGCAATAATCCGTATCGCCAAGATGACCGAGACAAAGGAGGCTCTCTCGGCCGTAGATCTTCCATCATTCACAGCTTTGTCGGTTGTGGGTCGCGGTAAAGGTCATGGTGATATGGAGCGTGCAGAGGGCATAGATCCCGAGCACCACGAGCATATTCAGCAGATGCCACGTCTAAAATCTAAGCGTATGATTACACTCGTTGTAACCGACGACAAGAAGGATTTGGCAGTGGAGACAATTATTAAGGTTAACCAAACGGGTGAAAGCGGTGATGGCAAAATTTTCGTCATCAACACATTGGATTCGGTTCGTGTGCGCACGGGCGAGAGCGGAGCCGTTACACTCGATTAATTTAGACTAAGATGAAAGAAGATAGCAAAACAATGCCAGATTTTTCGCAGTTCGCCGAGGCGGTAGCCGAGAAGTATCCGAAGAAGGTGGCGAAGAAGCGCGCAAAGGCGATCGTTGTTAACGATCCCGAGTTGATATCCAAAATTCAGGCTAACGTGCGTACCGTGCCAGGTATCATCACACAGCGTGGTTGTACATATGCAGGTTGTAAGGGTGTTATCATGGGACCAACTCGCGACATCGTAAATATCACACATGGCCCTATTGGTTGTGGATTCTACTCGTGGCTTACGCGTCGTAATCAGACTCGTCCAGAGTCGGATATGGCTGAGAACTACATCCCATACTGCTTCTCGACCGATATGCAGGACTCCAACATCGTATTTGGTGGTGAGGAGAAGCTAAAGCAGGCGATCCGCGAGGCGATGGAGTTGTTCCACCCCAAAGCCATCGGAGTATTCTCAACCTGTCCAGTGGGTCTTATCGGTGACGACGTTCACCGTGTGGCACGCCAGATGGAGGAGGAGTTCCCAGGGGTCAACATCATTGGATTCTCGTGCGAGGGTTACCGTGGAGTGTCGCAGTCGGCAGGTCACCACATCGCCAACAACCAGTTGTATAAGAACTGTATCGGTAAGGATGACACCGTAGAGGGTAAGCACAAATATCGTGTCAACCTATTGGGTGAGTACAACATCGGAGGTGATGCCTTTGTGATCGAGGATTTGATGGATCGATGCGGTATCGAGCTTATCGCGACAATGTCGGGTAACGCTACGATGCAGAAGTTTGAGCGAGCACATACAGCCGATTTGAGCCTTGTGATGTGTCACCGTTCGATCAACTACGTGGCCGAGATGTTGAATACATCGTTTGGAATTCCATGGACGAAGTGTAACTTTATCGGGGCTGAGGCTACTGCTAAGTCGCTTCGCAAGATCGGAGAGTATTTCGAGGATCCTGAGCTAATCGCACGCATCGAGGAGGTTATCGCTGAGGAGATGGTTCGAGTATCGGCTGCCGCAGAACAGGCACGTACCAAGACTGTAGGCAAGAGCGCGATGTTGTTCGTTGGTGGATCACGTGCTCATCACTATCAGGAGTTGTTCAACGAGTTGGGTATGACAATTCTATCGGCTGGTTACGAGTTTGGTCACCGCGACGACTACGAGGGACGTCGTGTGATCCCAACGATCCAGATCGATGCTGATAGCCGTAACATCGAGGAGATCACGGTATACAAAGATGAGGAGCGTTACAACAAGCGTAAACCAGATGAGCATCTTGCAAAGATCTCGGATGGAGCCGAGTTCAACGACTACGAGGGTCTGATGGCCGATATGCGTAAGGGTTCGTTGGTAATCGACGACTTGAGCCACTACGAGATGGAGAAGCTAATCGAACTCTACAAGCCCGATGTATTCTGTGCTGGTATCAAGGAGAAGTATGTTGTTCAGAAGATGGGAGTGCCGTTGAAGCAGCTTCACAACTACGATTCAGGTGGTCCTTACGCAGGATTTGCGGGAGCGATCAACTTCTATCACGACATCGAGATGATCGCTTGCAGCTCACTTCACAAGTATTTGAAGGCACCATGGGAGAGCGAGGCTTATGTTGAGGCTTCATATGTACTAAACTAAAGAGAGGAGAGATTATGTTATTAAGACACACAACAGATAAGGAGATCGAAAGAAAAGCTCTGACGGTCAACCCAGCAAAGACCTGCCAGCCAGTTGGTGCGATGTACGCGGCACTTGGTATTCATGGATGTTTGCCACACAGCCACGGTTCGCAGGGATGTTGCTCATATCATCGAAGTGCGCTTACTCGCCACTTCAAGGAGCCAATCATGGCCGCTACAAGTTCATTCTCTGAGGGTTCTTCGGTCTTTGGAGGTTCGGCCAACTTGGTTCAGGCGATCGATACAATCTTCACGGCCTACGATCCAGAGGTTATCGCTGTTCACACGACATGTTTGTCGGAGACAATCGGTGATGACTTGACACAGATCGTATCTAAGGCTCAGGAGGATGGTAAGATCCCAGCAGGCAAAGAGGTTATCTACTGCAACACACCTAGTTACGTTGGTACTCACGTTACGGGTTACGCCAATCAGGTGACTTCGATGGTTAAGTCGTTTGCTACCAAAACTGGTAAAAAACGTAACGTCATCAACCTTATTTCGGGTTGGATGGAGCCGTCGGATCAGGTCGAGATCAAGCGTATGTGCAAGGTGATGGAGAGCCGCACATTCATGTTCCCCGATATGTCGGGCGTATTGGATGGGCCAATGACAGGAACCTACAAGATGTATCCCGATGGAGGTGCCAAGATGTCGGATATTCGCCTTACGGGTGATAGCAAGATTTCGATTGGTTTGGGTTCTTACACCACTCAAGATGCCTGTATCAAGATGGAGAATCAGTGCAAAGTGCCATTCGAAGTGTTGGATATTCCAATCGGATTTTTGGCTACCGATCGTTTCTTGACCTCTATCAGCCGTCACGCCAATGTTCCAGTTGCCGATGAGTTGACCTACGAGCGTGGTCAGTTGCTCGATTTGATCTCGGATGCTTCGGTTCACTTATATGGCAAGCGTGTAGCGTTGTGGGGCGATCCCGATACGCTTATACCAATGGTTGAGTTCTTGGTGTCGATGGATATGCGTCCAGTATATATCGTCACAGGTACACCAGGTAAGGAGTTTGACGACCGCATGGCCGAGTTGCTTAAGGATATCCCCGAGGCTAAGTGGAAGAGCGGTGCCAATGCCGATATGTTCCAGCTTCACCAGTGGATCAAGCAGGAGGGTGTTGATCTGTTGATCGGTAATACTTATGGTAAGTATATCGCACGCGACGAGAATACGCCATTCTATCGCATGGGATTCCCGATAGCCGATCGTGCAGGCCACAACTACTTCGCTAAGAGTGGTTATAAGGGTGCTGCGAACATCGTAACTTCGATTCTTCACGAGCTTCTATCGCATCGCGACAGAGTTTGCACCGAGGAGACTATCGAGTTCCAGATGTAGCAATATATACTAAAGCGCAGGAGAGCTTGATCGCTCTCTTGCGTACAAAATTTGAGTGGGAGAAAAAACGAGAAAAAATGGCAGCAATATTAAAAGAGCGAGAGAGGCAAGTGGCGATAGCTGGCGCAGGTGCGGCAGCGGTCGATTGCGGTAAGTTATCGTTGGCAGGTAGCATGAGTCAGCGAGCATGTGTGTTTTGTGGCTCACGTGTTGTGATCTATCCGATTTGCGATGCAGTGCATCTTATACATGGGCCAATCGGTTGTGCAGCATATACGTGGGATATTCGAGGTTCGCTCTCGTCGGGGGAGGAGCTGCACCGTTTGAGCTACTGCACCGATTTGCAGGAGACAGATGTGATCTTTGGAGGCGAGACAAAGCTGCAAAAATCACTATTGGAGTTGATCGAAAAACACCACCCCAAGGCGGCATTCGTCTATTCGACCTGCATCGTGGGGGTCATTGGCGACGATGTAGAGAAGATATGTCGATTGGTAACCGAGCAGACGGGTGTAACAGTTATCCCCGTTCAGTCGGCAGGATTTCAGGGTTCGAAGAAGGATGGCTACAAGGTGGCGTGTGAGGCGATATTTCGTCTTGTTGGAACGCTCGACAGGCCGACACCCAAGTTCAGCATCAACATTTTAGGTGATTTCAACTTGGCAGGAGAGCTTTGGATTCTCAAGGATTACTATGAGCGTATGGGCATCCACATCAACGCGACGATCACGGGTGATGGTAGAGTTGACGACATCCGCAATGCCCACAACGCCGCGATAAACGTTGTGCAGTGTTCGGGTTCGATGATCCACCTTGCCAAGATGATGAAGGAGAAGTATGGTACACCATTTATGCATGTGTCCTACTTCGGTATCGAGGATATGAGCGATGCACTCTACGATGTGGCGCGATTCTTCAAGTCGGATGAGTTGATGGAGCGTGCCAAGGAGTTGGTTCGCAATGAGCTTTCGCGCTTGATTCCAGCCCTTGCGCCCTACAAAGAGGCGCTCACGGGTAAACGTGCAGCCATATATGTTGGAGGTGCATTCAAGGCGATCTCACTCATCAAGGCACTGCGGTTGATCGGAGTTCAGACTGTAATCGTCGGTTCGCAGACAGGCACAACCGAGGATTACGATGTGATCCGCAAACTTGCTGACGAAGGTACGGTGATTGTCGATGATTCAAACCCTATCGAGTTATCGCACTTCGTCAAGGAGAAAAAGGCCGATATCTTCATCGGAGGTGTCAAGGAGCGCCCCATAGCACATAAGATTGGCCTAGGGTTTTGTGACCACAACCACGAGCGCAAGGAGGCATTAGCAGGTTACGAGGGTATGTTGAACTTCGCCAAGGAGATCTACGCCACCGCCCTAACGCCAATATGGAAATTTACACGAACTAAAGATAAGGAGGAGTAGAGATGAAAGAGACAAAACCAACATACACGCCCTCGCGCAATGCCTGCAAGCTGTGCGCTCCGCTAGGGGCTTCGCTTGTGTTCAAGGGGATCGAGGGTTGTATTCCGCTTATTCACGGTTCGCAGGGGTGTGCAACATATATCCGTCGATATATGATTAGCCACTACAAGGAGCCTGTCGACATTGCATCGAGCAGCTTTTCGGAGCATACGACGATATATGGTGGAAGCAAGAATTTTATCATTAGTATAGATAATATACGTTCGCAATATAAACCTAAGGTTATCGGTATAGCCTCGACATGTCTGTCGGAGACCATTGGCGAGGATATCGCAGGTCATATTTTCAACTATCGCGAGGCCAAGGAGGGTGAGGCGTTGCCCGAGTTTATCCACACCTCGACACCGAGTTATTGCGGTTCGCACGCCGAGGGTTTTCACAACACGGTTTTGGCCGTGATGAAGACTCTGGCACGACACACCCAGAGTGCAGATCACATCTCTATCCTCCCTGGTATGGTCTCGCCTGCCGATATTCGCTATCTCAAGGAGATTGTGGCAGATTTCGGGGCTAAGGCTACTATATTCCCAGACTATAGCACCACTTTGGACAATGTCTATACGGCCGAATATGAGTTGATACCTACGGGCGGAACCTCGGTCGATGAGATCCGTGAGATGGGTAACTCGAAGGTGGTTGTGGAGTTTGGTGAGCGATTCAACAAGAACTACAAAAACTCATCGGCCGCAGGTCAAATCCCCACCGCTGGTGAGTGGTTGGAGGGGGAGTGCGCAGCGAAGAACTACGCTATGCCGATTCCGATCGGTATCGAGGCGACCGATCGGTTTATGGAGACAATCTCGGAGGCGTATGGTCGTGAGATGCCTCATAAGTATACAATGGAGCGCGGTCGTTTGATCGATGCCTATGTCGATGCCCATAAATATCTGTTTGGCAAAAAGGCGGTGATCTATGGCGAGGCCGATTTCGTCTCGGCACTCACGTCGTTCTGCAAGGAGATCGGTCTCGAACCATACCCCTGCAAGGATACTGACTTCGAGAGCATCAAGGATAGTTTGGATGGTATTAATCCCGATCTACTTATAGGAAGCTCCAAGGGTTACTACATCGCACGTGAGCGCAAGATTCCATTAATCCGAGTGGGATTTCCCATCCACGATCGCTTCGGAGCGTCGCGCATGCACCACATTGGCTACCGTGGAACGCAGGAGCTTTTCGATCGCATTGTAAATGCACTAATAGAGTATAAACAAGATAATTCGCCTGTGGGCTATAAGTATATATAGATGGCGAACTTGCGATGCACAAAATTTCATCCATCTATGAGAGACTTAATAAAGGAAGAAAAAATTTAAGATTATGGAGACGGCAAAACACCCATGCTTCGACCAAGAGGCAAAGCACACACATGCACGAGTACACCTACCCGTAGCACCACAATGTAACATACAGTGTAACTACTGCAACCGTAAATATGATTGCGTAAGCGAGTCGCGCCCAGGTGTGGTGTCCAACGTGTTGAATCCTCTTCAGGCGGTTGGCTACCTTAAGGAGCTTGATAAGCGTCTCGATCAGCTGTCGGTCGTGGGTATCGCAGGGCCTGGTGATCCATTTGCCAACCCAAAGGAGACTCTGGAGACTATGCGCCTTGCGCACGAGGCCTTTCCCGACAAGATATTCTGCCTCTCGACTAATGGTCTCAACCTGGAGCCTTATATTGACGAGATTGCGGAGTTGAATGTAAGCCATGTGACACTTACTATAAATGCCTTAGATCCAAAGGTTTTGGCCAAGATCTACAAATGGGTGCGTTTCGAGAAGCGTCTATATCGTGGCGAGGAGGGTGGTAGGTTGTTGTTGGATCGACAGTTGGCCGCTATTCCAAAGCTCAAAGCTAAGGGTATCACCGTCAAGATTAACAGTGTTCTCGTCCCTGGGGTCAACGAGGACGAAATCCCACGAGTGGCCGAGCGATGTGCACAGTTGGGAGCCGACGTTATCAACTGTATTCCGCTTATCCCTACGGCCGACACTCCGTTTGCCGATGTCGAGAAGCCCGATGCAAAGTTGTTGTTCAAGGTTCGAACATTGGCTAGCGACCACCTCAAATTGATGAGCCACTGCTCGCGTTGTCGTGCCGATGCCGCAGGTCTGTTGGGTCAAGATATGGAGGGTACACATGCGCTAATGCGCGAGTTTGTGGAGCGCGACAATGTGATCAGTACCGAGAATAGACCCTATGTGGCAGTCGGAACAGCCGAGGGTATGTTGGTCAATTTGCACTTGGGCGAGGCCACAGCTCTACAGATCTATCGCCAAACCCCAAAAGGCTTTCAGTGGGTCGAGGAGCGTGCAACATCGCCCAAGGGTGGTGGGGATAGTCGCTGGGAGGAGCTTGCAGCGTTGCTTGGCGATTGTCGTGCGTTGTTGGTGAGTGGTGTTGGTCCATCGCCATCGGCAGTGCTCAAGGCGAGTGGTCTGCACGTAGTAGAGATGACGGGGCTGATCGACGAGGGGTTGGAGGGGATCTACAACAACCGCGTGATCCGTTCGATCGCCAAACAAGACGCATTTAGGTGTGGAAGTAACTGTAAAGGAAACGCACAAGGTTGTGCATAAACTATAAATCATAAACAGTAAAATATTATGAAAAAACCACAGTATCAAATTCTAGTCTGCAACTCATATCGTGTGGCAGGCGAAGCTCAAGGAGCGTGTAATAAGATGGGAGCGGTAAATCTGCTTCAGTACATTGCCGAGGAGTCAGCCGACCGAGGGTTGGATGTTGCAGTAAGCAGCACAGCTTGTTTGAACCTCTGTTCGCAGGGGCCAATCGTCGTTGTTCAGCCCAACAATGAGTGGTATGGCAAGGTTGTCGACACCGACGTAGTAGATGAAATCTTGGATGCTTTGGAGGAGGGTGTGCCCTGCGAGAAGTATCTCATTAGTGAGTAGCAAAAGAGCGACATTATGAAAACCCCAATTTTTATAGATACGACACTTCGCGATGGCGAACAGGCTCCAGGTGTAGCCTTTACGCTCGAGGAGAAGATCCGCCTTGCCGAGATGTTGGATCAGGTGGGTGTCGATGAGATCGAGGCTGGCATCCCCGCTATGGGGCGCGTAGCTTTGGCCGAGATGCAGGCCATCACATCATTGGGGTTGAGGTGCAAGACGCTGTCGTGGTGTCGAGCCATGTTGTCTGATATTAAGGAGGCATCGAGGGCGAATACCAATGGTGTTCACCTCTCGCTGCCCGTGTCGGAGAAGCTGCTCACGACGATGGGTAAGTCGCGCTATTGGGTCTTGTCGCAGCTTTGCGAGTTGGTGGCATTTGGACTCGATATGTTTGAGTATGTCTCGATCGGTGCGCAGGATGCTTCGCGAGCCGACCACGACTTCTTGGCCGAGTTCGCTTTGGCGGTCGAGGATAGTGGCGCTTGTCGCTTGCGATTGGCCGATACGATAGGGGTGCTCAACCCCTTTACTTCGCAGGAGTTGGTTCGAGCGGTGAAGTATGCAACGCCAAATCTTGCGTTGGAGTTCCATGCCCACAACGATCTGGGGATGGCGTGTGCCAACTCTTTGGCAGCGTGGTTGGCTGGTGCCGAGTCGATCAGCACGACTGTGAATGGTCTGGGTGAGAGGGCTGGCAATGCCGCTCTGGAGGAGGTGGCTCTGGCATTCGAGAAGAGCGCTAATGTGCCATGTGCACTAGACAAACGAGTTTTTCCACCCATCTGCAAATATGTAGAGCAGATCTCGCAGCGCAAAAATAGCCTCTCAAAACCCGTCGTTGGCGAGGTGGTGTTGACCCACGAAAGCGATATTCATACAAAGTGTATGATAAAGGATCGCTCGTCGTATCAGCTAATATCGGCCGAGGATTTGGGGCTAGAGGAGCGTGATTTTAGTATCGGCAAACACACTGGTGCCTCGACTATGAGCTATATTCTACAGAGCATGGGGTGCAAGTGCGATATGGCGATCTTGCGTCGATTGACCGACACCGTAAGGGAGATATGCACCGACCAGAAGCGAGAACTGCAACCCACCGAATTAATATCGTTGTATAACCGATTCACAGAGTGTTAAATTCACAGAGAGTTAAAATTATGAAGAGCGAACTAAAAAAAGAGATAGCAAAAGCTGCTGTCGAGAGGGCTGAGTGGGCAAAACTCAAAGAGAGTGAAAAGGTTATGGAGCAGGAGGTTTGGAAATCTCTGAGCTATGGCATGAACTACTTGAAGAGTGCAAAGTCGACATTCGCTGCCGAGTCAAGGCGTTTCGATAACGATCTGTTGTGCAATATTATATCGATTAGCTTCGAACAATTTATGGTGGGGCTACTTGCCCACCACGACTGGATCGCTTCGAGCCACCTTCCGCTGATGCTCTATCGCGAGGCCGAGGGGTTCGAACCCGAGATGGGTGATGGCATCAAACAGACGGCCATCCTCATAGGCTCTTTCGAGGGGATCTGTTCGATCGACGATTTTGGCTACAGAACCCCCAGCGACGATGAGCTAATGCGCGTGATCGCGGGGTTGGAGGAGTTGCAGGCCTTTATCTTGGCACGAGTATCGCTGGAATAGCGAGTATTATTGGAACAACATATACCAACTCTTGATCTCGTGCAGGGCGTAGGCCTCCGACTCATTGGCGCATTTCATGTGCAACATATTACAGGCGTTCTCAAACTCCTCTTCGTCGAATTTGTACCCCTCGTTTGCCAGATGCTCCATCAGTGCCGAGTGGCCTTGGCATCGGTAACAAGCGGTGCGAAACTCAGCATCGGCTGGTACTCGCTCAATGAATTTCATTGCATTTACTATACTCATAACATCTTTGTCCAAAAGTACATATCTGGTCTGCATGGCTCGAAGCCGCTCGAGCGATATAGGCTCTGAGCCGCAGGATTGTCGCACCTCACCTCGAGTGTCATTTTGCAATATCCGCGCTCGCGACTAATCTCGGATAGACGGTTGATTAACGCCTTTCCAACACCTCTGTTGCGATATTCGTTGGTCACTATAAAGTCGTGGATATAGAGGTATGGCTTGATGTGAAATGTCGAGAATAGCTCGAAGCAGATCGCCATCCCCACCCCTCGCTCGCCATCGCATGCAAACATCACGGTCGTCCCCTCGCGATTGTTGAGAGCGTCGACAAGTCGTAGCTGTTGTAGCTTGGAGTGGGCAGCATGGTCGCCCATAGGGTCGGCCATATACTCGCCATGGAGCTGCACCAATAGATTTAGGTGCGCAGGATTGGTGAAGTCGCACTCCTCGAATGTGTAGTTTGCCATTATCGTTGTAGTTTATCGTCTTGGTTTATCGTCTCAATTTAAATCTCGATATATCTATATTATACTTCTTGACGCGTAGCCCCATGATCCTCTCCGAGACCCCCAGTGCCTCGGCCGCTTTGGCCATATTGCCTTTGGTAGAGGTGAGCATCTCGGTTATGATTTGGCTCTCGAAGTTGCCCACGATCGTCTCCAATCGTCCCGAGGTCACGGTCTCCGACGAGTCGGCCGTCTGTAGCGTTGGCGGTAGGTTGTGTGCCCTGAGCACATCATCGGTGCTTAGGATGCAGGCGCGCTCAATGCAGTTCTCCAACTCGCGGATGTTGCCTGGCCACTTATATACCATGAGGATATCTATAGCCGCCGAGGTTATGCGCTTGATCTGTTTGTTGTATCGTGTGTTGAACTTCTCGATAAAGTGGTTGGCCAAGATCGGCACATCGCTGATACGCTCTCGCAGCGATGGGATGTAGAGTGGAAAGACATTGAGGCGATAGTACAAATCCTCGCGAAACTCCCCCTTGAGGATCATGCTCTCCAAATCGCGATTTGTTGCAGCGATGACTCTCACATCAACCTTTATGGTCTGCGTGCTGCCCAATCGCTCCAGCTCTCGCTCCTGCAATACACGCAGCAGCTTTATCTGTGTCGAGGCTGGGATGTCGCCCAACTCGTCGAGGAATATTGTTCCGCCATTTGCCGCCTCGAATCGACCTATGCGACGCTGTGCAGCCCCCGTAAAGGAGCCTTTTTCGTGGCCAAACAGCTCACTCTCGATGAGTGTGTCGGGCAACGAGGCGCAGTTCACCTTGATGAATGGCTTATCCTTGCGGTTGCTGTTTTGGTGTATCGCGTCGGCCACTAGCTCCTTTCCCACACCGCTCTCGCCTCGGATCAACACCGTGGCATCGGTTTTTGATACGCTATTTATTAGTGCATGCAGATCGTTCATCTGGTTCGATCGCCCCTTCATGTTGGTGGGTAATTTATCTATGAAATTACCCCTTAGCGACTCATTTTCGGCCTTTAGCTTCGCCATCTCTTCGGCATACTCCTGTCGTCGTCGCAGGGTGCTGCCGATCAATCCGCCGATGATTTTGAGTAGGCGAGTTGTGTATCTGATCGACGACTGGTCGGTCTTAGATCTCACCTTATGGAAGCTCAACGTGCCAATCACCTCGTTCTCGAATGTTACGGGCGAGCATATAAACGATAGATCTTCGCCATCGATCGTCATTGGCGATTTTGTCTTATTGAGGAAGTTTGGCGAGTCGGCAATGCTCGGGATGTAGACCTCTACACCGCTAGCGATAACACGTCCAATGATCCCTTCGCCCACTCTGTAGACCCACCCTTTGGTATCGTCGCTAGATGTCAGACCATACGCACCCTCGATATAGATCTTTTGGCTGTCGCGATTGAGGATCGTCAGGTACAACCTATTGGCTTTGAGGTGTTCGGCCAATAGCGCGACAACACCATCTAGGTCGACATCCTTGTCGTTTAGCTTAGAGACTAGTTTTAAAATTAAATCAAGCTCGCGTGTGCCCTCGCAGTTTGCGCGGTCGAAACTGTTGCACTCATTGTTTATTAATGTCATCATAGCACACTCAATTAAAAATTATCACTTGGCACAAACATACAAAATTTATTTCATATATTTAAATAAATTAGCAATCTATATGCAATTTATTTCGCAAATATCGGCAAAAACCGCTAATAATCACGTGATAATAAAAATTTAAATAATCAACCCTCGGGTTACTCTGCTGTCGAGTAGCCATATTTATCCCAGATGGTTTTGCACTCTGCCCCGAGAAGATACTCAAATAGTTGGGTCGCCCCACCCTCCTTTAGCACAATTCCTGCTTGGGCTATAGGGGTGTACATCTCTTCGGGAATGACGAAGTAGCTACCTTTGAGTTCTGCTTCGGGGTTTAGGAGTAGCGAAAGGGCAACGAATCCAACTTCGCAGTTGCCCGTCATTGCAAATTGTGCCGCTTGGGCTATGGACTCACCATATACTATGCGGCGTTCAAGTCTCTCCCACATGCCGATGGATTTTAGAACCTCTATGCTTCGTGCTCCATATGGTGCTGTGCGAGGGTTGGCAATCGATATTCGATTCAATTTCTCTCGTTCTAGGATGGTCAGCCCTTGCTCTTGGATGCCTGCCTCTAATCCATATATTGCTAATTTGCCACACGCATAAACGACGCTCTCGCCATCGGTTATCCCCTCCGCCTTTAGCTTCGCAGGGAGTATGTCGTCGGCCGAAAGGAATAGGTCGTATGATGCTCCGTTTATGATCTGTTGGTAGAATGTTCCCGATGCACCATAGTTTATCTCTAGGTAGACACCTTTGAATTTAGATTCGTAAGCTCTCTCGATCTCGGTTAGGGCGTACCTTAGATTTGCAGCCGCGGCAACTCTAATTCTAACTACGCTCTGGGCGTTGGCCATTATTGTGTTAGATATGCATAGTATTGCCATCAGTGCAAGCTGCTTCAGATATCTGTTCTTCATCTCTCTTATGGTGTTGGTATACAATTTTGTGCCATAAACCAACCAAAAAGTATGCCAAAAGGCTATGTTTTTTTATGTGTTGAGTTCGTGCGAGGCTAATTGTGTGATAATTATCTATATATGCATTTAATTTTTTTTAATAATATGGTGGCCTAGAAGTCGCTATCACATTGCCGATAATACAAATTCCTACATTTATGTATTGTTGCGCAACATAAATGTAGGAATTTGGCGGCTGAATCTTATATCCTGCCTTATAACACTATATTAAATAGGTAGCCCAATGCGATGATGAAAAGTGTGATTGTGCCGAAAAAGATGGCGATTAACCTCCACGTCATAACTTTTTTGAGTAGGGTAGCCTCGGGTAGTGATAGCCCCACAACCCCCATCATAAAGGCGATGGCCGTGCCCATAGGAACGCCCTTGGCGACAAAGACCTGAATGATCGGCACGATACCTGCGGCATTGGCATACATCGGTACTGCGAGCACCACCGCCAGCGGAACTCCATACCACCGCGCGGCCGATAGTTGCTCGGTGAAGAAGTCCTCGGGTACATAGCCATGCATCGCTCCACCAATGGCTATACCTATTATAACATATATGACCACTCCGCGCACTATCCCCCATGCATCACGCACGATGGTGGGTAGTCGCTCGATGAATGTAGCGTCGTTTTTGTCCCACTCCATCTGCTCGGCTGTGGCGTTTGCCTCTATCTGTTGTACCCATGGCGAGAGGTATCTATCGAGCTTTAGCTGTCCTAAGATAAACCCTCCGACAACCCCCATCACAACGCCCGAACCTGTATATATGAAAGTCGCCTTCGCGCCAAATAGCCCCAAGAACATCGCTACCGCCACCTCGTTTACCAGTGGCGAGGTGATCAAATAGGCGAAGGTAACCCCCAGCGGAATACCTCCCTTTACAAAACCAATAAAGAGCGGAATCGACGAGCACGAGCAGAAGGGTGTGATCGCTCCAAAGATCGATGCTAAGAGGTATTGCGCACCATACATCTTGTGCGTAGTGAGATAATTTCGCAGCTTCTCGATCGGGAAATAGGCGTTGATAACGCCCATCACCGAGCTAATCACGAACAATAGCAGCAAAATCTTGATGGTGTCGTAGATGAAGAAATTGACCGCCGCCCCCAAGTGCGATGCAGCCTCGATCTATTGCTGTCCGATGAAATTTTGCGCACTATATTCGCGACACGTTTCGGCTCCCCAGAGCCGTCATCCTGAACTTGGTTCAGGATCCCTAACTGTCAATGTTTCTGGT
>JBCQUH010000005.1:0-44291 GCA_047174185.1 Rikenellaceae bacterium | reverse complement strand
CCGTGACTTTTTCTCAAAGCAAGCCCCCTTGTTGCCAAATCTCCGCAATAGGCTATAAATAAGCATATTATAAAGAGGTGTGTGTTTTTTATCGGACACTAATAGCCTCGATCCCGAAAACGTCGTAGACCATCCAATCAGCAAAACGTTGTATCATACGCTAATCACATCGGCAATATCTGTACGACCCACAGGCGCATGATGGCTCCATCTGCGAGACGTACAACTTATAAAACTCACTCTTGATCTCATCGCGCACTCTGCGAAACTCACTCTCGATGAACTCCTGCGATCCCACCGCATGCGACGGATCGTCGAAGCCGATGTGTAGCCGATGTGCCACCTTGCCCACAAACGTTGGGCAACTCTCGTTGGCACCTCCGCAGACGGTGATCACATAATCCCACTCCTCGTCCAAATACTTCGCCACCGAGTCGGAGGTGTGGGTCGATATGTCGATCCCGACCTCGGCCATCGCCTTTACAGCCCCCTCGTTGAGCTTGCCACTCGCCTCGGTGCCTGCCGAAAAGACCTTCAGTGTCTTGTCGAATGACTGCAAAAAGCCGTGCGCCATCTGGCTGCGACAGCTATTGCCTGTACATAAAATCAGAACCTTCATCTCTATTTTGTCAATATTGCACGTACCTCACTAGCCGACAATTTTTTGCCCGACGATACCACCTTGCCATCGACAACCACGGCTGGGGTGCGCATGACGTTGTAGCTCATGATCATCATCATATCCTCCACCTTTGTGACCGTTGCATCGAGATTTATCTCTGCAACAACTTCGCGTATGGTTGCCTCCAATGCCTTGCATCCTGCGCAACCTGTTCCTAGTACTTTAATATCCATTTTGTCCTAATATATTATATTCCACTCTTTGTTCGCGAATATACGAATATTGTTTGGGTGTGTGCAACCTTTGTGGCTTTGAAATTTAAAAATAATTTGTATTTTTGTCTCACGGATGTGTAAGTTTGGGATAATCAAATAAATTTAAATAAAAATCATGAGCAAAAAAACATTATTATCACTCTTGGCAACCCTATGTGTAGGTTGCGTGAGTCTATCGGCACAGAGCTATGCAAACGCTACGTTGCAGAGTATCTACGAGCGAACAAGTGTCCGTTCCTATACATCGGCACCCGTAAGTAAGGCGGATTTGGTTGAGTTGGTAAAGGCTGGAATGGCGGCACCAACGGCGATGAACAAGCAGCCTTGGGAGTTTGTGGTGATCCAAGATCGCGAGACGCTTGATAAGTTGGGCACAATCAAGCCACCAGTGCGAAGCGCTCCTGCGGCTATTGTGGTTTTGGGCAATACCAAACTCAGCACCTCGTGGGTGTTGGATTGTTCGGCAGCGACCGAGAATATCTTGATCGCAGCTACCTCGATGGGTTTGGGTACGGTCTGGACTGGTGCCTATGGAAATGCGAAGTTTGAGGCGTTGATAAAGGAGACTCTCTCATTGCCCGAGGGGATCATGCCTCTTTCGGTTATTGCCGTGGGGTATGCCGATGGTGCGACAGCACCCAAGAATAAGTATGTCGAGTCGAAGGTTCACTTCGAGAGATATTAATTGACAAAGATGTTTGTCATCACCCCTCGATGCTCTGGGTTTGGAGTATCGAGGGATTTTTTTATATTTGTAGCTTAATCACAAAACTAAACCAAACTAATCGATGAAGATATGTAAATTTCTTGCGGCGATATGTATCGCGCTATCATGTGTCAATATCTCGTTGGCCAAGGCCAAAGAGCAAGTTGTCGTAATCTCCTCTGTTGCTGAGTTGGCAGAGGCGGCAAAGGGTTCGAAGGGCAATATTAAGATGGAGCCTGGGGTCTACCAAATCTCGGACTATCTAACCTCGGAGGTTATCGAAAATGCCCGTGCAGCCGATGCTCTTGGTCGCAAGGCGATGTTGCTGTTTAGTGGCGACAAAAATATCTTTGACCTCACGGGGGTAGTTTTGGAGATAGACACTCGCCTGCTTGCAGCCTTCAAGGCCTCGATAAATGAGATCCAGATAACTGGTTCGGGGAATTTGATCAAGGGTCTCACGGTCAACGACATTGGTAACTATCCCCCAACTGGCAAGGGGGCGCGTTCGTTTGTGGTCACGGGCGACAACAACACGATCGACGGCGTTACGCTCAACATGAATGGTTCGTCGCCCTTTGGTTATGGCGATCTGCTTGGTAAGGGTGATGCTCATGTGACATCGCTTAAGAAGCATAGCGGGATGTTGATCGAGGGTCGAGCTGTCTCGATTCTGAATTGTAGTATCTACTCGCAGTCGTTCGGTCATCTTTTCTTTGTTCAAGGTGGACGCGATGTCTACTTCGAGAACTGCTATGCCGAGGCGCAGGTGAGGGCAACCGACGATATGTTGGCCGAGCGAGAGGGTGTAGCCTTCGACAATGATTTTCGGGCAGTCTACTCCAATAGCGACAACCAAAAGGTCATTACGGGCGGATATGTCAAGTCACTTAGCGAGTGTGGATTTCGCAACTATGGCTCGGGAGGGCCAGATAAAAATCGCACGGGCAAGATCACGATTGTGAATTGTCGTGCTAAAAATACTCGTATTGGGTTTGCCTTTACGCGCATGGCGGATGATATTGAGATCGTGGGTTGCGAGGCTCAGGGGTGCGAAGTGGGGTATAGCCTTGCAGGGGTCAAGGTCTCGCAGAGTCGAGGCGATGCTGAGTATGGGCCACTTTTCTATATCCTGAAGTCAGGCGTTGCCAGCGAAGTTGAGTTGGCGCTTATGTCTGCCCAGTCGACATCTACGGTGCACAGCATTGCCCATATCGCAGGCGATGGGCATAGTGTATGGTTGTCGGAGTATGGCGGAGAGCGTCGCGAGAGCGCGTTGCCGATTGTGATTGGCCAGAGCAACCCCTCGGCCAACAATGGTTATACCCCCACGCGCGAGGTGCCAGCCTCTGGGGTTAGCTTGGTGAACGATACGCAGATGCCTGTGGTGTTGAACCAAACAACCTCGTCGTGTAGCGTTGCGAGCCTTGGCGAAGTTCGCGATCTCGGCCTTCGCAATAAGGTTGCTAGCACCTCGAAATAGCTGAATATAAATTATATACGTCATTGCGGATCAAGTCCGCAATGACGAACGATGTGAGCCGCAATGACGAACGATCTGAACTAAGAGTTGTTCGCTATTCTTTAATTATATGTGTGTCTTAATCTAGCTACTTCGTGATGATAACCTCCTCGGCCGCAGTGATCGCTTGGTGGCGTAGAGCATCCATGTCTCCATCCAATGCGTCGTAGGCCACTACAACACCCATGCGACGGTTGCGACGAACACTCTGTTTTCCAAATAGTCGCAACTCTAGGTTGGGCTGTGACAACACCTGCTCCACACCCTCGAATGATGGATTCTCGAATGTCTCCTCGTGGGGCGATACGATAGCGGCGCTAACCCCCATTCGCTCCAACTTTATGTCGGGGATCGGCAACGACATCACCGCTCGCAGATGCAACTCAAATTCGTTGTAGCGCTGCGTATTGGCAAGCGTCACCATTCCTGTGTCGTGTGGTCGAGGCGACAACTCCGAGAAGTAGACACCATTGGCATCGCTCAAGAAGAACTCCACGCCCCATAAACCTGCGCCACCCAATGCACGCGTCACCTTATCGGCCATATCCTGAGCCTCGGCCAAGTGTTCGGGCGATATAGGCGCTGGTTGGAAACTCTCGCGATAGTCGCCCCCCTTCTGCACATGTCCAATAGGTGCGCAGAAGAGCGTCGGAGCGTTGTTCTGTGTGACGGTGAGTAGCGTGATCTCGCTGTCGAACGAGATAAACTCCTCGACGATCAACTCTTTGAGGTCGCCACGGCTGCCCGACAATCCATACTCCCATGCCGCGCGAAGCCCCTCGCGCTCGCGCACCATCGACTGCCCCTTGCCCGACGACGACATGAGGGGCTTGATGATACATGGAAATCCAATCTCTTCGGCCGCCTCGCACAACTGCTCAAAAGAGGTAGCATATAGATATTTCGCAGTCTTTAGCCCCAACTCTTTGGCCGCTAAGTCGCGAATAGCCTTTCTATTCATCGTGAAGTTCACCGCGCGTGCGCTAGGTGTCACCACGATCCCTTGCTTCTCGCACTCGTAGAGTGTCTCGGTGCGTATAGCCTCGATCTCAGGGACTATGAAATCTGGTCTGTGCTTCGCCACGGCAGCCATAATAGCCTCACCGTCGAGCATATCAAACACCTCATATTCGTCGGCCACCTGCATAGCAGGCGCTCCAGCGTACTTGTCACAAGCGATCACATATTGCCCCTTGCGTTGTGCGGCGATGGTGAACTCTTTGCCCAACTCGCCAGCCCCCATAAGCATGATTTTTTTACTCATAATCTCTCCTCCTCGATTAAGTTTATTAACAACCTCAAAGATACAATTTTCTCGCGAGAAATCTACACAATCTCCCAATAATTATTTGCTAATAACCCAGAATGCGCATCATCGAACGGTATGACTGCTCCTTGGCAAAGAGGCGTGTGTAGTACTCGTTGTCGCCCTTCTCGCGGTCGATGATTATGTGTTTTGGCGCAGGGATCAAGCAGTGTTGTATGCCTCCAAACCCTCCGATCGACTCCTGATAGGCTCCCGTGTGGAAGAATCCGATGTATTGAGGGTTGTTGGCCTCCAACTTAGGCAGATATATGGCATTGGAGTGCGACTCTGCATTGTAGAAATCCTCGCTGTCGCAGGTCAATCCGCCCAAGAAAACTCGCTGATACTCCTTGTCCCAATTGTTGATGGCCAACATGATGTAGCGTTGGTTGATGCCCCATGTGTCGGGTAGTGTGGTGATGAACGACGAGTCGATCATATACCAAAACTCGCGGTCGTTCTGCTGCTTCTGGTTGATAATCGAGTATAGAGATGCTCCGCTTTCGCCCACAGTGAACGATCCAAACTCGGTGAATATGTTGGGTTCGTCGATGTTGTTCTGCTCACATATATGTTTTATCTGCGCTACAATCTCCTCGGTCAAGTACTCATAGTCATACTCGAAGTTGAGCGAGTTCTTGATCGGGAAGCCACCACCGATGTTCAGTGAGTCCAACTCTGGACAGATCGCCTTTAGCTCGCAATATACATTCAGGCACTTCGACAACTCATTCCAGTAGTAGGCCGTGTCCTTGATTCCAGTGTTGATGAAGAAGTGCAACATCTTTAACTGAAACTTCTTGTTCTTCTGTATCTTCGCCTTGTAGAAGTCCACTATCTCGTGGTAGCGAATACCCAATCGCGAAGTGTAGAAGTCGAACTTTGGACCCTCCTCCGAGGCGATTCTAATACCCACCTTGCACGACTTGTCGATGGCTGCATCGAGCAGCTCGATCTCGGCCATATTGTCTATGACAGGGATTGTGTTCTCAAAACCATCATTTATCAACTGTGCGATATTCTCCACGTACTGTGGGCGTTTGAAGCCATTGCAGATGATAAAACGGTTCTTGTCGAATATCCCTCCGTCGTAGAGTGCATTAATAATATGTATATCATATGCCGACGATGTCTCGAGGTGGATGTCATTCTTGAGAGCCTCCTCTAGCACAAACGAGAAGTGGCTCGATTTCGAACAGTAGCAGTAGTTGTACGACCCTTTGTAGTCGACCTTGGCCATCGCCACATTGAACATTCGCTTAGCGCGATTGATCTGTTGTGAGATCTTGGGCAGATATGTCACCTTGAGCGGTGTGCCATACTGTTTGATGATATCCATGAGCGGGATATCGTGAAAATTCAATTCGTTATCCTCCACAGTAAACTCATCTTGTGGGAAGTCAAACGTCTGGTCAATTAGGTCGATGTACTTGTTTTTCATCCTCTCTTAAATGTTTTTGGCAAATCCGCCTGCGCTACATTTATCAAAGTTGCGTAATGTAGCTCGATTGGATTTCATATAGTTTCTCGATGCAAAGTAGCTAATTATTTTTCGGATTATCAACTATTTGGTGTTACATTTTTTTGGAAATATATGCAAATGAGTAGCAAATGTTAAAAAAAAGAGTTATTTTTGCGCTAGGATTTATGTAAATTAGCAACGCTACTTATGTCGATAACTCAAATTATATTAGAATATCTAGCGGCTAACCGTCGAATAACGGTGGCTGGTCTAGGAACTTTTTTGACCAAACAAGGCTCTTCGATAGTTGTCTTTTCGGAGTTTGTCAAGGAGGACGATGGTGTGCTCCATGCCGAGTTGGTGGCGCGTGGACTCAAGGAGTTGGAGGCGATGGCGGTGATCGATCGCTATGTCTTTGATCTTAAGTATGCCCTCACGACCGAGGGGCGTGTCGAATATATCTTGCCCCAGTTGGGGCGCATGACTATGTTTGGGGGTGTGTTGTCGTTTGAGCACGATCCCGCGGCGCAAGAGATCGACTTGACAGTGCCAGAGGTTGTGGTTGAGCAGCCTGAGAGTGAGCCTCAGGCGGTTGTTGTAGAGCAGCCCACGGTGGTTGAGGTTGCCGCTTCGAGTGATGAAGAGCCAGTTGTTGCAGATGATAACTTGTTTGACTCATTTGCGGGATACGCTAGCGAGGGTGGTAACTTGGATGTCAAGGAGAGCTTCGACAAGTGGTGGATCTTGATCCCAGTGGTAGCTGTAGTTGTTCTTTTGGTGGCGGTTTTTTATTGGTTGGCCGTAGAGTGGATGTATGGTAATATGGAGTTGCCAGGATTTTTGGATTCACTCATGCGATCGATTTTTAGTGATACGAGTGTGCCTGGTGGTGGGGTGTAAAGATGAAGTATTGAGGCAATGGAGTTGAATGTTATAAAACAGCGTTTTGGGATTATCGGCCATTCGGAGCTTTTGAATAGAGCTTTGGAGGTTGCTCTGCGCGTTGCACCCACCGATCTCACGGTGCTTATTACGGGTGAGAGCGGTGTGGGTAAGGAGTTTTTTCCGCAGGTGATACATGCCCATTCGTCGCGTAAACATAGCAAATATATTGCGGTCAATTGTGGCGCAATCCCCGAAGGGACGATCGACTCGGAGCTATTTGGCCACGAGAAGGGGGCTTTTACGGGTGCGTCAGAGATGCGTCGCGGATACTTCGAGGAGGTCGATGGAGGTACGATATTTTTGGACGAAGTGGGGGAGTTGCCCCTCTCGACGCAGGTTCGATTGTTGAGGGTTCTGCAGAGTGGTGAATTTATGAGGGTTGGTTCGAATAAGATCCTCAAGACCAATGTGCGTGTGGTTGCAGCCACCAATCGTCGATTACAGGAGAGTGTGGATCATGGACGTTTCCGCGAGGATCTGTTCTATCGTTTGAGCACAGTGCCGATTGTTGTCCCTGCGTTGAGGGAGCGTCGCGAGGATATATTTTTGTTGTTTCGTAAGTTCTGTGCCGATGTTGCGTCGACCTATCGTATGCCAGTGATTACGTTGGATGATCAGGCTCGAGATATGTTGGAGCGCTACTATTGGCGTGGCAATGTTCGTCAGTTGAAAAATATAGCCGAGCAGATCTCGGCTGTCGAGCCAGCGCGAATGATTACGGCCGATGTGTTGGCTCACTATTTGCCGCAAGAGGGTGATGGTCGTGGGGCTGTTGTGGCGAGTGATATGCGCGGCGGTGCGGATGGTGCGGCTGATGGCGGTGGCTATTCGACGGAGCGCGAGATATTATATAAGGTGTTGTTTGATATGCGTAGTGAGATCGGGGAGTTGCGTCGCATGGTGAGTCAGCTGTTGGGGGCGAGTGATGGTGTAGGTTATGCGTCGGGGGTGTCGAGTGTCGGTTCTGCACGTGCTGCTTTGCCGAGCCATTCGGATGTGTCGCAGCCTGTTGTGGGGCTGTTGTCGGCCACGTCGTTGAGTGGTGATGGTGGCTATGGTGACGATGATTCGTTTGTGCCAAGCGAGGAGGTCGAGGAGGTTCCGCGCGAGCGTAGCAAGGCCGATGTGCAGCGAGATGCTATTGTGAAGGCGCTGCGTCGCCACAATGGTCGTCGTCGTGATGCCGCGGCCGAGCTGTTTATGTCGGAGCGCACTCTCTATCGTCGTATCAAGGAGTTGGGTATAGATGAGATGTAGTATAGGGTATTAAAATTGAGAGATAGTTGAGACGTATTTATAGTATATTGGTGGCTGCGATGCTACTGTTGACGACCACGGGTTGTGGATTTAAGGTAGCCTATACACTTTCGGGCGCTTCGATTCCGCCTGCGGCCAAGACCTTTTCGGTGGCATATTTCCCTAATAATGCTACGATGGTAGCCCCCATCTTGTCGTCGACGATGACCGATAAGTTGAAAGATGCCTTCTCGCGTAAGACGAAGTTGACGGAGGTTAGCGAGGCTGGCGATTTTGCCTTCGAGGGTCAGATTACAAACTACACCTCGACCACGGCCGCAGTGTCGTCGAGTTCGACAACCGATTATGGATCGTTGAACCGACTCACGATCACGGTTCAGGTCAAGTTTACGAATGTGATAGAGGAGAAGGGTTCGTTCCTCAAGACCTTCACGGCATTTGAGGATTACGACTCGTCGAAGTTGCTCAACGAGGTCGAGAGTGAGTTGATCGAGACGATCGTAAGTCAGCTGGTGGATGATATATTCCAAGCTGCAGCATCGAATTGGTAGTCGGAAATTAATATTGGAACTTATGGATAGATTAGCTATTTTGAAGGGCAAAAATTGGTATCTGCCGACGTTGTTGGAGCGTTGGCATAGTCGTGCCAATGACGATGGTGATGAGTTGGCGCAGTTGGTTGCAATGAACCATCTGGATGCTGTTGTGGAGTGTGAGTCGGTCGATATTTCGTTTTTGGTCTCGTGCATGAGCGATGATGAGCCTCAACCCTCGTCGGCGGATTTGATCGATAAGTTTTTGTCGTTGAGCGATTTTCGAATCGAGGCACCAGTCGACGAAGAGGTGGATGTCGAGCAGGATTGGGAGTTGGTCGATGTGGAGTATGATTCGGATCCCAAAGATGAGTTTGTGAGTGAGGAGTTGGCTCGAATTTACCTAAAGCAGGGACTTTATGCAGAGGCAAAAGAGATTTACAGTAAATTAAGTTTGCAATATTCAGAAAAAAGTATTTACTTTGCAGATCTAACGGAGCGTCTTGCGGAAAAGATCTCTGGAAAGAGTGGAAAATAATTTTAAAATATAGAGTATGTTATACACAATTTGTATTGGTTTGATCTTGGTAGCGTGTGTTTTGATGGTTTTGGCTGTGTTGGTTCAGAGTCCTAAGAGTGGAATGGCGGCGAATTTTGGAGCGTCGAACCAAGTTATGGGCGTTCGTCAGACGACGGATTTCTTGGAGAAGTTTACATGGGCGATGGCTATCACTATTTTGGCGTTGAGCCTTTTGGCTACAGTTGTTATGAAGGGTACATCGTCGAATGGTGCCTCGTCGATTGACAGTGCAGCAGATGCTTTGATGCAGGCTCGTCCCGCTACGGAGATGCCTATGCCACAGGCGGTGGATGGTGCTGAGAGTGTTGATGTAGCTCCTGTTGCGGAGTAAACAGAGCTTTTTAAGCCATGAAATTGGGACGCGGTGATGCCGAGTCCCAATTTTTTTGTCGTAAAATTTTCAAATTCCAGAAAAATTGTCTAAATTTGTTAGAGTAACAGTGTGTGAGATGTGAGTGAGATGTGTATGTCTTGTGCGCAAAGAGAGAACCTAAAAACTTAAACTATAATAAAATTATGCGAAACGCTGTAGAGGTAATACAGGTTAATATCGTGGGAGATGATAAACCTGGAGTGACATCGAAATTGATGACTATTTTGGGTCAGTATGAGGCATTTGTATTGGATATTGGCCAATCTAATATTCACCACTCATTGACGTTGGGTATTCTGTTTCAGACCACAGCGGCAAAGTCGGGTGATATCATGAAGGAGTTGCTGTTCAAGGCATCGGAGTTGGGTGTGAGCATCCGTTTCTCGCCCATCTCGGAGGATCACTACAATGAGTGGGTTTCGTGTCAGGGTCGCGATCGTTATATCGTTACGCTGCTTGGACGACGTATTACAGCGTCGAATCTGGCGAAGGTCTCGGCAGCTATTGCCGAGCAGGGGTTGAATATTGATGATATTGTTCGTTTGACGGGTCGTGTCCCGTTTGCTGAGAATGCACGTGCTCCTAAGTCGTGTATCGAGTTCTCGTTGAGGGGTACGATTCCAGATCGTGAGTTGTTGCAGCAGCGTTTCTTGTCGTTGTCGAAGGATGGAGTTGATGTATCGTTTCAGGAGGATGATATCTACCGTCGCTGCCGTCGTCTGATCTGTTTTGATATGGACTCTACGCTTATCGAGACCGAGGTTATCGACGAGTTGGCTGAGTTGGCTGGCGTGGGCGACGAGGTGCGAGCAATTACCGAGTCGGCAATGCGTGGTGAGATCGATTTCTGTGAGAGTTTTACGCAGCGCGTGGCAATGCTTAAGGGGTTGGATGTTAAGGTTATGGATGCCTTGTGTGATCGTTTGCCAATTACCGAGGGCGTTGAGCGCATGATGACAATCCTGAAGCGAGTTGGATTTAAGACTGCGATATTGTCGGGCGGATTCACCTATTTCGGCAACTACTTGAAACGTAGATTTGGATTTGATTATGTCTATGCCAATGAGTTGGAGATCGAGAATGGCGTGTTGACAGGTCGCCATATGGGGCAAATTGTTGATGGTACGCGTAAGGCGGAGCTGTTGCGCCTGTTGTGTCAATTCGAGGGTATCAACATTGCGCAGTCGATTGCTGTTGGAGATGGTGCAAATGACCTTCCAATGCTCAACATCGCAGGTTTGGGAATCGCCTTCCATGCGAAGCCAAAGGTTAAGGAGACCGCTAAGCAGTCGATCTCGACAATTGGTTTGGATGGTATCCTCTACTTCGTGGGTCTCAAAGATTCGTGGATCGACGAGCGAATGTAGTAGCCGTCGTGCTACTTTAGCGCACCAATTACGCGTTGAATCGTTTTATAGCTGTGGGGGATATTCTCTTCCACAGCTTTTTTTGTTAGCCACTCCACGCGCTCTATCCCCTCTTCGCGCTGGGGTGTTAGTGGTGAACACGAAGGGCTTGTCATATTATACCAATGAGTGCTCTTTATCTCCCACTTTCCGCGGAGGATATACATATGTATTGTCTCGCAAATTTTGTCGTGTATCTCGATCTGCTTGACTCCCGTCTCCTCCTTCACCTCGCGCACGGCACACTCCTTGATCGACTCTCCCTTCTCGAGATGCCCCTTGGGTAGATCCCAACGACCGTTTCTGTGTATCATCAGCGTGGTGTCGTTCAGGCTCTTGACCACACCTCCTGCGGCTGTGACGTTTATTAGCTGTTCGGCAAACTTTCGGTATGTCTGCTCAACGTCTGTCGTCTTGAGCGTTATGGCATCGTGGTATTCGAATAGCTGCAAGATCTCCTCGAGCGATACGTTACGTTGCTCGTCGACGATTATCTCAAAGCCGAGGCTCTGAGTCGAAGTGATGATTAGTTGTTTGTCGTGGTAAAATATCTCGATAGCCATAAGTCAAAGTAATTAGTATCAATCGTGCCCACAAAGTTAATCAAAGAGTTTCGGATTTGCAAATATACACCTTGTGTAGGCAGCTCGTAGGTGATAAAAAAGTAGGGATGACCATCTCGATGGTCACCCCTACTAATTGTTATTGTTGATTATTGACGCTCGGCAATGAAACTTTCGCGAAAATCGTTGTAGATCTTTTTGAGTCGCTCCGCCTCCTTTGGATATTTGTCGATTAGATTGACACTCTCCGCAGGGTCGTTGATCAGGTCGTATAGCTCATAATCGTTTGTTCCGAAGTCCTCCAAGAATCGATGGTTCTCAACCTTGCGGTCTGGAACAAGGAGCTTCCACTTCTGATCTCGCACCGCCGCAAAATCCTCAATTAGATTCTGTCCAGGTATGCGAACCTGCATATATGCATAGGTCTCGCGAGCACTCTTGTCGCTCTTTGTGAAGAACATCTTGCTCTGGTCAACACCATCTATAATTCGATCAGAAGGGACTGAGAATCCACACAACGAAGCGAACGTAGGCATGAAGTCGATAGTGGCCAACAATCCACTCTTGCGTACTCCAGCAGGAACGTGTCCAGCCCAATTGATGATACATGGTGTCTTGGCTCCACCCTCGTAGGCCGAACCCTTTCCATCTCTCAATCCACCTGGCTCGCCCCAGAATATCTCACCCTCGGCATAGTACTTCTTAGTGTTATTTATATATTTTGGTTGGCTCCATGGGCCATTATCCGTCATATATATGATTATGGTGTTCTCGCGAAGTCCCAACTTGTCCAAAGTCTCGAGTAGTCGTCCTGTCTCGCTATCCAACTCCTGTAGTGCATCTCCATATAGGCTGCGATCCGATGTGCCCTTGAATTCGGGCGATACGCCAACTCTTGAGTGTAGCATAGTGTGCGCTACATATAGGATAAATGGTTTGTTATCCTCTCGCTTATTCTCTAGGTAATCTATCGCTTTGTTGGTATAGAGCTTCGTGAATTTGCTCATATCCTTGATCAACACATCCTCCTCGTAGTTGTCATACATCTGAGCCTTTCCGCCATCGTTGGCTCCGAGTGTTCCGTAGTAGTAGTCGAAACCTTGGTCGTTTGGCACTCTACCCTCAATTGGCTTACGGTTCGAGACATCCCACTTTCCGATACACGCTGTTTGATAACCCACGGTTTTGGCCATCTCGGCAAATGTAACCTCGTCGGCAGGCATATCAAATCCGCCACTTCGTAGTGGATAGCGTCCCGTAAGTAGCGACGAACGCGAAGCACCACTCACATGTTGTGCGTAGCAGTTGGTAAATACCGTACCCTCCTCGGCCAACTTGTCAAAGACGAGAGTCTTGGTTGTCTGGCTTCCCATACAACTTAGATCGCCATACCCTTGGTCGTCGGTGAAGATGATAAGGATGTTTGGTTGTGGTGCATTCTTTGCGACCACGGGTGCTGCCAATGGTAGCATAAGAGCTACGCCTAGTGCGTGATTTAATCTACTCATAGTGTTGTTTTGTTGAATTATTATTAATAATATTGTCTGTAGTTATAGATTGATAAGTGTCGTAAACACCATGTAAAGGTAGTGAAAAAAGGTAAAAAAAAAACTTTTCGTTATTATTATCCACACGAGTCGAAATAAAAATAAATAATTTTCGCTATTTTGTTGTATCTTAACTAAATATAGTTTATATTTGCAGTCTCGATTGGGTTGAGTGAGAAACTTAATGATAAAGGGGGGGCGGTTAGAAACTTAATGATAAATATATAATATAAATTATGACAAAGGCAGATATCGTAAACGAGATTGCAAAGAGCACAGGAGTAGAGAAAACACAGGTAATGTCTATCGTGGAGGCATTCATGGATAGTGTAAAGAACTCAGTTGCAGCGAATAACCCAGTTTATTTGCGTGGTTTTGGTAGCTTTATTGTAAAGAAGCGCGCTCAGAAGGTGGCTCGTAATATTTCAAAGGAGACCTCTATCATTATTCCAGAGCATAACATTCCAGCATTCAAGCCATCGAAGAGCTTTGCTGAGATGCTAGACAAGTAGTCTTTTACTTGTTGATTTTTGTGGTTACAAAATTAATTGATTGTTTAATATAAAATTTAAAGCTATGCCAAGCGGAAAGAAGAGAAAGAGACATAAAATGGCTACCCATAAGCGAAAGAAACAACTTCGTAAGAATCGCCATAAGAAGAAAAAATAGGGGGTAGTTGATATTTTTTAGGTAAATATCAAAGATTGTTTTTAAAGCTAAGGGTAACTTTACTCTTAGCTTTAATACGTTTAAAAAAGGAAATTAATATAGGCGCTATGCCCTCGTGTTATCACGGTTGTTAATGGGTTGTGTCATGGCGTTTTGCGATATGTTTGTTGGTTAAACAGTCGTGTAAAATATATTTCGATTTTATGAATCGAGAATTAGTAATTAATGTAACACCAGCAGAGATCTCTATCGCCTTGTGCGAAGATAAGGTACTCGTCGAGCTTAATAAAGAGCAGTGTCAGACGGGTTTTGCTGTTGGTGATGTATATCTGGGCAAGGTTCGCAAGATTATGCCTGGTCTTAACGCAGCGTTCGTCAATATCGGACACGAGCGCGATGCGTTTATTCACTTCCTCGATCTAGGGACACACTTTAGATCATTAGATAAAATCGTATCGAGTCGTCAATCGGGCAAGCGTCCGTTGAAGGTTGAAAATATAAATTTGTCACAACAAGAGAGTGTTGAGCGTGGAGGCAAGATTGGATCTCTGTTGCAGGTGGGTCAGAATATCGTTGTTCAGATCGCCAAGGAGGCGATCTCTACTAAGGGTCCTCGATTGACGGCCGACATCTCGTTGGCTGGTCGCAATGTTGTTTTGGTGCCCTTCTCCAACAAGGTTTTTTTGTCGCAGAAGATCCGCGGAGCTGAGGATAAGAAGCGTCTGCGTCGTGTGGCGGCTGATGTGTTGCCCAAGAACTTTGGAGTTATTATTCGCACAGCAGCCATCTCGGCTAAGGATGAGGATATACAACAAGATATAGAGTCGCTGTTGGAGCGATGGGATATGCTTACTCGCAAGATCAAGAGTAGCACCGCTCCCGAGTTGTTGATGCAGGAGATGAGTCGCGCCAATACGATTATTCGCGATACTCTGAATTTGAGTTTCTCGCAGATCGTAGTCGATGACGAGGCGATGTATAAGAACATCCACGACTATATTAAGTTGATCGATGCAGGTCGCGAGAAGATCGTGAAGTTGTATAAGGGAAGTGTTCCGATTTTCGATAATTTCGATATATCGAAACAGATTAAGTCGCTCTTTGCCAAGTATGTATCTCTGCGTAGAGGGGCATATTTGATCATCGAGCAGACAGAGGCGATGCATGTGATAGATGTCAATTCGGGCAATCGTACCAAGGCCGAGGATAATCAGGAGCAGATGGCGTTGGATGTCAATTTGGCCGCGGCTGAGGAGATTGCGCGTCAGTTGCGATTGCGCGATTTGGGGGGTATTGTGATTGTTGACTTTATCGATCTGCATAAAGCACCCAATCGTCAGACGCTCTTCAACGAGATGGTTCGATTGATGTCTGGCGACAAGGCGAAGCATACGGTGTTGCCGTTGTCGAAGTTTGGTTTGATGCAGATCACTCGCCAGAGGGTTCGTCCCGTTGCGGTTGAGAGTGTTCAAGATGTTTGTCCGACATGTAATGGTACGGGTAAGATTCAGCCTACGGTCTCGTTGGATCGCAATATCGAGAATCAGATCTCGTTCTTGACCGAGGATCGAGGCGTGAAGTTTATCAATCTGCGTGTTAGCCCCTATGTGGCGGCATTTATCGACAAGGGTTTGATCTCGATGCGTCGCAAGTGGGGTTGGAAGTATGGTTGCAAGATTCAGGTGACCATAGACGAGAGTGTGGGAATCATAGATGTTGGTTACTACGGTAAAAATGGAGTCAACTTACTCGCATAAAGGGAAAAAGGGTAGCGATGGTGCCGATGTTTTGCTTTCGTTGTTTAGTAAATCGTCGGGGGTCGAGTCGTTAGTCAAGAGTTGTAAGATGCAGGGCACCACTCACCATCTATCGCAGATGGTGAGTGGTGCTTTGTCTGTATATGCCTCGGCGGCAATTCATCGAGTTGGCGGAGTGCATATCTTTGTGGCCGAGGATCGTGATGCGGCCACCTATCTGTTGAATGATATGTACGCGCTGTTGGGTGAGGAGAGTGTCCATTTTCTGCCCACCTCCAACAAGCGGTCGATGCTCTATGGACAGTTGGATGCCAATGGCGTTGTTCAACGCACCTCGGCACTGAATGCTCTGCGTAGAGCGGACAATGGCGAGTTGTGTGTTGTCTGCACCTATCCCGAGGCGTTGGCCGAACGTGTTGTTGAGGTGTCGGTTATGCATCGCGAGGTTGTGGAGTTGAGGGTTGGCGGTCGAATGGCGATCTCGGGTTTGGTGGAGCAGTTGGAGGCGATGGGTTTCGTGCGAGTCGATTTTGTCTACGAACCAGGCCACTACTCGCAGAGGGGTGGTATCGTCGACATATTCTCTTATGCCGAGAGTGAGCCTTATCGCGTAGATTTTTTCGGAGATGATATAGACTCCATTCGCAGGTTTAGTATCTCGACCCAGCTGTCGTTGTCGAAGTTGGAGAGCGTTGAGATCCTGCCCAATTTGAGTGTTGCGTCACAGGAGTCTGCGGAGGCTGAGCAGCAGCGTGTTTCGTTTGCTCGATTTGTGGGCGATAGGGGGTGCTACTGGTTCTACGATGCTGATTATGTCTTGCGCAAGGTCAATGAGCTGCGTCGCAAGGTATTGGCCGATACTTTGGCCGAGGATTGTGCTGTTGATCAACGCGTTAGTAGCCGTAATGAGCTTTTGGCAGATATGGCAGATAGCACAATGTTTGTCATGCGCGATACGTTGGTCGAGCGAGCAGTGGATAGCGTTATCGAGTTTGATACAGCGCCTCAGCCGACGTTTAATAAGAATCTGGAGGTTTTGGCCTCGGATATGATTTCGTCGTCGCAGCGAGGATATGCAAGCTATATCTTGTCGCGCAACCATGCACAGCTGGAGCGCGTCGAGGGGATATTCTACCAGTTGGGTTATAAGGAGTTGAAGGTGCAGTCGTTTTATGTGACACTGCATGAAGGATTTGTGGATCATGCCCAGAAGTTGTGCTTATATACTGAGCACCAGATCTTTGAGCGCTATCAGCGTTATCGTATCAAGGGCGAGATTAAACGCGATGAGCAGATGACCATCGCGGAGTTGAACCAACTGCGTGTGGGTGACTATGTTGTGCACTATGACCATGGCGTGGGTAAGTTCGCTGGATTGGTCAAGATCAACGAGGGTGGACGAGTTCACGAGGCGATTAAGCTGTTGTATAAGGATAATGATGTGTTGTTTGTCAATGTCCACTCGCTGCACCGTATAGCTCGCTACAAGAGTGGCGATGGCGAGGGTGTCAAGGTCTATAAGTTGGGCAGTGGCGCGTGGTCGAAGATCAAAAATGCCACGAAGCGTGCGATCAAGGATATTTCGCGCGAGTTGATCGCACTGTATGCCAAACGCAAGGCTAGCACGGGGTATCAATTTTCGACCGATGGGGTGTTGCAACAGGAGTTGGAGGCATCGTTTATGTATGAGGATACCCCCGATCAGAGCGCTGCGTGTGCCGCGGTCAAGGGGGATATGGAGTCGTCGCAGCCGATGGATCGATTGGTGTGTGGCGATGTTGGGTTTGGTAAGACGGAGGTGGCTATCCGCGCTGCATTTAAGGCGGCCAATGATGGTAAGCAGACGGCTATTCTGGTGCCTACGACAATCTTGGCTATGCAGCACTACCGTTCGTTCAAATCTCGATTGCGCGATTTTCCCGTTACGATCGAGTATCTGAACCGCACAAAATCGGCCAAAGAGACGAAGCAGATAACGGCCGATCTGGCCGATGGTAAGATCGATATATTGATCGGTACACACAAGATATTGGGTAAGCAGATCCGATTCAAGGATCTGGGGCTGTTGATCATAGACGAGGAGCAGAAGTTTGGCGTTGCGGCCAAGGAGAAGCTCACGGCACTGAGTGTCAATGTCGATACCTTGACCTTGACGGCTACCCCTATCCCTCGTACGATGCAGTTCTCGCTGATGGGGTCTCGTGATTTGTCGGTCATCTCGACCCCTCCGCCCAACCGCCAGCCGATCACCACCGAGTCGCATGTATTCTCGGAGGATGTTATTCGCGAGGCTGTGGAGTCGGAGTTGGCGCGCAATGGTCAAGTCTATTTCGTGCACAATAGAGTGGAGAATTTGGGTTCGATAAAGTCGTTGATCGAGCGAGTATGCCCCAATGCAAGGGTGGGCGTTGGTCATGGTCAGATGGCCGCTGCGCAGCTGGAGACTCTTATCATGGACTTCATATTTGGCGAGTACGATGTGTTGTTGGCCACGACGATAATCGAGAATGGAATCGACGTGCCCAATGCCAATACGATAATTATAAATAATGCTCAGAATTTTGGACTGAGTGCACTGCACCAGTTGCGAGGGCGCGTTGGGCGTTCGGATCGCAAGGCGTTTTGCTACCTTTTGTCTCCGCCCGACGATATGTTGACCTCTGATGCACGTCGCAGGCTGCGAGCCATCGAGGAGTTCTCGGATTTGGGTTCGGGGTTCAATATCGCGATGCAGGATCTCGATATCCGCGGAGCAGGAAACCTGTTGGGAGCCGAGCAGAGCGGTTTTGTGGCCGACATCGGTTTTGAGACCTACCAGAAGATTCTCAGTGAGGCTATAGCAGAGTTGCGTTACGAGGGGTTGGATGTCGAGAAGCTAACGCCCGAGGAGCAAAAGGTTGTCAATGAGCGTGTTCGCTATGTGGACGATGCCACGATCGACATCGATGTGGCGGCGGAGTTGCCCGATAGTTATGTGTCGCAACCAGCCGAGAAGTTGAAGTTGTATCGCGAGTTAGACTCTATCTCGTCGGAGGAGGATTTGTGCTCCTTTGCAGGGCGCTTGGTCGACCGATTTGGTGTGATGCCACGTGCGGCCGAGGAGCTGTTGAATGTGGTGAGGTTGCGTCGTGAGGCGATCCGTCTGGGTATGGAGAGGGTGAAGGTCAAAAATGGTCTGATGATCGTTCAATTTGTGGGTGAGCAGAACTCGCCTTACTACAAAACCGATGTGTTTATGAATCTTTTGAGGCGTGTAACCGCAGAAAGTGATAGATTTGTGCTACGTCAAAATAATAATCGTTTGGCGATGACCGTTCGTAGAGTGTCGGATATTGAATCGGGGTATAAACTCTTGGCATCGTTCTAGAATTTGAGGGGGATATGGCGATGAATCTGATAGTAGATATAGGTAATACACGTGTGAAGTTGGCTGTGGTCGACATGGCAGGTGCGGTTGTGTGTCAAGCGGCTAGTGGTCAATTTGATGGGGCAATGCGTTCGACGGTTGAGTCGTGGCGTGTGGAGTATGGATTGAATCGCTCTATCGTAAGTTCGACTCGTGGCGATCAGTCGTCGGTAGTCGCTTTTTTGCAGCGAGTAATTGGCCACTGCCTGTTGTTCGATGGGTTGACGGCTGTGCCGATAGGTAACAGATACTCTACGCCCGAGACTCTGGGGCGCGATCGATTGGCGGCGGCCGTTGGCGCAAGGTATTTGTGGCCTGATGCGGAGTGTTTGATCGTCGATTTTGGTACGGCGATAACGATCGATCTGGTTAGTGTTGAGGGTGGCTTCGAGGGTGGTGTTATCTCGCCAGGGGTGTCGATGCGCTATGCAGCACTGCACGATTATACAGCATCGTTGCCGTTGTGCGAGGCGTGCGAGGTGAACGATGGCATCTCTCGCACGACGCGCGAGGCGATCGAGCAGGGTGTTATGCGTGGTATTTGTTATGAAATAGAGGGATATGTAGTGGCCGCAGAGGCTAAATATCAAAAAATAGTTGTTATTTTTACTGGAGGAGACGCAAAATATTTTGATAAACGAATTAAAAATGCGATATTTGCGATGTGCGATTTGGTGGTTGTCGGATTGAATGAAATTTTAAAGTATAATGAGGAGAATTAAAGAGGTTGTCTTATTGACACTATTGCTACTGCTAAGTGCACCAAGTTTAGTTTTGGCCGAGAGTGGCGCATTGAGCGTGTATTCGCCCTATTCGATCTATGGTTTGGGTTCGTTGAGCACTCAGGGTACGTTGCAGACGCGATCTATGGGAGGTGCAGGAGTTGCTATGCGTAACCCCTCGACGATCAATCTACTCAACCCTGCATCGTATAGTACTCAGTTGCAGCGCAGCATATTGTTTGATTTCGGAATGGAGGGTGGCCAGTATATGTTGTCGCAGAATAGTGCAGCAGGGCAATCATCGACTAATTATACGACATTGAATTTTAAGGAGATCGCCTTTCAGGTGCCTGTTGCTAAGGGTCTAGGCTTTGGCTTTAGTATGACCCCTTATTCGAGTGTTGGTTATAGCAATTACGAAGAGATTATTATGGCCGATTACTATGTCGGTATGCTACAAGAGGGTTATGGTGATATTGCTGAGGCGAAGTTTGGTATTGGTTGGGAGTTCTTGCCTGGTGTGTCGATAGGAGTTGCTGGTCAATACTATTGGGGAGATCTTAGCCGCACGTTTGACGTTGCGTTTGTGAATATTACGGCTGGAGGCGATGTCTTGTCGATGAGTGGTATTGATTACCTCTCGGTGTCGTCGCTCAAGGCTCAGGCAGGATTGCAGTGGGATGTTATTAAGCGTCGCAATAAGATGCTTACGTTGGGTGCGACGTATGATTTGGGGGGTGATTTGTCGCCTCAATATATCCGCGTTATCGATGATGAGGGTTCTACAGACTCGTTCTATACTCAGAGCGACACGACCACAATTTCGTTGATTCAGCCTCGTCAGTTGTCGTTTGGTGTGAGCTATGTTAGCGATCGATTGGCTTTGTCGGCCGACTATTCGATGCAGGATTGGAAGAGTGGGAATGAGTCGATTAGCTACGAGAATGAGGATGGAATGTTGATTAGCTACTGCAATGTGTCGCAGATCCGCTTTGGAGTTGAATATACACCTCGCTATAGCGATGTTCGTAATTACTTTAATCGAGTAAATTATCGAGCAGGAGTTCGTTTTGGTAATAGTCAATATAGTTTTGGTGGTACCCAGTTGGCGGAGTATGCCGTGACTGCAGGAATGGGCTTCCCGATCAATATGATTGGTATCACGAGAATCAATATGGGGCTAGAGTGGGGTAGCGTCGGTGCCCTTAGCAGTGTTAATGTCAATGGTTCGGATGTCGGCTTGATCCGTCAAAACCAATTTAAGGTGGCCTTTAGCTTCACGATGTTTGGTGACGATTATTGGTTCCATCGCTACTTGATAGATTAATTTTAATTAGGATAAAAACAATAACAAACCCAATAAATTAAACTTTTAATTCGAGATGAAAAAAACTTTTACACTTTTAGTGTTATCGTTATTTAGTGCGTGTGTATGTGCCTTTGCACAGACCCCAAGTGTTGATTTCAACAGCCCTCAATATGCTATGTGGGGTGCCGATGCAGAGGAGCGTGAGGCGAATATGTTCTTGTCTACGTTCATGCGTGAGGCTTTCAACAACAAGCAGTATGATGAGGCAGCAGGCCTGTTTTGCCAGTTGATTGAGAAGTGCCCTGGAGCATCTGATGCTATCTATGCCCGCGCGCTACAGATCTACAAGACAAAGATTTCGCGTGCGACAAATCTTAAGGAGAAGAAGGTATTGGTTGACTCATTGATTATGATTCATAATTTGCGATTGCAGTACTTCGCGAACCATGCAGAGCGCGGTGCCGCATATATTACGGATGCTAAGGCTCGTGATTTTTATAACTACGCAAAGAGCGATCGCGAGGGATTGCGTGATGCCTTCAAGCAGATGATCGAGCACAATATGGCCAAAATTGATTTGGAGTTGGTGTTGTTGTACTATAGAGGTGTTTGCGATGACTACGGTATGGATTTGGTTATGGCCGATGAGGTGATCTCGGAGTATGATCGTCTATCGCCACTGTTTGAGGGTAACGAGGAGCAGACCGCAGCGTTCAACTCTGCATTTGGAGCAAGTGGTGTTGCGACATGTGAGAATTTGGAGGAGATCTTCAAGCCACGTATTGCTGCCTCACCAGACAACCGTCGTATGTTGTCACAGGTAGTGCGTTTGATGTCTCGTGTAGGGTGTCGTTCACCATTCTACAAGGCATTGGCTGAGAGACAGTATAACAACGAGCCAAGTTCTCGTTCGGCTATGATCTTGGCATCTATCTTCCAGGCTGATGGTGATTATGAGAAGGCCTCGAAGTATCTTCGTGATGCATTGGCTACGGAGACAAATATGGAGGAGAAGGAGGCGTTGTATACTCGTATTGCATTGGTTGAGTATGCTGCATCAAATATGGATGCTGCGTATAAAGCGGCTAAGGCGGCTTTGGATACTCCCGATAATACGGATGCCGATAATGGAATTGCGATGTTTATCATTGCGCAGTGCTATGCAGCCGATGCACCATCGTGTGTCAATGAATTGAAGGGTCGTGTGGCATATTGGGCAGCTGCTGATATGATGACTCGTGCGTTGTCTCGATTCACAACAGAGGAGGAGTCATATCGCGAGCCAGCTAAGAGTATGCGAGTGACATATATGGAGAACTTCCCATCGGCTGAGGATTGCTTCTTCGAGGAGTTGGAGAAGGGTAGCGATTATGTGATCAAGAGCGGTTTGGCTGCAGGTCACACGACAAGGGTTCGCACACGAGATTAAGCAAATATGCGACTGAGCATAGTTATTACACATATATTATTTAAGTTCAAGGCACTCCTCATTTTGGGGGGTGCCGTGATGCTTGTATGTTGTAAGGGGGAGGGTACGGTCGATCCGATGGCCAATGCCAAGGAGCATCTGTTGACGGAGCTTAGTCGCGATATGACTATCAATATGTCGGAGAATGGTCGTCCGTCGTATATCTTCGAGGCACCATTGGTCGAGGGGTATACTATGGCGAGCGACCCCTATCGTAAGTTTCGCGAGGGGATCAAGATCACAACCTTTACCAATGACTCTCTCAATGAGGTCAATGGTGTTCTGACGGGCGATTATGCCATTTTTTATGAGAAGCGCGATTTGTGGGAGGTTGTCGGCAATGTCGTTGTGGTTAAGAGCGATGGCAAGACTCTGACTTCGGAGCAGTTGTTTTGGAATGCACAATCGAAGCGTATCTATTCAAATGTCGATACCCGTATCGACGATGCATCGACGGGCGATATCTACGAGGGTGAGGGCTTTGAGTCGGATGAGGCGATGGTGGTGTGGAGTTTTCGTCGCTTGAAGGGTAGAATGAGTGTCGAGGAGGTTGCTCCAGCTGCACAATCACCGCAGGCGCAGGGGGCAGGTGATATGGATGATGAGGATATAGATCTTTTTCTAGGTGAGCAGGCAGTTGTTGTGGATACCGTGGCGTTGGATGAAACGGTGGTAGACTCGATCGCAGAGGTTGATCGTGAGCCGATGGATGCACTATCCGAGCTGGATGAGTTGTTGGATGGAGCTGGATTGAGCGAGTAAAGAGAGGAGAGTTATGACGTTAACATTTATGATAGTGGTAATAGGCTTTATGCTGCTGTTGTCCGCATTTTTTTCGGGCATGGAGATCGCCTATTTGTCTAAGAATCGATTGAAGTTGGAGATCGATCGTAAGCAGAGTCGGGTTTTCGACCATATTGCTGAGATCTTTTCGCGCAATCCAGGCCAATATATTACGACGATATTGGTTGGAAATAATATTGCATTGGTGGTCTATTCACTCTTTATGTCTATGCTGATTCAGACACTTTTGCGACGCATGGGCTTTGCGCTGAGTGGATCGGTTCTGTTGGAGACTCTGGTGTCGACGGTCATCATTATCTTTGTGGCGGAGTTTCTGCCAAAATCGATCTTTAGGAGCAATCCAAACTTCTATTATCGTATATTTTCACCGCTGATCTATCTATTCTATCTGCTGTTGTATCCCATAGCGATGTTTACGACGCTGTTGTCGCGAGGGTTGTTGTGCCTGTTTGGTAGTGGTGGTGCATCGACATCGGTTGCTACGGGTTTTGATCGTCACGATTTGGCCAGTTTGATTGAGTCGGGAGGCGGAGGCGATGTCTCGATCGAGGGCGATAAAGAGATACGGTTGTTTCAAAACGCATTGGATTTTGCCGATCTGCGTGTTCGCGACTCTATGACACCACGTGTGGATATCGAGGCTGTGGATGTAGATGCGACCACGGTTGCCGATTTGACACAGCGATTTGCTCAGACGAAGTATTCGCGTCTGTTTGTTTGGCGCGGAAGTATAGATAATATTATAGGTTATGTCAACTCGAAGTCACTGTTCCTCTCGCCATCGAGTGTCGATAGTGTCATGAAGGTTGTGAGCTATGTCCCCGAGACAATGCCTCTGAATGATCTGTTGCAGAGTTTTATCAAGCGCAAGAGCAATATAGCGGTTGTGATCGATGAGTTTGGTGGCACGGCAGGTGTAATCTCGCTGGAGGATGTGTTGGAGCAGATCTTTGGAGAGATCGAGGATGAGCACGACGAGCCAGAGATGATTGCCAAGGAGGTTGGAGATCGCGAATATGTCTTTTCGTCGCGCCACGAAGTGCGCTATCTGAATGAACATTTTGACCTCAATATCGAGGAGAGTGATGAGTATGAGACCTTGGCAGGTTTCATAATATACAACTATGTAGGCATCCCTTCGGCAGGCGAGCAGCTGACCATTGGCAATTTTGATATCAAGATTTTACGCACTACTCGTTCGCGAATCGAGTTGGTTAGAGTTAAAATAATTGGTTAAATAGGGTTGTAGTTAGAATATAATTATTATCTTTGGGCTGCAAATAGATAAAAAAAGATTAACTGTAATAAAATTAAAGTAATATAATGGCAACACTAAACACACTACGAACACGTTTCGGATTTGTTCTAACTGGAGTTATCGCTCTAGTCTTATTGGCGTTTATCTTCTCGCCAAACGATTTTTTGGCATTCTCGGGTAGCGACCCAGTGGTAGCAAAGATTAATGGATCGGATGTTACCTATTCGGATTACTCACGCGAGTATGAGAATATCTACTCTCAGAGCGGTATGTCGCAACCTACCGATCAGCAGCTCGATATGATCTATCGCACCACATGGCAGGCGTTGGTTGCAAGCCGCGCAATTGTTCCAGGTGTCGAGCAGATGGGTTTGAGCTTTGGTTCGTCGGAGTATTCGGCTGTTATTCGCGGAGAGTTGCCTACGCAGACTATGTATAGCGCATTTGCCGATCCTCAGAGTGGTGCTTATAGCTTGGCATCGTTGAACAACTTTGTGTTGTCGTCGCGCGGTAATGCCGATGCCGAGGCTGCATGGTCGGAGTTGATTGCTCAGGCATCTGAGGAGCGTGTTACGACGAAGTATATGGCTTTGGTGTTGAATGGAATCAATGCAAACTCTTTGGAGGGTGAGATGATGGCCAATGGTGAGAATAGCCTCTACACTGGAAAGTGGGCTTTGAAGCGCTACTCGGATGTTGACGATTCGCAGGTTAGTGTTTCGGATGCAGAGGTTAAGGCACACTACGATTCGCATAAGTCACTTTACAAGCGCGACCCTTCGCGTTCTATCTCGTATGTGGTATTTAATGTTACCCCTTCGCAGGATGATTTGTCTCAGATCGAGAGTCGTGCAAAGGAGTTGGCAGGTGAGTTGGCATCGACTCCAGCCGAGGAGATCCGTGCATTCTTGCGTGAGAACCGTATCGGAACAGTTGGCACGTCATATTTGAGCGAGGCGCAATTGCCAGTTGCAGAGTCTGCGGCATTGGTTGCTGGAGGTGTTTATGGTCCACGTATTTCGGGTGATGTATGGCGTATCTCGCGTGTTGCGTCGAGTGTTTACGCTTCGGACACATTGTCACTGCGTCATATTGTGTTGCCATATACGGCAGAGGTGTTGGCCGATAGCTTGTATGAGGCTTTGAAGGGTGGTGGCGATTTCGCAGCGGCTGCAACGGAGTTCTCGCAGTATGCTGAGAGTGCTAGAAATGGCGGTGATATTGGTGCTGTGCCATTTGCTTCGTTCTCGGATGAGTTCTCTCAGCCTTTGGCTTCGGCTCGCAAGGGTGATATCGTGAAGATTGCGGTTGGTGATATGATTCAGATCCTCGAGGTCTATGACGCTTCGCCACGTAAGAAGCAGTATAAGGTTGCAACTATCGAGTTGCCAATCGTCGCTTCGGAGGCTACACGTCTCGAGGCTCACAACAATGCTGGTGTGTTTGCAGTATCGGCCGCTGATGGTTCTGCGTCGTTTGACAATACCGCTGCTGCCTCATCTGTTTCGCCATATAAGTCTGTTTTGACCCCATCTACTCGCTCTGTTAGCTCGGTTTCAGGCTCTGTGGATGTTGTGCGCTGGGCTAACAAGGCGAAGGTTGGTGCTGTGTCTGAGATCTTCTCGGTGGAGGATGGTTATTTGGTGGCTACTGTTACCAATATCAACGATGCTGAGTATGAGTCGTTGTCGGCTATGAGCGAGATTATCCGTATGAACCTTGCCAATGATAAGAAGTTTGAGCTTTTGAGTTCGACACTTTCTGGCTCTACGTTTGCCGATCAGCAGGCTAACATGGAGGCTACGACTACAGGGGAGTTCTCGGGTATTGGTTTCAATTCATACTATATCGATGGAATAGGTGTCGAGCCATCTGTTATTGGAGCAATCGCTGCGACAACCAACACGGGCGTTGTGTCGGCTCCAGTGAAGGGTCGTTCGGGTCTCTATATCTTCGAGGTTAACTCGATTGAGGATGCCGAGGAGCCACAGGATGTTGCAGGTGCAAGGTTGAATATCGAGGCTATGACTCAGCAGCAGGTTCAGCAGCAGTTGTTCTCTGTTTTGGAGTCGTTGTCGGATATTGAGGATATGCGTAGCTCGATTCTATAGTCTCTGTTTGAGAGTATATTACATCTATAGTGCGGAGTGATCTATTATCGGTCGCTCCGCATTTTATTTTGTCTTAACCATATTTTATTTTGGTTTAACTTAGAGTGCGAGATAATAAAATTGTGATAAGGGTCTAAAATTTGTGGCTAAAATATTTTTTATTCACAATTTTATTTCTAATTTTACATAAACAACACAACGACAGTATTAATGGCCTAGGGGCGCTTCGAAGGGTCTTTTTATGGAGTGGTTCTAGGAGTTAAAGTATTTTAAATTATGGCAGAGGATAAAGGTAGATATAGCGATAGCGAGTTGGCTGAGTTTCGCGAATTGATTCTTGAGAAGATTAAGAGTGCAAAGGAGGATTACGATCTACTGCGCTCAACGTTGGCACACACGTCGGGTAATGATATTGAGGATACTTCGCCCACCTTCAAGGTGTTGGAGGAGGGTGCGACGACTCTTTCAAAGGATGAGAGTGCTCGTTTGGCAGCCCATCAGTTGAAGTTTATTCGCAATTTGGAGCTTGCTCTGGTTCGCATCGAGAATAAAACCTATGGTATCTGTAAGACTACGGGTACGCTGATTCCCAAGGAGAGGTTGATGCGCGTGCCTCACGCTACGGAGTGCATCGAGGCTAAGACAGGCCGCCGCTAGAGGGGGGCTGAGAGGGTCGCTAGAGGGGGGGCTGAGAGAGTCGCAAGAGAGAGGTTTAGATAATTATTGTCCTCTGAGTACTTTGAGATAAGGTATTCAGAGGACAATCGCCTTTATATGTAGAGCACCTATATGTAGAATATGATCGCCGTAAAGTGAAGTGCCACGGCAATGTTGATTAGTAGATGCCACACGAGGTGGTGGTATCGAAACCCTTTACGTGCATAGAACCAAGCACCGAGGGAGTAGAATAGGCCGCCAGCAAGGATTAGTGTGAGCAGCTCTATGGATGCACTGCGTATCAGAAGAGGCATGAATATTACAGCCGTCCACCCCATAACCATATATATTGTTAGACTCACCGCAGGTATCGACCGCTTGGCCAATGATTTGTAGAAGATGCCAAATGTTACCATTACCCACTGCGCAACGGTGATCACAACCCCTTGCCACCCTCCAATCACACATAGCGCAATCGGAGTGTATGTTCCAGCTATCGCCACATAGATGAACACATGGTCGAGGATGTGGAATATCTCTTTGTGTCGAGAGTTTGGTGCCATCGAGTGGTATAGCGTCGAGAATAGCGTCATGCTAAATATCGAGATCGTGTAGACCGACACACTTGCCGACTCCAAGATACCACCATTGATATATGCCCACACGGCCGAGAAGGGTATGGCCAATAGTAGCAGGATTGTCATTACTCCATGCGAAATAGCGTTTGCGACCTCTTCGCTCACTGTCGGGATATATAATTTCATAACTCTATTTGTTTGATTGACAAAAGTATATAATTATATCGTGATTCGCAATATATATGCTCTTGTTTATTTTGGTTGGCAAAAAAAGAGCGGTCGAAGATCACCTCTCCAACCGCTCTCGATTATCGTATTCTACTTTTATAGACGCGCCTTAATAGCCTTTGTCTCCTCCTCGTAGCCTGGCTTCTCGAGAAGTGCAAACATATTCTTCTTGTAGGCCTCTACACCTGGCTGGTCAAATGGATTGACACCAAGTAGGTAGCCGCTGATACCACATGCACGCTCGAAGAAGTAGATCAACGCTCCGATGTAATACTCCGTGATCTCGGGCAAAGAGATACGGATATTGGGCACGCCACCATCGACGTGTGCAATGGTCACTCCAAGCTCAGCCATCAAGTTGATCTGCGACAAACGCTTGCCAGCCATGAAGTTCAAACCGTCGAGATTCGCCTCGTCGCTCTCGATCACAAGTGTCTGCTTTGGCTCACCCACCGAGATAACCGTCTCAAAGAGTATGCGCTCGCCCTCTTGAATATATTGACCCATTGAGTGAAGATCGGCCGTAAGTGTTACGCTCGCAGGGAAGATACCCTTGCCATCCTTACCCTCGCTCTCGCCATAAAGCTGCTTCCACCACTCAGCGAAGTATTGCAACTTAGGCTCGTATGAAGCCAAGATCTCGATCTTCTTACCTCCATCATACAACGCGTTACGCACCGCAGCGTAGATCGCCGATGGATTCTCGTCAAATGGCACATTGGCCGCTGTCGCCTTCTGCATATCTTGAGCACCACGTACCAACTCCGCAATGTCGACACCGCCCGCAGCCAATGGCAACAAACCAACTGGTGTGAGCACCGAGAAACGACCACCCACATCGTCTGGAATTACAAACGTTGGGTAACCCTCGTTGGTAGCAAGCGTCTTTAGCGCACCGCGCGACGCGTCGGTCACAGCTACGATACGCTCGGCAGCCTCTGCCTTGCCATAGCGAGCCTCGATCTCACCCTTGATAAGGCGGAACGCAATCGCTGGCTCAGTTGTAGTACCCGATTTCGACACCACGATCGCAGCGATAGAGTAATCTTTGGCTGCATCCAACAACTCACAAGTGTAATCCTCCGAGATATTCTGTCCTGCAAATACCACAATCGGATTTGTCCTCTGCTTCTTAATCAAGTCAAACGAGTTGTTCATCGCCTCGATCACAGCCTTAGCGCCAAGATACGAACCACCGATACCAATACATATTATAACCTCAGCCTTGCTGCGTAGCTTCTCAGCTGCGCTATTGATCGCCTCGATCTGCTTTGCATCGATCGATGATGGAAGGTTTACCCAACCGAGGAAGTCGTTTCCTGCCCCCTCTTTGCTCTCCAAAAGTGCGTTGGCACTTTGAGCCTGCTCCTTGACCTGTGCGCTGATCTCAACGCCACTCTTTGATAGATCTAGTTTAATCATTGTTTTGTTTGCGTTATTATTTTGTGTTTGAATACTCTCTTCTACTTTAGCTCCTTTGTTAGGTTACGCATCGCCTTGCGAGCCGATAGTTTGCGATACAATATATTGTATACCATATCGACGATCGGCAGATCGACCTTGTGTATCTCGTTGAGATGTTTTATACAGTGTGCTGCGAAGTATCCCTCGGCAACCATCGTCATCTCGTTCAACGCACTCTTGACATTGAATCCACGCCCCAAGAGTAATCCAAAGCGACGGTTGCGACTATACAACGAGTAGCAGGTCACCAACAAATCTCCCAGATATGCCGACTCCCGAGTCTCGCGATCGTCGGGGAAGCTCTCCATTAGATAGTTGTTCATCTCGCGCGCGCAATTCGAGATCAACACCGCCACAAAGTTATCTCCATATCCCAATCCGATGGCGATACCAACCGCAATCGAGTATATGTTCTTTAGTATCGTTGCATACTCAATACCATATAGATCGGCCGAGTAGCTAACGTTGATATATTTACAGCTAATCTTGTCGCCCAACAGGTGCGCCAGCTCCAAGTCGGGACTCACCACCGTGATATACGACAGACGCTCCAGAGCCACCTCCTCGGCATGCGATGGGCCAGTGATCACACCGAGCTGTTTGTACGATAGCTCATACTGCACCTTGAGATACTCAACCACCGTCACATAGTTATCGGGCACGATACCCTTGATGGCCGATACGATAAACTTATCATTTAGTGATATACTTAAAGGTTCTAAGAATGTCTTGATATATGCCGAAGGCATCGCCATGATTATAATGTCGTAGTTGTCGACAATATAATTTACATCGTTCGATATATCGAGTTTTGAGATCTCCAACTCCGTGTCACGTAGATACTTAGGGTTGTATCCCTCCTGAGTAACACACTCCAACACCTCTTCATTTCGAATGTGCCATCCCACCTTTTTCTCCTTCTCGCAAAGTATTTTAATGACAGCTGTAGCCCAACTGCCATACCCAATCACGGCACATTTCGAACTCGAAGATATATTAATTTCCATATTCGTTTCCCTATTAGTAGTTGACAACACAAAGGTAATCTTTATTATACAAAAGTAATCAAAAAAAAGTAGAAAAAAAGTGCCTTAATCTCCCTTTTTATTACTATTTTTGTGGTTGAATGTCGAAATATGGTGTTTGGTTATGCGTTAAGTATCGGAGTATCACCTGTTTTGATTATAATTCTTAGGTTTTGAAAATATAAAATATATCTAATTAAAGTATGGGAATCTTCTCTCTTACACAAGAGTTGGCCATCGATTTGGGAACGGCCAATACCTTGATTATCTACAACGGCAACGTTGTGATCGATGAGCCATCAATTGTGGCTTTGGATGTTCATACCAATAAATTGGTTGCATTGGGTCATCGTGCTCGTCAGATGCACGAAAAGACTAGTCCCGATATCCGTACAATTCGTCCTTTGAAGGATGGTGTGATTGCAGATTTTAACGCTACGGAGCTTATGCTCAAGGGCTTGATTCGTAAGGTCAAGATGTCGAAGTCGCTCTTTTCGCCCTCGCTCAAGATGGTTGTTTGTATCCCTTCGGGTTCGACCAATGTCGAGATCCGTGCGGTGCGCGACTCTGCGGAGCATGCAGGAGGTCGCGAGGTCTATATGATTTTTGAGCCGATGGCGGCAGCTCTAGGAGCTGGAATCGATGTCGAGGCTCCCGAGGGAAATATGGTTATCGATATCGGAGGTGGTACTTCGGAGATCGCTTGTATCTCGTTGGGTGGAATCGTATGTTCGGAGTCGATCAATATTGCAGGCGATGTCTTTACCTCTGATATTCAGGCATATGTTCGTCAGCAGCACAATATCCGAATTGGAGAGCGTACAGCCGAGTCGATCAAATGTGCTATCGGTGCGGCGGTCAATAAGTTGGAGAATCCACCAGAGGATTACTCGGTGACAGGCCCAAATATCCTTACTGCACTGCCTCAAACGGTTGTGTTGAACTATGCTGAGATCGCTACGGCGTTGGAGAAGTCGTTGGTTAAGTTGGATGCTGCGTTGATGAAGGTGTTGGAGATCATTCCGCCTGAGTTGTATACCGATGTTGTGCGCAATGGTATCTATTTGGCAGGTGGTGGAGCGTTGATCCGAGGTTTGGATGTTCGTTTGAGCCGCAAGACAGGTATTCCGTTCCATGTGGCGGAGGATCCGTTGCGTGCGGTTGCTCGCGGTACGGGAGTGGCGCTGAAGAATATTGGCCACTTCTCATTCCTAAAGCAGTAGTGTTTTTTTGCTGAGATGTGCTGCTACGTGTAATTTTGCGTGACGTACTTTGAGAGATAAATATTTGTAAATGTTTATTGGGTGTGACTAATGAGTAAACTCTTATTGGTCACACCCTGCGATTTGGGATGTATAAGTTATTAGAGTTTCTGCGATCAATATCTATCTTCATGCTCTTCATCATTATGGAGGGTGTGGCGATTGCGTTCTATGCCCACTCCGATAGCTATACGCAGGCCAAATTATTGGGTTACTCGTCGTCGGTTACGGGTGGTGTGAGTGGTGTTGCGCGCGGTATTGGGGATTACTTCTCGCTGCGTCGCGACAACGATATGCTCTTGCAGCGGATCGTTGTGTTGGAGCAGCAGTTGGATCACTATCGTCAAGCGATGAGTGATTCTATGTTGTTGGCACATAGTACGATCGACGAACAGGGTGTGGAGTACCATGCGGCACACGTCGTCTCTAATTCGATCAATCGTCAATATAACTACCTGATGATCGATCGAGGCTACCACACGGGTATCCGCGAGGGTATGGCCGTTGTAACGCCCAACAACGAGATTGTTGGACGTGTGATCCGATGTGCGCAGTACTACTCGATCGTTATGTCGGTGTTGAATCGCGATTTCCGCACGAGTGGTGTTTTGGCTAACGGCAACTATGCAGGGTCGCTCTACTGGGAGGGTCGTAATCGCTACCAGCTGCGTATGGACGATGTCTCGAAGTATGCTGACATCGAGGAGGGGTTGGCCGTCAAGACGGCTGGTTTCTCGCATATCTTCCCTTCGGGGGTGTTGGTTGGTCACGTTGTGGGTTATGCGCTCAATAGTTTGCAGACCTCGTATAGTGTCGATATTGAGTTGGCCGTCGATATGTCGACCATCGATGAGGTGTTGGTTGTTAACAATCGTCGAATGGCCGAGGGTATGCAGTTGATGAGCGATTTTGAGAGTGGTGTCACTGCCGATTTTAATATAGATAAAAATTAGTCTCACTTATGCCTCGTATATCAACCTACATATTGCTCTATTTTGTGGTTATGTTGTTGCAGACATTCGTCTTTGACAACTTGACCTATAGCATCGCGTTGACCCCGATGGTCTATGTTACGGTGGTGCTCTTTATGCCGCTTCGCACCTCTCAATTGTGGATGTTGTTTGTGGGTGCGTTTGTTGGTATGAGTGCCGATTTTGTCATGGGGATTGCTGGTATCAACACTATCACGACGATATTTTTGGCCTATATTCGCATCTATTTATTGTCGCTATTCAAACTCGGAGGCTCGGGTGGCGAACACAAGAGCACACCCATAGTGACCTATCTGCGTCGTTTGGGGGTGATCTTTATAGGTGTTTTGATCCACCATGCGCTCTTCTTTGTCTTTGAGATGTTGAGTTTTCAGGCACCTCTATTCTTGCTTCAACGCACAATGTTTAGTGTCGCTGTAACCACACTCTTTGTTGCGTTGTTGTATGATGTGTTTAGCTATCTCACCTATAAGAGTCGCGTTTAGCTATGGTTTTTAGATCTCAAGAGCGTTATAATGCACTTCGACTTGTGGTGTTGGCCATCTTTATGTTGTTGATAGGGCGTGTGTTCTATCTTCAGATGGTTGACGATAGCTTCGAGTCGATGTCGAATAATAATGTATTGAGGTCGGAGATAATCTATCCCATGCGAGGCGAGGTCTACGATCGCAATGGCGAGTATCTAGTTCAGGTTCGTGGTTGCTACGATATGATGGTTGTCTATCGAGATATGGATCCTGCGGGTTTCGACACTTTGTCGATGTGTGCGATTCTGGACATTACGCCCGATCGTCTTGATCGCGCATTGCGTAATGCACGTATGCGCTCTCGCACCCCCTATTTGGTTGCTAACTTTGTGCCGATCGAGAGTAAAATGTTGTTTGATGAGATGGGTGGGGTCAAGGGTTTTCATCCAGTTTATCGTACTGTTAGGCAATATCCGCGCAGTGTTGGTGGCAATTTGTTGGGTCATGTTGGTGAGATTAGTTCATCGCAGTTGGCGCAAAATAGCTACTATAGTTCGGGTGATTATATTGGCATTGGTGGTATCGAGTCGGCCTACGAAGAGGTTTTGCGAGGCGAGAAGGGTATCATGATGCAGATGGTCGACAACCATGGTGTTGTCAAGGACTCCTATCTGGATGGGCTTTATGACACGCCAGCCAAGCATGGCTCGACGTTGGTTTCGACGATCGATGTTCGATTGCAGCGTTTTGGCGAGGAGTTGTTGCAGGGCAAGGTGGGTTCTATTGTGGCTATCGAACCTGCGACGGGCGAGATTCTGATGATGGTCTCCTCGCCGTCGTTTGATCCTGATGATTTGGTTGGCCGCCAGAGGGGCAACAACTATATGGATCTGTTGAGTGATCCTCGTCGTCCGCTCTACAACCGTGCGGTCACGTCGCGCTACCCTCCAGGGTCGATCTTCAAGTTGTTGCAGGGTCTGATCGGACTTCAAGAGGGTGTCATCACCCCTTACTCTCGCTTCTCGTGTGTTGATGGTTACTACTATGGATCGAATTTGTTGAAGTGTCACAAGCATCGTGCGTCGACCGATCTGGAGTATGCGGTAGCCACCTCGTGCAACACCTACTTCTGTCAGATGTTCAATCGAGTGTTGTCCAACAAACGTTTCGAGGGTATCAACGAGGCCTACGACACGTGGCGCGACTATGTGTTGAGCTTTGGGTTTGGCCGCAAATTAGGCTCCGATTTTTTGAGCGAGGGTCAAGGCTATGTCCCCGAGGCGAGCTACTACGATCGAATATATCGCGGTTCGTGGAGTGCCAACACCGTGATCTCGTTGTCGATTGGTCAGGGTGAGTTGGGGTGTACACCGTTGCAGATGGCCAACTTGGGGGCTATCATCGCCAATCGAGGCTACTACTATGTGCCCCATATTATCCGTAGTGTCGACGGTGTGTCGATGGCTGATAGCTTGGGCTATGAACGCCAATATGCGATGGTCGACGAACGTCACTACGAATCGGTGATCGAAGGTATGTGGGCGTGTGTCAACGACCCCGATCAAGGCTCGGCTCTGTTGGCCAGCCTCAAGGGGTATGATGTGTGTGGTAAGACAGGTACGGCGCAGAATCCTCATGGCGAGGATCACTCTACGTTTTTGAGTTTCGCCCCTCGCAACAACCCCCAGATCGCCGTTTCGGTCTATGTCGAGAATGGAACGTGGGGTGCGACGATCGCTATGCCGATCGCCACGCTTGTCGAGGAGATGTATCTCACGGGCGAGGTTAAGCGAGATTGGTTGGTGGATTATGTTAAGAATAAAAAGATCGAATATCCCAACTATGAGAGCAAATAATTCAATATTTGGAAGGGCTGATTTCCTCACAATTGCGCTCTACGTCGTGATTGTGATGATCGGCTGTACGTCGATCTTCTCGGCCACCTATGCCGACTCGATGGAGGATCTGCTCTCGTTCTCGACCCACCATATGCGTCAATTGTCGTGGTTTGCTTTTGCTTTGGTGGTTGGTGTTTGTGTGTTGTTGGTCGATGTTAGTTGGATCCACAAATTCTCCTACGTGTTATATGTCATAGGTGTTGGGTTGTTGGTCGTCACGCTGTTGGTGGGCTATGAGGCAGGAGGTGCTAAGGCGTGGTTGCAGTTCGGCTCGTTTCGTATTCAACCTGTTGAGATAGTGAAGATTACTACCAGCTTGGCTATGGCGAGGGTGATGAGCGATTCCGACTTCTCGATCACCACTATTCGCGGTTTGTGGCGTGTGGCGATGGTTGTGCTGCTGCCGTTGGCCATCATTATCTTGCAGAATGACACGGGTTCGGGTATCGTATTCTGCTCGTTTCTGTTTGTGTTGTATCGTGAGGGGTTGAATAAGTGGTTGTGTGTGCCTGTCTTTTTGGTTGCGGCACTCTTCTTTATGTCGTTTATCATCTCGCCATTGGTGTTGTTGGTGTTGTTGATTGTGGCGGCTGTTGGTTTTAACTTCGCGATGTTTGGCAATATAAAGGCACATCTCATCTATTTGGCGGTGTTGTCTTTTGGCTGCATTTTGTTGCAGTCGATCTCGTTCTTTTGGTTTGCCTCCCCCCTTACGACCTACACTTCGCTGTTGGTTGTGCTCTTTGCTTCGCTGCCGTTTATCGTTGCTGAGGCGGTTCGCAAGCTCTATTCGCGCACCTTGTTGGCGGTGGGAGGATTTGTTTTTTCGTTGGCGTTTGTCCAGATGTGTGACTTTATCTTCACCTCGATTATGCGCCCTCACCAACAAAATCGTTTGATGAGCTTCTTGGGAATCGTCAACGACTCGCTAGGAATCGACTACAATGTTAACCAATCGAAGATTGCCATTGGCTCGGGAGGGCTGTGGGGTAAAGGGTTCTTGGAGGGTACTCAGATCCAATATGGCTTTGTGCCCGAGCGTCACACCGACTTTATATTCTGTGCTGTGGCCGAGGAGTGGGGATTTGTCGGATCGTTTATTCTGTTGGGTTGCTTCTTTGCGCTGATCCTTCGTTTGATGAGGATGGGGGAGCGTCAGATCTCATCGTTTGGCCGTGTCTATTGCTACTGTGTGGCCTCTATCCTGTTGTTCCATTTGTTTGTCAACATCGGTATGACCATCGGATTGATGCCCGTGATCGGTATCCCATTGCCATTTGTGAGCTATGGTGGTTCGTCGTTGGTGGCCTTTACCGTTCTGTTGTTTGTTGCGATCCGTATGGATTCGTCGCTAGAGGGTTAGCTCCTCTATTGCGCGTCGCCCCTCGTCGCCCAACTCCAAAGAGTACTTATTTACGAATAGTGCGATGTGCGCCTCGATCACCGAGTCGTCCATCTCTTGTGCATGTTGCTTGATGAATTGTCGCGATGTATTGGGGTTGGCAAAGGCATACTTAATGCTTTGGCGCAACACCTCTTCGAATTGTCGCTGAGTCTCAATCGGCAGATCTGCTCGCATGGCGATCGCCCCCAATGGTAGCGGTAGCGCGGTCTGTCGCTCCCACTCCACGCCCAAGTCGGCCACCAGCTCCAAACCCTGCTGTGCATATAAGAATCGCCCCTCGTGGATCAACACTCCACCATCTACCTCGCCACTATTCACCGCACGCGCAATGTCGCAAAAGAGCATGGCACGTCGATCCTCGATCTGTGGGAATAGTCGTCTGAGCAACACGTTTGCTGTGGTGTGCTCACCTGGAATCGCTACGCTTTTGATTGGTGATTGCTCACCTGCTCGACGCACGAATAGTGGGCCATTGCCTCGTCCGAGGGCGGCTCCGCTCCTCGAGATGTTATATCTCGGTGCTATGCGTTGGGCGATAGCGCAACTGATCTTTGTGAAGTCGGCCTCGGCCGCTATAGCGCGTTGGTTCAGCTCCTCGATATCGTAGTACTCCACGTCGAACTCCAATCCGCGAGTGTCGATGCGGCCATTAATGATCGCGTCGAACATAAATGTATCGTTGGGGCAGGGTGAGATGTATAGCTTCATAACTCTTGATCGTATATCTTTGACAATTCATGGGCAAGTGCCTCGATAGCGCTTATAATCGACCACTGCGATATGGGATCTCCCACACGATTTGATATGGCGCGTATCTGGTGAAACTCGATGTTTAACCTTTGGCATACGGCCGCCACAGCCGCCCCCTCCATATTCTCGATCTGCGTGGTGTGTTGCACCGCCCCCGAACGATTCATGCTATTGGATGTGGCGCGAGGCAGTTGCCATCGGGGTGTCGTCTCGTAGCGTTTAGCAAATTGTGTGGGTAGCTCTTCGATCTGCTCGCTCACCACCTCCACCACCTGATCTATGGGGTTGCACTGAGTGTCGTATGCCCCTGCGATACCTGCCAAGACGACCATCTCGCCCTCGGCTGCAACGCGTGCTGTCGTGGCTGCCGCTTCGGCCATCCCTACACCGCATATTACCACCTTCGCCTGTGGTCTTGCAGCTATGAATGGCGTAGCCTCTAGCTCTGTTGGGAATAGAAATATCATGATTGGTGCAATTTAATAAACTCCTCGATCTGCTCTACCGTCGTGGGGATCTGTTTGTCGTATGTCGAGCCAATCTGTCGCGCCCCCTCGGTGTCAATTACCAAGTCATCTTCGACGCGGATCCCCCCAAAGTCGTAGAGCGCGGCCACACGCGCGTAGTCAACTACCCCTCGGTATAGCCCCTTGCTACGTCGCTGCTCGATTAGCGCAGGGATAAAGTATACCCCTGGTTCATTGCTCAATACTGTCCCCTCCTCCAACCGCCACTCCTTGCGCACGATGCACGACGTAGCGTTGTTGGGTGGCAGTGTTATAGATCGCTCTCCATAGGCCTCGCAGTCGTGGACATCGAGTCCTATGCCGTGGCTCAGCCCATGTGGCATAAAGAGAGTCATCGCCCCCGACTCGACAATATCCTCTGCCGCGCCCCTCACCAATCCAACATCGCGCAACCCCTCGGCCAATCGCAGATAACAGGCGCGATGCAAATCTCTATACAGCACCCCTGCGCGCGCCACTCTGGCAGTGTTTTGGTGTGCCGCGAGCACAATTTTATATATATCGCGTTGGATGGGCGAAAATCGCCCACCGATAGGGTAGGTGCGTGTATGGTCGGAGCAGTAGCCCTCGAGAGTCTCGGCTCCCGCGTCGCACAAAAAGAGTCGCCCATCCTGCAACACCCCCTCGCGGTCGACGTTGTGGAGGGTTTCTCCATGTTGGGTGCAGATGGGTGTAAACGACACTCCAGCCCCTTGGCTGCGAGCAATACCCTCCAACGCCCCTCCGATCTCGCGCTCTATAACCCCTGCGCGACACATCGCCATGGCGCGTGTGTGCATCTGGTAGCCGATGGCATACGATGCCTCCAACTCGGCAATCTCCTCCGCACCCTTACGTTCGCGTAGGGCGGCCATCGCGAAGATTAGATCCGTCGATACATATTGGTCGATTGCCCCTCCCAACAACTCTCGAAGTTCGATCTTCGTCTCGCCTCGATAGGGTGGTAGGGTGTGTATCTTGCGTCCTAGGCGTTTGGCTTTGGCTATATATTTTTTTAAATCTTGCAGATCAAAGGTGGTGGTAACACCCACTAATTGTGACTGCTCCTCCAGCGAGGGTTGTGCCCCCATCCATATTATATCGTCGAGGCTCTGTTGTGCCCCAAACAAAATATCCTCGCCACTGTCGAGGTCGATCACCCCCCAAAGCGAGGGTCGTGTCAATCCAAATAGATAGCGAAACGAGCTATCTTGGCGAAAATAGTATGTGTTGCTAGGGTAGCTATTGGGTGCATCCGTATTGCCTGCTATCAACACCACACCGCCCCTTTCCGTCGCTGTCATGCTGCGACGAAGAGCCACTCGACGATCTATATATATCTGCGCCTCAAACATATTGTGTTATGCATTTTTGATTGGTGCAATCTCCTCGGCCGCCACCATCTTGTATAGCTTGTCGCCTCGACGAACCGTCTGTGGAGTCTGCATCGAACAGTAGGTGCGTTGAGCAACACTCTCGACCTCCTTATTCTCGACCAACACTTTGTTCACCTCCATCTCTACCACACCTGTAGTCTGCCCCATAAACAACACCTCGTCGCCCAGTGTCAACTCCGAGGCCTCGATCAACACCTCGGCTACCGACAGTTTAGAGAAGAAGTTTGTCACCTTGCCCACATATACCTTGCGTTTGGTGGCTGACGAACCGTAATTACGAGTCTGCTCAGCGATCGGTTTACCAGCATAGTAGCCCCCCCAAAATCCTCGATTGTAGACCGTCGCCAGACGTTCGCTCAACTCTGCGGCATACTCCGTAGTGTACTCTCCCGACTCGATTGCTCGCAGCGCAGCGTCGTAGCACTCCACCACTCGTTTGACATATTCGCCACCGCGAGCACGCCCCTCGATTTTGAGCACTCGTACTCCTGCTGCAATAAATTTGTCGAGAAACTCGATCGTGCACAAATCCTTGGGCGATAGGATATATTGCCCATCCATATCGAGCATCTCGCCCGTTTGCGTATCTTGGATGGTATACTTTCGACGACATATCTGACGACACGCTCCGCGGTTGGCCGAGTGGTCGCTCTCGTGTAGGCTCAAATAACACTTGCCCGAGATCGACATACACAGCGCTCCGTGGGCAAACATCTCGATCTCGATTAGCTCGCCACGTGGGCCACGAATATCACGTTCTATAATCTGTTGGTGGATCTGCGCGATCTGCTCCAACGACAACTCTCTGGCCAGCACCACAACATCTGCCCACTGGGCATACATCGTCACCGCCTCGACATTCGAGATATTGCTCTGGGTCGAGATATGTACCTCGACACCCACTTGGCGTGCATAGGTGATGGCTGCAAAGTCGCTGGCTATAATGGCATCTATCTCTTCGCGTTTGGCGCAATCGATAATCTCCCTCATCGTCTCGATCTCGTTGGCATAGATTGCGATGTTGACTGTGAGGTAGCTCTTGATGCCTGCCTCGCGACACATCTGAGCAATCTGCGATAGATCCTCCAGTGTGAAATTGGCCGATGATTTGGCGCGCATATTCAACTGTTCAACTCCGAAATATACCGAGTTGGCACCTGCATTGATGGCTGCGTGTAGCGATTCATACGAACCCACGGGTGCCATAATCTCTATATCTGATCGTCTCATCTATTCTCTCTAATTTGTCTCTATTTTTTTCGATTCATCAACCCCTTGGCATACTCTCGCAGAGCCTCCAGCGCCTCGGGTCGTACCTCTAAGTTGTCGATTAGGGCGAGTGCTGCGCTAAATTTCTGGGCTATTGCTTGCTCGGTCAACTCCTCGATTCCCAATCGGTTATATATCTCTTTTATCTGTGCGATCTTCTCTTGGTCGCTCAGCTCACCGCTGCGGTGGGTGTTCAACAACAACTCTCGCTCTTGGCCATTGGCGCGATCGAGAGCCGAGATCTTGAGGAAGGTCTTTTTGCCCTCCAATATATCGCCACCTATAGGTTTGCCCAACGACTCGTCGCCATATGTATCCAACAGATCATCCTGCAACTGAAAGGCCAATCCCAACTCCGTTGCAAAGCTCTCCAACGCTTTGCAATGGTTCTCGGGAGCACCTGCAATAACAGCTCCGATGAGCGTGGCTCCACCCAATAAAATAGATGTCTTAAGCTCAATCATGTGCATATACTCCTCGATCGAGACCACCTCAATCTGCTCGAAATCCATATCGTATTGCTGCCCCTCGCATACCTCTGTAGACATTCGGTTGAATAGATCGAGGATCGTGGGCAGGAGCGTCGGTTTGACCTTGGCCAACAATTTATAGGCTAGGATCATCATCACATCACCCGACAAAATGGCAACGTTGGGATTCCACTTCACCTGCACCGTCTCCTTGCTACGTCGCAGTGCCGAGTTATCCATGATGTCGTCGTGCAGAAGTGTGAAGTTGTGAAACACCTCGATGGCTGCCGCCGCATGTATCGCCTCTTGCCACGAATCACTATATAGTTGATGGGTGAGCATTAGCAACATCGGTCGTAGACGTTTGCCACCCACCTCCATCGTATAGGTGATCGGTTCGTAGAGCCGTGCAGGGGTGGTCGGCAGCTCAATTGTTGCAATGTACTCTTCGATCTGGTGTAGTATCTCGTCGTTCGCTCTCATATCTTTGTATATATTTTAGAACTCAAAAGTACGAAAAAATTTGGGATTCAATAATCATTATCGTATATTCGCAATTATAAAATTGAAAAAGAGATGAAACAATTGGCATTTGGAGTAGATATCGGTGGTATAAACTCCGCATTTGGATTGGTCGACAACAGAGGTCATATCTATGCTGAATCGGTAGTTCCAACTTCGGCCTATCCCCATTTTGGGCACTATGCCGAGTATGTTGAGCGTTTGGCTGCGGAGATGAAGCAGATGCTCGATGGTCTCGATTTTGAGTATGAATTGATGGGCATCGGAATCGGTGCACCCAATGCAACATATCATAAGGGGCGTATCGAGCAACCAGCCAATTTGTGGAAGTTCCCCGACGCAGAGTCGGGTGATGAGTCGCAGAGGATCTTTGAGTTGGTGGCCGACTTGCGCAGCTACTTCCCCGATTGTCAGCACATATATATTACCAACGATGCCAACGCTGCCACCATCGGTGAGATGATGTTTGGCGCTGCGCGAGGCATGCGCGACTTTGTGGTTGTGACTCTGGGTACAGGGCTAGGGTCGGGTTTCGTGGCTGGTGGTCAGATGATCTATGGTCACGATGGCTTTGCAGGTGAGTTGGGACATGTGGTGGTTGAGCGCGGAGGTCGCGAGTGCGGATGTGGCCGCAAAGGGTGTTTGGAGTGTTATGTCTCGGCCACTGGAATGCGTCGCACGGCATTCGATCTAATGTCGTCGATGAGGGTTGACTCTCCGTTGCGCAGCGTGCCATATAATTCGATCGATAGTCTGCAAATTGCACGTGCCGCACAGGGTGGTGATCCATTGGCTCTGGAGGCCTTCCGCGTGACGGGCGAGATGTTGGGGCGTGCGCTAGCCGATGTGGTTGTGCTCACCTCTCCCGAGGCGATCATCCTCTTTGGAGGCATGGCCAAGGCGGGGCGGTTGATCTTCGAACCAACGCAGAGATATATGGAGGAGAATATGATGCCCAATTTCCGCGGCAAGGTCAAACTGTTGCCTAGCGGTGTGAGCGATGGAAATATAGCGATTATGGGTGCCGCAGCTTTGGTGTGGCAATCTCTGGATAGCTCTAAATCTCGATAAATCGCTTCATTACAGCATAGATCGTCAATCCAGCAACCGACTTCACGCCCACCTTCTCGATAATATTCTTGCGGTGAGAGATGACCGTCGTGATGCTTATATTGAGGCGTTCGGCAATCTCTTTGTTGATAAGCCCCTCGACCACCAATTTCAAAACCTCCACCTCGCGAGGTGATAGTATATCTTTTGGAGCCTCGACATGGTGTGCTGCGTGGTGCAGGCGTGTCATCGACTCTTTGATCTGTTCGGTCGATCCCGAAATATTGATTTGAGGATATTCATTGAGCAACTGCGCATGTGGCGTGCCGTTGGTCAGCGCAATCGTTTTGTGTCGACGAGCCTCGAAAAACTCACCATTCTCAACTATTATATTGGCCGATACAAATAGGTGAAACACCTCATCTGGTTGAGTGTGAGCTATCTGCCCAAACTCCTCGAACACCTCGAACGCAGCGAATGGGAACTGCTTCTCGAGTATCGAGCGCAATCCATGTCCCATCAGCGAGTTGGGCATTAGAATAATTATGAGTGGAATATGCTTACTCATTGTGGTATGGTTCATTGTTGAGAATTGTAAATGCGCGATAGATCTGTTCGGCAAATATTGCGCGTATTATCTGGTGCGAAAATGTCATTGGTGATAGCGAAATCTTGGCGTGAGAGCGAGCACATACTTCGTCGGCAAACCCAAAGGCACCACCCACGATAATGACCAACCGCTTGACACCGCTATTCATCCGTTTTTGCAACCACTCGGCAAACTCTATCGAGCGATATTGTGCTCCGCGTTCGTCGAGTAGCACCACGTAATCCTGTTCGTTGAGCTGTTTGAGTATGATTTGAGCCTCGGCCATGCGTTGCTGTTTGGGCGATAGGCTCTTGTTGCCCTTGATGTCGGGTAGGGTTGTGATGGCGAATTTACAGTAGTGATTTACACGTTTGGCATACTGCCCCACGATTTGTTGTATCTCTACTGAATCGGTTTTGCCAATTACAATTAGTTCGATGTTCATTCTCTGCTGCCCTTAAATCAGCCTACAAGGTACGAGTTAATATCGGATAAAACAAAAATGTAGAGCAGTTTGATAAAATTTTGTTATTTTTTGCCGATCTTCTAGGGAAAATTACTACCTTTGTGTTTCGTATGTGAAAATTTATAACATTATATTATAATATAGTATGTTAAGTAGAAAGGTTGCAGAGAAGCTAAAGGGGTTGGATACTCCGTTTTATCTGTATGACATAGCGCTGCTTCGTCAGACACTCGAGAGCGTTGTCTATGAGTCAAAGAAGTATGGCTATCATGTTCATTATGCTATCAAGGCGAACTATGATGATCGTGTGTTGGAGGTGATCCGCGAGTATGGATTGGGAATTGATTGTGCGAGCGGTAACGAACTTCGCAAAGCTATCGAGGCTGGTTTTGATCCAAGCAAGATTGTGTATGCAGGGGTAGGTAAGCGCGACAAAGAGTTGGATTATGCTATAGACCAGAAGATTATGGCCATCAACTGCGAGTCGATCGAGGAGTTGGAGGTGATCGACGCAATGTCGTGCCGCAAGGGTGTGGTGACCGACGTTGCTCTTCGTATCAATCCTGATATTGATCCCAAGACGAACCACTGTATCGATACTGGTCAGGCCGATAGTAAATTTGGAATCTCGTATGAGGAGGTGATGGAGAACGCAGAGCAGATCAAGGGGTTGAAGGGTGTTAATATCAAGGGAG
>JBCQUH010000043.1:0-16291 GCA_047174185.1 Rikenellaceae bacterium | reverse complement strand
TCGCCCTCGTAAAAGGCTCGGCTACCTCACACCAAATGAAAAATTTAAACAAATATTAACTATGAATTCAGTTGCATTTGCAGGTTGAATTCAGCAAATCTAAATGTGTGGATATGAGAGGTGTGTCAAAAATTCTATTAGGGGCTGTGGCCATTGTTGGTGGTAGCGGCATGACCTGCTTTGAGGTGCAGGGTAAACAGAGTAGGCAGAGCAAGAAGCAGGGCAATGTGTTGGTTGTTGTGGCCGATGATCTGGGTAAGGAGGTGTTGTCGCTCGATGACTCGCCAGCGGCTCATCAGGCTGTTACGCCCAATTTGGATGGGTTGATGCAGCGCGGTTTGATATTCGACAATATGTGGGGTTCGCCGCTCAGTTCGCCTGCGCGAGCTGCGATGTTGACGGGGCGTTATGGCTACCATACAGGTATCGTGTCGCTCGAGATAACGCTTCCGCTCGAGGAGCAGACCATCTTCGAGGCTCTGCCCGAGGGCTACTCCAACGCTCTGTTTGGCAAGTGGCACCTATCGACTAATACCGATTTTGCACCCAGCTACGGCATTGACCACTTCGTAGGGTTAGCCTCGGGGGGTGGTGTGCGCGACTATCGCAGTTGGCGATTGACCGAGGGTGGAGAGAGTCGCCTCACGACGGATTATATAACCACGAAGATTACCGATCTGGCTATTGATTGGATCGACAATCAGCGCGATCCATGGTTTTGTTGGGTGGCCTATACCGCACCTCACACCCCATATCACCTTCCGCCGAGTGGTACCCATACGCGCACGCAGTTGACGGGGACGGCCGAGGATATTGAGCAGAATACGTTGCAATACTACTTGGCGATGATCGAGAATCTCGACTACGAGTTGGGTCGCCTGTTGGCTAGTGTCGACGATAATACGACGATAATATTTGTGGGCGACAACGGAACCGAAAATGGTGTGTTGCAGTCTCCCTATCCGTTTCGACATGGCAAGGGTTCGGTCTATCAACCTGGTGTCTCGATTCCGCTTATTGTCTCTGGGCGTGGTGTAACATCGGTTGGTGAGCGGTGCAATGCAGCTGTCGACGCGGTAGATATCTTCCCCACGGTGATGGAGCTTATGGGGCAGCCGATGAGCCGTTATGAGGATGGTTATAGCTTTGTCGCAACGCTCTCGGGTGGCGAGGGGCAGCGCACCTACTCCTTCTCGGAGATAGTGCATCAGCGCATGGGTTATACATATGCGTTGAACGATGGGCGGTATAAGGTTATATCGGTGGATAATAAAATCACGATGCTCTTCGACCTCGAACGCGATCCGCTCGAGGAGCACAATCTGTTGCAGGGCGATCTGTCGGACAGTGCCAAAGAGGCGTTTGATAGGTTGTCGAAGCAGTTGGAGAGTATGGAGATCCCTCCGATCGAAAGCTCTACGACGAATACCAACCTGCGCGAGAGGGGTGTGAATAGAAATAGTAATAACAATAATAATATTAGATCAAGACGATGAGATCAGAGAGAGTTATAACACTGTCAGTGGCGTTGACACTGCTTGCATCGACCGCCATAGGGCGAGTTAGTTATCCGATTGTCGATACCGACCAAACGTTATTCTACAACAACACCTCGCAGATTGATGAGCCAAAACCCCGAGAGGCCTTCTATGGTCAGGATGCCCACCACAAGGGCAACCAACCGAGCTACACCGACAACCACGACGGTACGATTACCGACAATGTGACGGGTCTGATGTGGCAGCGTGATTTTGCCATCATGGGCTACGACGAGGCGGTTCGCATGGCGCAAGATACCACCATCGCAGGCTACTCCGATTGGCGTGTGCCATCGATCAAAGAGGCCTATTCGCTGATTCTGTTTAGTGGCGTAGATGCTAGTTCGGGCAATATGACCGATGTGCCAGCCAACGCAGTGCCATTTATCAACGTCAACTTCTTTGCTTTTAAGTATGGCGCAAATGGTACTCGCGTAATCGATACGCAGATCCTCTCGACGAGCAAATATGTGGGTTCAACGCCCGAGAATCCTGTGCAGCAACTTGTCTTTGGTGTCAATATGGCCGATGGTCGTATCAAGGGCTATCCCGTTGTGACGCGTGGTGAGTCGAAGCTCTACACGGTGCATTTGGTGCGTGGTGCTGAGTATGGAGTCAACAAGTTTAAGGATAATAAGGATGGCACGATTAGCGACCGCGCCACGGGTTTGATGTGGCAGGCCGAGGATAGTGGCAAGGGGATGGATTGGCAGTCGGCTTTGGAGTATGCTCAACAGATGAACAAAGAGCGGCATTTGGGTTACTCCGATTGGCGAGTGCCCAATGTCAAGGAGTTGCAGTCGATAGTCGACTATTCGCGCTCTCCCGAGAGCACATCTTCGGCCGCAATAGACCCGATGTTTACCGTGACGCAGATCACCAACGAGGGTGGGCAGCCCGACTACCCATTCTTCTGGAGTTCGACCACTCACTGCTCGGTTGCGATGCGCAATAGTGGTTCGGCAGCATCCTATGTGAGTTTTGGCCGTGCGTTGGGCAATATGCCGCAGGTCGGATCGCGTAGTGGCGCTCGTCAGCAAGGTCAGGGTCAAGCACAGGGTCAAGGTCAGGCTATGGCAAATCGTCAGCAGGGTCAAGCCTCGGCAAATCGTCAGCAGGGGCAGGGGCGTTTGGCGCAATCTAACCAGTCGGGTCAATCTAGCCAATCAACATCCGCGGCCAATTGGGTCAACATCCATGGCGCAGGGGCGCAGCGTAGTGACCCCAAGAGTGGCGATCCTGCGCAATTTGCGAATGGTCGTGGCCCTCAAGGTGACGCAATTCGTATCAACAACTTTGTCCGTCTGGTGCGCGATATTTAGTGCGACGGGTATATGAGATATAGCGAGGGCATAGAGGAGTTAAACCCTCTATGCCCTCGCTATATTATATATGGTATACTCCTAGATCTAGATACCCTCTCTGCGCACCAACGCGACGATATTCTCGACGTGGTGTGTGTGTGGGAACATATCGACAGGCTGCACACGTGTGATTGTGTAGTCGCGCGTGAGCAACGCTAGGTCGCGAGCCTGAGTGGCTGGGTTGCAGCTCACATATACGATACGCTCGGGAGCGGCGCGCAAGATCACATCGATCACGGGTTCGTCGACTCCTGCACGTGGTGGGTCTAGGATTATCACATCGGGGTGGCCATTCTCGGCGACAAACTTGTCGTCCAACACCTTTTTCATATCGCCAGCATAGAACGATGTGTTGTGGATGCCGTTGTTCGAAGAGTTGATATGAGCATCGGCAATCGCCTCCTCGACATACTCCACTCCGACAACTTTGGCACATCTAGCCGCACAGAAGTTGGCGATCGTTCCCGTACCTGTATATAAGTCGTAGAGCGTCTCGTGGGGTTTGAGGTTGGCCATCTCGCGTGTGAGTTTATATAGCTCGTAGGCCTGCTCCGAGTTGGTCTGGTAGAAGGATTTTGCACCTATCTTGAAGTGCAACCCCTCCATCTGCTCCATGATGTGATCCTTGCCCGAGTAGAGGATGGGTGTCTGGTCGCTAATCGAGTCGTTGAGTTTGAGATTCACAACGTAGAATAGCGATGTCACCTGCGTGAAACGCTCCTTGATATGGCTCATCAGCGCCTCGATACGCTGGTCATCCTGCTCGCGGAAGTGGACAATCACCATCACATCGCCCGTCGTCGAGGTGCGAATGATGATGCCACCCATCAACCCCTCGTGTTGACGTGCGTTGTGGAATGTATAGTCGTTGTCGATGCAAAATTGCTTGACCCCCATGCGGATCTCGTTGGAGGGCGATGGCTGCAACCAACACTCGTCGATGTCCAACACCTTGTCGAACATTCCAGGTATGTGGAACCCTAAGGCTGGCGCACTTACCTCCTCGCCCGAGGCGATCTCCTCGTAGGTCATCCAACGTTTGGGGGTGAATGTAAACTCCAATTTGTTGCGATAGAACTGCTGCTTGGCCGACCCTAGGCACTCTCCGATCTCGGGTAGCTCGAGGTGTCCGATGCGTGTTAGCTGGTCGCGCATCTGCTCTCGCTTGAATCGCAACTGCTCGGCATAGGGTAGATTTTGCCACTTGCAGCCGCCACACCCCCCAAAGTGTTTGCAGAATGGCTCCTCGCGCAGTGACGATCGCTTGACGTAGTTGACCACCACGCCCTCCATAAATCGTCTGCGCTTGGTGCGGATCTGCACGTCGACTACATCGCCTGGTACGGTCATTGGCACAAAGACCACAATGTCGTTGTATCGCCCCATCGCTTTACCCTCGGCCGCTAGAGTTGTGATCTCGAGCGACTCAATAAGTGGGTAATTTGCCTTTTTTCTTCTCATCTTTCCCATAATGACCACAAAGGTAGTTATTTTCGCCGAAAAAATTATATATTTGTGGATAAGTTCTTAACCAAACGAGCTAAATTATGGATCGTAAATTAGAGATAAGCTATCAACACTTCGACTCGCCAGCCGCGATGTCGGCCGACGATATGTCGTTGGTGATGGCTGCGCGACAGGCGGCTCACCGTGCGTTTGCCATCTACTCCCACTTCTCGGTGGGGGCGGCTGTGCGATTGGCGAGTGGTGCGGTGGTGAGTGGTGCGAATGTCGAGAGCGAGGTCTTTCCTGCTGGGATCTGTGCCGAACGCAATGTGCTGTTTGGGGTTGCCACCTCCCACCCGACCGATCCTGTGGTGGCTTTGGCTGTGGTCTCGATCTCGACCCCTCGCGAGTGTTTCCCTTGTGGGTTGTGTCGCCAGACGATGGTCGATGTGGAGCGTCGCCAACAGAGTGACGTGCGAGTTATTATGGCAGGTGAGCGCGAGGCGACGGTGGTGGCCTCGGCACGCGAGTTGTTGCCGTTTACATTTGAATTGAGTTAGAGATGTTTCGACCCGAACATATAATATATGAGGATAACCACCTGCTGGTAGTCAATAAGTTGAGTGGTGATCTGGTGCAACCATCGACCGATGGCGAGAGTGCATTGGAGGATCAGATAAAGGATTTTATAAAGGTGCGAGATAATAAACCTGGGGCGGTGTTTCTGGGTGTTGTCCATCGCATAGATCGCCCTGTGAGTGGGGTGGTGTTGTTTGCAAAGAGTTCCAAGGCGTTGGTGCGCATGAATGAGCAGATCCGCGATCGCAAGGTCGACAAGCGTTACTGGGCGGTGGTGGAGCGTGCGCCCGAGCAGTTGAAGGGTGAGCTGGTGCACCATATATCGCGCAATACGAAGCAGAATAAGAGTCACGCATCGTTGCGAGCGAGTGGTGTGAGCAAGGAGGCGAGGTTGCGCTATGAGGTGTTGTGTGAGAGTAGTAACTATACGTTGGTCGAGGTGGAGTTGCTTACTGGGCGGCACCATCAGATCCGTGCTCAGTTGTCGGCCATAGGTTCGCCAATCAAGGGTGATGTGAAGTATGGAGCGAGGCGCAGCAATGCCAATGGCGGTATCTCGCTACATTCGCGACGCATGGAGTTTGTGCACCCTGTGACCAAGGAGATGTTTCGTGTGGAGGCTCCTGTGCCTGCGGAGGATAGCTTGTGGAGCTATTTCGAGGAGCAGATGGGGTAGAAAAACAGTTGGGGTAAAAAAAGTGAGGGTGAAAATGGAGCTGTTGATGAGGATTGAACTCACGACCTCTTCCTTACCAAGGAAGTGCTCTACCACTGAGCTACAACAGCATCGATTTTGGATTGGCAAATATAGATTAAAAAAAGGCTAAAACAAAATTTTGGTGACCAAAAGTTGTGGAATCTCTATAAATTACATCTTTTGTTGATTAAAATGCGCCGATAATTTGGTAATTCGGTGAATAAAGTGTAAATTTGCAGACTATTTAGTGTGTTGAAAATGACAAACTTGGCTAAAAATAGCACATATTCGATTGATTTTAAGGGTCTTAGCTTTGGTGAACACAGCTTCGTGTTTGCTATTGACGATACTCTTTTTGATGGTTATGAGGATTGTGAAGTGTTGTCAGGCTCTGGCGAGGTCAATATTGTGTTGCGTAGAAGCGAGACAATGCTTCAGTTGGATATCACAATTGAGGGGGATGTGGAGGTTGAGTGTGATAGATGTCTGGAGGCTTGTGCTATAGAGGTTGATTATCAGGCGGGGTTGGTCGTTAAGTTCTCGGATGCCGAGGAGTTAGCCGATGAGTATGATGGAGATGTGATGTGGATCGGCACTAGCGAGTCGACGCTTGATTTGACACATTATATATATGAGAGCATTATTTTGTCGTTGCCCTATCAACGAGTTCACGCCGACGGTGAGTGTAACCCCGAGATGATGGCGCACTTCAAGATTATCTCTGCTCAGGAGTCTGCTCAGATGGGTCTTGAGTCGGACGATGAGCAGGCGGAGGATAGCGACGTGTTGCCTGCTGAAGAAATGGCAAAGTTGCAGGCGCTCAAAGAGTTAATGGCTAATGAAGCCAATGTTGAAGAGTAATAAAAGTATAAACTAATTTAATTAATATTGTAAAATGGCACATCCTAAACACAAGGTCTCATCGACACGACGAGATAAAAGACGTACTCACTACAAAGCCGTTGTACCAACAGTTGTATCATGTTCAAACTGTGGCGCAGCAACACTTTATCACAGAATCTGCCCAGAGTGTGGTTTCTATCGTGGTAAAATGGCTATCGAGAAGCAGGGTAACGAGTAGTCGTTATCAGCTATAATTTTTTATAACTCGCGATATTATCCACCTTTCAACACTTAAGCGACGCTAACATTACGCGAGCCGAGTAATGAAGGGTGGATAATATTGTTTATATGCAACATAAAAACTTCGCTTATGTTAAGAATTGGTATCGATGCAATGGGTGGCGATTTCGCACCCCAAGCTGCCGTTAAGGGGGCTATCATGGCACTGGATAAGATAGGTGCAGATTCGAAAATCGTATTGTTCGGCGATGAGACACAGATCCGCCAAATCATCTGTGATGAGGGGGCTGATGTAGATCGGTTCGAGATCGTCTCGACGAGCGAGGTTATAGAGATGGGTGACCATCCAGCAAAGGCCTTTCTTCAGAAGTCGGATTCGAGTATCTCGCAGGGTTTTGCCTACTTGGCAAATGGTTCGATCGATGGATTTGCAAGTGCTGGTAGCACAGGGGCGATGATGGTCGGATCGATGCAGGTTATAGGGCCGATCGATGGTGTGTTGCGCCCTACAATCTCGTCACCAATCCCTACGGCTAAGGGGGGAGTGGCTCTGTTGGTAGATGTGGGGTTGAATGTGGATTGCAAACCAGAGGTGTTGGCGCAGTATGGACTATTGGGTTCTATCTATGCCGAGAATGTCTATGGGATTGAGAATCCACGTGTTGCAATTCTAAATATTGGCGAGGAGGAGACCAAGGGAAATGCTCAATGCAAAGCGACGTTTGAGCTAATGCGCGCGAGCAGCAGTTTCAACTTCGTGGGAAATGTCGAGAGTTCGTACATCTTCACAGGCAAGATTGCCGATGTGGTTGTGTGTGACGGATTTGTTGGCAATACGGTGTTGAAGATGGCCGAAGGTTTGTATCGCGTCAATAAAGCACTCACAGGTGTGGATCATCCATTCTGGGAGGCTATGAATTACGAAAATATCGGTGGAACTCCCGTTTTGGGAATCAACGCTCCTGTGGTCATTGGCCATGGTAGTTCGTCGCCACTTGCAATTTCGAGCATGATCCTTACCACCGAGAGGTGTGTCAAGGTGGATGTGGCAAAGAAGATGCAACAGGCATTCGTAAAGTAGGAGGCATCGAATAAATAAAATTAAGTTACAATGGAGAAAACAGTAGCAGCAATTACTGGCGTAGGAAGTTACCTGCCCGAGTATATCCTCACCAATGAGGAGCTAAGCACAATGGTCGACACATCGGATGAGTGGATCATGACACGTATCGGAATTAAAACACGCCATATCCTTAAGGGTGAGGCGATGGGAACATCTCACATGGGAGCGAAAGCAGTGGCACAGCTGTTGGAGAAGACGGGTACCGATCCGATGGATGTCGATTTGGTCATTTGCGCTACGGTGACCCCCGATATGCTATTCCCATCGACAGCCAATTTGATTGCCGATCAGACAGGGTGCAAAAATGCATTTGCATATGATATATCTGCTGCGTGCTCTGGATTCTTGTTCGCACTGACTACGGGCGCTAAGTTCATCGAGTCAAATACCTCGAAGAAGGTGATCGTCGTGGGTGCCGATAAGATGTCGTCAATCGTCGATTATACAGATCGTAACACCTGCCCAATCTTTGGCGATGGCGCAGCAGCCGTATTGCTGGAGCCTAGCACCGATGGGTCGGGTATCATTGACCATTCACTACATTCGGATGGCTCGGGAGCACAGCACCTATTCATGAAGGCTGGAGGTTCACGATACCCAGCTAGCGAGGAGACACTTCGCAACAACTGGCACACGATTACTCAGGATGGACAACACGTATTCAAAGCAGCAGTGTCTCACATGGCCGATGTGTCGGTCGAGGTGATGGAGCGTAACTCATTGTCATCAGCCGATATACGTTACCTCGTGCCTCATCAGGCAAACCTTAGAATCATCGATGCTACAGCCCATCGTATGGGTATCGAGCGCGAGAAGTGTATGATCAATATCGATCGCAACGGTAATACCACCGCAGCTACAATCCCATTGTGCCTGAGCGACTACGAACATACTCTCAAACCAGGCGATAACCTAATCCTAGCATCATTCGGTGGCGGTTACACATGGGGTGCAATCTATGTGAAGTGGGCTTATGATAGTAGTATTCGATAGGTAAGGTACGAGAACTGCCTTCGGCGAGCGGGGTGCTCCCCGCTGAGCTTTTAGAAGCTGCGCTTCTCTCTTATATAATCGGATCTAAATTAAGTTGAGGGGTAGATGATCTTTTAAGATCATCTACCCCTCAACTTATATAAAAATCGTTCATGCAAAAGAGATACGAAGTATCTCAAGCACCTGCAGGGGTGCAATCCCTGCCCGTCGAAGGCAGTTCTCGTACCTTACCTATCGAATACTACTATTATAAGGTTACTCACAGAATCCGCCTTGGGAGATGAATTCGGCGATTGATTTTTTGAAGTGTTCGATTGTTTGTTCCATTGGGAAGAATGATTTTCCTCCTGCGGCATTTTTATGACCTCCGCCGTTGAAGTATTTTTTTGCGAAGTAGTTTATGTCGATGTGTTTACGAGATCGCAGGGATACGCGGACGAATCCGCGGTGTGCGGTGAATAGCACTGATACTTGCATTGAGGCGACGCTGAGGGGGAAGTTGACGAACCCTTCGCTATCGCCAGGTTGGAATTTGAATCGTCGCATTTCGGCCTCGGTGAGAGAGATGTATGCTACGCGTCCCTCTTCGACCACCTCCATTTTGCGGTTCACGACATATCCGAATAGCTTTGCGCGGTCGAGGCTGTAGGAGTTATTCACGAGTTGGTTTATGCGTGGAATATCGGCTCCACGCTCGACGAGTGTTGCCACGGCACGGAATAGGTCGGGCGATAGGTTGGCGTATGAGAAGTTGCCTGTATCGGTCATTATACCAGTGTATAACAGGTTTGCAGTTGTGTTGTCGATCGCCTCAGCCGAGACATAAGCCACGATTAGCGAGTATGTTATGAGGCAGGTGCTCGACTCTTCGGGGTATGAGAATATGATGTCGAAGTTGGGTGATGGTGCTAGGTGGTGGTCGATCAACACACGTTTCGCTGTGTTGTTGTCGTCGATTAGCTCACCGAGTGCCTCGAGGCGGCCTGTGGTGTTGAAATCCATGCAGAAGATGATGTCTGCTTTGTCGATCGCCTCTTTGGCCTGTTGTTCGTCGAGTCGATGGATGATATAATCCTTGATACCCTCCATCCACTCCATGAAGTATGGATATTTGTTGGGTGCTATGCAGCTTACGTTGTGCCCTTTTTGGGTCAGCACACGTGCCCATGCGAGGGTTGATCCGAGGGCATCGCCATCGGGGTTTGTATGTGCTACGATCACTATGTTTTGACTCTCTCTGGCGGCGAGCAGTTCGCCTAGTTGTTGAACCTTCGTTATATCTATCTGCATATTATCAATGGTTAAATAAATTACTATTGAGACAAATGTACAAAAAAAAGGTGAGAAGCGAAATATTTTGCCTCTCACCTTCTGGGTTATCCACAACTTTTAGCCCATGGTTATAGCCTCATGGTGTCTTTGTGGTGGTGCTATATGTTGTTGTGTGCTCTCGTCGAGCTGCTTCGAGCGATAGTTGGCAGGGGTATATCCATATTGACGCTTGAAGAGCTTTATGAAGTGCGAGGTGTTGGGGAAGGCGCAGTTGCCGCCCACCTGCGAGATTGATTTGCGAGTTGTCTTGAGCAACAATCGTGCATAGAGCAGTCGTTGATGCAGATACCACTGGTGGGGTGGTAGTTGGAATATATGTTTAAACTCCTTCTTAAAAGAGGTGAGTGATTTGTTGCACTCTGTGGCTAGCTCCTCGATTGTCTTGTCGTTGAGGATGTTGCTATGTATCACCCGCTCGAACTGCGCTTTGTCGTGGTCGAGGCTATTGAGTAGCATCTTGTTGAGTTGGCTTTTTGGCTCGGATAGGATGATGAGTGCAAGCTCCATCAGTTTGATCCGCTCGCCATCGGGGTTGACAATGAATCCTCCATACTCAAAGTGGTTGTTGGCACCAATAAAGAAGTTTCTGAGGATCTTGTTTGGCCGCTCGACCGCCACATTGCTACTCACCATCTCGGGCGATAGTTTCACCTCGTGTATGTCGGAGTCTATCGAGGCGATGATCTGTTGCATCTGCGAGGGGGTGTAGTAGAAGGTTATCTGTTCATATAGTTCGTTGACCACTGGGATGTTCTCTATGTAGTGAGTACCCACACCCAGAAAGAACACCTCGCCCTGCGAGACGCGGATTAGCTTCTCGTTGTCGTGGATATACTTCTCGCCGCTCAATACATATCCGATTGCGTACTGCGAGTATTGTGTTGGCTCTAGCCCAACGTTTGTGTGTGTAGTGTACTTCACCACCGTTCTCTTGGCGGTATTAGAGGAAATATTCTCCATAAAGTTTTGTTATTAGATATTAATAATAGGTATATAAATTTTGCTAGTCGTTTTGGTTTTACATGTCAAATATACAATAAAAATACAATACCGCAAACAATACGATTGATTTATTGTAATTATATTGTATAATGATACAAAAAAAGAGTATTTGGAACACTCCAAATACTCTTAAGCAATAACATTGCCAAACTTATATTTAAATCTATTATCTAGATTTAATAACCGCTTTAGATCTAATAATCTTTTATGAGGTCTACTCCTCGTCGCGGTTCAAGCCGTTTACATATATTGCGTGTGCGTTAGCGACACGCTTAGTAACCGATGGCTTAGTGAAATATTGACGACGACGAAGCTCCTTCAAAACTCCTGTACGCTCGTATTTACGCTTAAACTTCTTAAGGGCTTTCTCGATATTCTCGCCCTCTTTAACTGGCATGATAATCATAATATGATACTTTTTTAATGTTTTTTTACTCTTTGTTTTTAGTCGTCTACGACCATTTTGCTCTAATTACTCTGAAATTGTTATATCTCTGGCAACACAAAATCTAGATATGGACGCACATGTTGTGCCTCCTCAGATGAAAATATTTTATCCTCTACCATCTCCTCTATGTTGCTCCAGCCCCCTTTCAGTTGTTTTAGGTGTAATATTCGTCGTGCCATCTTGTTTGTTATATATGGATGGCTTATCAACTCTTTAGCGGATGCAAAGTTAACATCTATTTTTGAAATATCACAACTATCGACGAAAATTTGTAAAATTATTTTCTCAAAATTGCTCTCCATGATAACATTTAGCTCCAAAAGTTGATCGACAGAGTGAAATCCGCCCAACTCCTCGCGTCTGAGAATGATCGCCTCAACGCTCTTGGCACCGATTCCTCGCACCGAACGTAGGGTTGCGGAGTCGGCCGTATTGAGGTTGATGAGGGGTTGCGGCTCTGTGTTAGGGGTTTGTGCCGCAGCTGCAACCTCTGCTACGCTATCCTCGGGGAAGATGATATATTTGACCATCCGTGCGGCCGCCTCGTCCGACACCACATAGCACTCGCGCAGCTCCGCCTCGTTGGCGATCTGGCTGGTGGCGTGCCAACGCAGCAACACCTCGGCTTGGCGTAGGCTCAACAATCCGCACGAGGCGATATACTCCGCCCCTACAGTGTCGAGCATAAAGGGTTGAGCCTCTTCATACTCCTCCGTTTTGCGATCCGCGGCATAGGTTTTTGTCTCTACGGAGTCGCGTTTGTATCGGAACTCCTCGCCGATTGCGATATATGGCTCGAGCGCAAAGTACAACGAGTCGCTAATGCCCCAACATAGGATCAACTCCTCCTTGATGCGAAACACCTTACCTGCAGCACGATAGCGCAGTAGGCTGACCGCCTCACTCTTGGTTAACCCCATCTTGAGAAGTGTCGTAAGCTCTACCGTGTTGGGGTCGAAGGTCTCGAGTTTCGGTGGTGAAGGTAGGTACTCTTGCACCACCTCCGCCACCATCTCCACCTCCTCAGGGGTGTGGTCGTCCACCCTCTGCCGATCGTTGCGATGTGCGATCAACACTGCGATTACGATCAACAGTACCAACACCGCGATGCTGTGTCGCTCGGCTGGTCTCAATCCACCTGCCACTGCTCACCCTCCGATAGTAACAATTTTCGATAGTGTCTCGATGGACTCTCTATAAACTCTCCAAGCCCATACTCCCCCCACCGTCTATCGACCAACTCGATGGTCTCGGGTAGCGAGGTCACGACATTTGGGAAGCGGTCGGGGTTGCCCTCTGCGCTTGGCACCTTGCTGCGTGCGTCGATCGCCAATGCTCCGTTGGCCGTTATGTGTGCGTCGCGTCGTGGGTCGCTATTGGCCGCCGCCAACCACAATATGTCGTAGTGGCTCACAACCCCCTCGGCCGCCTCGTCGAGCAACACGATGAAGTTGACACCCTCCACCTCCGCCATCGCTTGATCTATCTGCGCGCGTGGCGATGCAAACAACACCAGTGTCGACCACTCATCTACCAACGACCGATCCACAGCCATCTCAGCAGGGTACTTTACGCTGCGTGGTGTGGTATCATGACTCTCCGTAGAGCTTAGGTCGAGTGCCAACTTTCCGCCATAGCCCAGCGTCGCTGTGGCGTGATCCAACACATCGTAGACCCCCTCGCTGCGCACCACGCTGCGCTTGATATCTACGTTGCGCATGAGTCGCGCCAACTCCCCCTTGTCGCGTATGTTGCACGTGTGGTCGGTGACCACCATATATTTGTTGAACATCATCTGCCCAGCCCCCCACATCGACTGGATCACTTTTCGAGCTTGACCCTCGTATCGTCTCTCGATCGAGAAGATGGCGATGTTGTGTGCCGTGCCAGCCTCGGGCATCGTCATGTCGCACACCTCGGGCAACATCGCAAAGCGGATGGGCGAGAGAAATATGCGCTCGGTGGCCATCGCAATATATGCATCCTCCTGCGGTGGCACACCAACGATCGTCGCTGGATAGATCGCATCGCGACGATGTGTAATTGCCGTGACGTGAAAGAGTGGATAGCGATCTTGCAGCGAGTAGAAACCCGTGTGGTCGCCAAAAGGACCTTCGACCACCTTCTCCTCCGTCGGGTCGACATACCCCTCGATTATGAAGTCGCAATCGGCAGGCACATATATATCGTTGGTGATGCTCTTGACCAGCTTCACCCCCCTCTCGCGCAGGAATCCAGCCAATAGATACTCATCCATGCTGTCGGGCATCGGAGCCGTCGCAGCGTAGGTGTAGGCAGGGTCTCCGCCCAACGCCACCGAGATCGGCATCCGTTCGCCGCGTCGTTTGTAGGAGTCGTAGTGGCGTGCTCCCGTCTTGTGTAGGTGCCAATGCATCCCCGTCGTATGGTCATCCATCACCTGCATGCGGTACATCCCTACGTTGCGTTTGCCCGTCTCGGGGTCGATGGTGTTGACCATCGGGAGGGTTACAAATCGTCCTCCGTCGTAGCCCCAACACCGCAGGATCGGCAGCAGCGACAGCTTGGCATCCTCACCCCGTAGAACCACTTGCTGACACTCGCCACGACTCGTTGAGGTGCGAGGCAGCCACTTGGCCACATCGCTCAACATCGGCAGCGTGCGCAACTTATCCCATATCGTATTCTTGGGTGAGGTAGCATCGTTCAACATCTCGTCGATACGTCGCGTAAGAAGTTCCAGTCGCTCTACGCCACTTGCCAACTGCATACGACGCTCGGAACCCATCATATTGGTGAGGACGGGGAACCCCTCGGCTACATCTTCAAACAAGAGTGCCTTGCCCCCCCCCGTGCTCTTGCTCACTCGATCTGTGATCTCGCAGATTTCATACTCGGAGTCGACACGTGTCGAGATACGTTGTAGTTCGCCCTCGCGCTCGAGCCTATCGATAAATTCGCGCAGATTTTGGTACATTATCTACTTGCTTTAAATATATACTTTGTTGTTGTGCTGCTCTTATATCCTGCGCGTGTTGCCTCGGCTGTCACCACGTCACCACTCTTTAGCCCCTTGATCTTCGAGGTGTAGAGATACCAACTACTCTTGGTGTCACCATGGCCGTTTACCTTATATATAATAGATGCTCCACTATTATCTGACGTTATCTCTAGTGTTTTGCCCCTCTTCGATATGGTCGGTGGGGCGAGCACTGGTTGCTCTCCATTGTTGGGGAGTATGAGTTCTCGTCGCTGCTGTTCCGACAGCGACCAGTCGGGGTTCTCCTCCGCGAGCCAACGATCTAGCTCCGCCTTTAGACGTGCAATATCTTCGGCATACTGTGGATCGTCGATCAAGTTGTTGACGCTATGTGGATCGGCTACGTCGTCGTAGAACTCCGCGGCAGGGCGCGGCAGGCTAAACCACTGCGACTGTGCCTCGTTTAGCTCCCCCCTCTCGTATAGCTCCAACACATTGCGCATCATCGGCATGCTTAGACGATACCCCACACCTATGTAGTTGGGGTGGTCGATGTCGTAGTTGCGGATGTAGCGGAATCTATGGTCGCGCACAGCGGCCTGATTGTCATACTTCTCGTCGACACGGTTGCGTGCTGCATAGATATAGTCGCGCTCTTTTTTGTGTTTGTACTTGCCCAACAAAGCCTCGCCATGTAGATGCTTCGGTGGCTCGATGCCTGCCAACGATAGGATGGTAGCCGATATGTCGACAAACATCGCCAATTCACTATTCACCACCCCTGCACTCTCTCCATCGGGATACCTCACGATGAATGGTACACGTGTGCCGCTCTCGTATATTGCTCGCTTTTGACGCGGCAGTGGCCCTCCGTTGTCGGACATAAATATCACAATCGTATTGTCGGCCAAACCATCCTCCTCGAGTGCATCCAGAATATCTTGGAACTGTTGATCCATGCGTGTAATATTGCTATACATTATGGCCATATCGCGTCGGATGGTGTCGTTGTCGGGGTAGTATAGCGGCACAACTATGTCGTTGGGGTCTGTGGTGATGGGTTTTTGGGCACTAACCCACACTCGACTCTCATGGGTCTCCATCAAATTGGACATCACGAAGAATGGCATCCCCTCGGGGCAGTTTCGCCAACTTGCCTTGCCTCCCGTTTCGTTCCATGTCGATTTGGCGGCATTAAATTGGTAGTCGCTCTTGCCATTATTTATACAGTAGTAGCCCTCCTCGCGCAGATACTCCGTGAATGCCTTCACCTCATCGGGCAGAATAACCTGATAGGGGGTCAACCCCTCGGGGTACTGCTCGGGCTTAGTCTCGATATTGACGTAAGTTCGCATATAGTTGGCACCCATCGCCGAGGGGTACATACCTGTGATAATAGCAAAGCGACTCGGGGCGCTAACTCCGATTGTGGTGTGCATATCGGTGAACATCACACCCTCGCTCGCAAAGCGGTCGATGTTGGGTGAGGTGGCAACCTCGTCACCGTAGCAGCCCAAATATGGGCTAATATCCTCGCACGTCACCAACAAAATGTTGGGGCGTTGTGCAGCCGAAGCCGCTAGAGCTAACGATGTGGCCGATAGTGTTAGTAGTTTTTTCATATCTATCTATAGGAGGGTTCTAATTTTTCATTTTTTACTCCAAAATTTAGGACAAGAACCCGTAACGTCCTAAATTGAAGCGTTTATCTGACATCAAAGTTAAAT
>JBCQUH010000004.1:0-70506 GCA_047174185.1 Rikenellaceae bacterium | reverse complement strand
ATTATAGATTTAAACAATACACAAAGATAGTGATAATTATCTAAATATCAAAGCGTTAATTTTTAGAAGTCCCCTATATTCGTAGAGTTGGTTGCGTAGTCGTGGTGTGAAGCCTGCCTCGCAGATGGCTGCTTGTATTCCCTCGGCATCGAAGTGGTGGTTGGCACCTGCTGAGCTGACGACATTCTCCTCGATCATGATCGATCCAAAGTCGTTCGCCCCCGAGTGCAGCGCAATCTGTGCCGTCTCTTTGCCCACGGTCAACCACGATGCTTGAATATTGCGTATGTTGTTGAGCACTAGGCGGCTCACCGCTATAATGCGCAGATACTCCAGTGGCGAGAAGTGTGACTCGACCCCCTCGCGCTCCAACGGTGTACCCGTCGAATGGAAGATCCATGGGATAAAGGCGATAAAGCCGTAGCTCCCCTCGGGCGATTGCGCCTGAAGGTCGCGAATCTTGAACAAGTGCTCCACACGGTTGCGCTCGCTCTCCACATGGCCATACATCATCGTGGCCGAGGTGGGGAGGTCGATCGTGTGAGCCTCGTGCATCACCCTCAGCCACTCCTCGACACTCGGTTTGGCAGGCGATATGTGTCGTCGCACCTTGTCATCTAAGATCTCGGCACCTGCGCCAGGCAGTGAATCCAACCCCGCCTTGCGCAATCTCGCTAGAGTCTCGATGGTCGAGATACCGCTCACACGTGCAATATGCGACACCTCGGGTGCCCCCAACGCATGTAGACGGATGGTGGGGTAGAGCGCCTTGAGCGCGCGAAACAGCTCCTCGTAGAATCCGATACCTAGCTCTGGGTGTAACCCTCCCTGTAGCAGTAGTTGGTCACCACCCAACTCAATCATGCGTTCGATCTTGGTGCGATACTCCTCGATGGTGGTGGTGAAGTGGCGCTCACGCTGGTGGGGCTTGACATGGAAGTTGCAAAATTTACAGCCGCTGATGCAGACATTCGTTATGTTGACGTTGCGATCTATCTGCCACGTCACCACACTCTCATCGGCCACCACCGCCCGTCGTCGCTCGTCGGCCGCAGCGGCCAACTCCCCCAATGCCACTCGCTCATAGAGGGCATACCCCTCCTCGAGGGTGATGCTCTCGCCTCGCGTGGCTCGATCCAATATGTTGTCTATATTTATATTGTCGATATTCATCGCTATCTTCTCTTTCTGCCTTTGCCGCCCTTTTCGCCCTTTTTCGCTCTCTTTTTATCGGTTGGTTTACGCTTTTGTGTTGAGGGTTTTGACTCCCAATCGATCGCCTCAGCCTCTTGTCCATCCTCGCCAATCTTGCACACCAACGAGAAGTCCAACATCCTCTTGCCCAGATCGGCACTCTTGATCTTGACCCTCACCGCGTCGCCCAACGTAAATGTCTGACGTGTCGAACGGCCGATAAACTCGTAGCTATTCTCGTCGAAGGTGTAGTAGTCGTCGCCCAACTCACGCACAGGGATCATACCCTCGATATGTGTATCGTCGACCTCGACAAATAACCCCCACTCCTTCATGCCGCTGATGTGGCCATCGAACTCTTCGTCCATACGGTCGCGCATGAACTCCACAGCCTTGTACTTGATCGAGGCGCGCTCGGCATTGGCCGCCACCAACTCTCGATCCGACGAGTGTTGTGCCTGCTCCTCGATCGGCTCCTTCGAGAGCGAACGGCCACCACCTAAGTAGTGCGCCAACAATCGGTGAACCATCATATCGGGATAGCGACGGATGGGCGATGTGAAGTGTGTATAGAATGGGAAGGCCAAACCGTAGTGGCCAATATTCTCGGTAGTATAGACCGCCTTGGCCATCGAACGGATCGCCAACATCGATACCACATTCTCCTCCGTAGAGCCTTTGATTCGCGCCAACAGATCGTTGATCTCGTGTGCCACAGCAACCCCCGACGTAGCCTTGAAGTAGTGGCCAAAACGCAAGATGAACGAGCGGAATGAATCCAACTTCTCCTCATCTGGTTTGTCGTGCACACGATAGACCATTGTGCGAGGTGTCTTGCGAGTGGCCGAACGACGGAAGGCACAATACTCCGCCACGCGACGGTTGGCCAACAACATAAACTCCTCGATCATCTTGTTTGCCTCCTTTGCCTCTTTGGCGTATACCCCTATTGGGTGTCCCTTCTCGTCGAGGTCGAACTTCATCTCTTCGCGCTCGAAGCCGATTGCGCCATCCTTGAAGCGTTTGGCGCGCATCTTCTGTGCCAAACGGTTGAGCGTCAGCACCTCCTCCTTGTAGTCTCCCTCGCCTGTCTCGATCACATCCTGCGCCTCGGCATAGGTGAATCGACGGTCGGAGTAGATTACCGTGCGGCCAAACCACTCCTCTAGGATCTCCAAATTTTCGTTGATCTTAAAGACCGCCGAGAAGCACAACTTCTCCTCGTGGGGGCGTAGCGAACACAACTCATTCGATAGGCGTTCGGGCAACATCGGAACTGTGCGATCGACAAGATAGACCGACGTGGCGCGCTCCTGAGCCTCGGCCTCGATTGCCGAACCTGGGCGAACGTAGTGTGTCACATCGGCAATATGTACGCCGATCTCCCACACGCCATCCTCCATCCTCTCGACCGATAGTGCATCGTCGAAATCCTTGGCATCGGCTGGATCGACCGTAAAGGTCACCACGCCTCGCATATCGCGACGCTCCGCATAATCCTGCTCGGTGATCTTTCCGTCGATGGCCGCTGCAGCATCTTCGATCGCTGGATCGAAGTGGTAGGGTAGGTCGTACTCCGCCAAGATAGCGTGCATCTCGGTGTCGTTGTCGCCAACGTCGCCCAACACATCCACGATCTCGCCCTTGGGACTCTTCGTGCCAACCTCCCACTCAACAATGCGGAACGACACCTTCTTGCCATCCTCCAAATCGGGGCAGGTGCGTTTGCTGATATATACATCGTAGGGCAGATTGCGCGACGTAGGACGGATAAAGACGCTTGTCTCACGAACATCGGCAATACCCAGATATAGCTTGCTGCTACGCTCCACGATAGCCGTGATCTCGCCCTCGGCACTGCGATTGCCCTTGGCAGCACGTTTGATGACAAACTCTACCCTATCTTGGTGCAGGGCGTTGAGCGTGCTATACGACCCGATGTGTACATCGCTTTCGAGGTCGGGACACTTCACAAATATGATTCCTGACTGTGTCATATCGACCTTGCCCGTATAGTGTGTGCGCTCCTTGGTGGTGAGTTGGAATTTGCTGCGTGCAACCTCCTTGACCAACCCGTCGCGCTCCATCTCCAACAATATATCCAACACATCGCGACGCGTCGATTTGTCGTTGGCTCCCACGGCCGAGGCTAGATGCTTGAGCGAATATTTCGTCCCCGAATTCTCTCTCAACAGATTTAGTATAAACTCCTTGCGGTCGAAGTTGGATATCCTCTTCTTTCTCATAACTTTGAAATTTTTTGTGCCATGCGATACATAAAATCGATGCCAACAGTGATTGCCCCCTCGTCGGGACAGAATTGTGATGTGTGGGGTGCACCCACATTAGGCCCCGCCCCCAACCGATAAAATAGCGATGGGTAGCGTGTGGTGTAGAAGCCGAAATCCTCCGATGTGGTGCGAAGTGCGAGATCTTCGACCTTATATCTTTTGTGAGCCTCCTCACGCGCCATGGCGGTGAGTTGCTCGTCGTTGACTACACATGGGTATCCGTGGCTGATATCCACCTCGACCCTTATGCCCGAGTATTGTTGCTCCACTTGGTGTGCGATCTGTGCGATCTGCTCCTTGGTCGAGCGACGAACCTCTTCGTCGAAGGTGCGCATCGTACCCTCGAGGTAGACGCTCTGCGGAATGACATTCGTCGCTCCGTCGGCCACCACCTTGCCGATCGACAACACCAACTCCTCTTTGTTGAGCGAGATCAAATTCAACAACATCGCTGCCGCCGCCTGCACTGGATCTTTGATCCGCTCGCGCATAGCTCCGTGGCCGCCTACGCCATGGATCGTGAAGCGTATCTCGTCGCTCGAGGCCATATACTTGCCACAACGAAATCCCAATCGCCCAACCTCGAACTGACCCTCGACATGTTGGCCAACAACCGCCACAACATCGTAACCCTCGAATGGCTCCTCGGCCAACACCAACGACGCTCCGCCAGGGTTGCGCTCCTCGCCTGGTTGGAACACCCCAAAAATCGTACCCTCGAAGTCGCGACTCTCCTGCAACTTGGCCAATACGCCATACAACACCGCGGCATGGATGTCGTGTCCGCATGCGTGCATCACACCCTCGTTTTGCGAGGCGTACTCCAACCCCGTCTGCTCGTGAACAGGTAGCGCGTCGATATCGGCACGCAGCACAACGGCACGGTGCAGATCGCCTCGCCCCTCGATCTTGGCCAAAACGCCCGTCTTGGCCACTGCTCTATGTTCGATGCCCAACGCATTGAGCGCTTGGGAGATGTAGCTCGAGGTGGCGTGCTCCTCGTAGGATAGCTCGGGGTAGCGATGCAGATGTCGGCGCAGGGCTATGGGGTCGATCGTATTCATGGTTGTAGATGGTTTAAAATAGTGACTTTGCAATCTGCTGTATATTCGTAGTGCGGCTCATGGTGTAGAAGTGCAACACAGGCACTCCTGCCTCCATTAGCTCGCGACCTTGGGCAATCGCCCACTCGATTCCGATCTGGCGAACAGCCTCGCTGTCATCCTTGTATGCCTCCACCTCGCGCACCAATGTCTGGGGCATCGAACATGCGAAGGTCTCGGGCAACACCGTGAGCTGACGATAGGTCGAGAGGGGTTTCAATCCTGGGATAATAGGCACCGTAATACCTGCCTTGCGACACTCCTCCACGTAGCGGAAGTAGTGGCTGTTGTCGTAGAATAGCTGTGTGATGACATACTCCGCACCAGCCTCGATCTTCGAGCGTAGGTGTTGGATGTCGCTCTCCAAACTCTTGGCCGCGAAGTGCTTCTCGGGGTAGCCTGCCACACCGATTGCGAAGTTGGTATGGTGGCTCTCCTGAGTCTGCGAGTCGATAAACTCTCCGCGATTCATCGCTGCGATCTGCTTGACCAATCCAATAGCGTGGGAGTGTCCCTGCTGATGGGGCATAAAGTGGCGCTCGTTTTGCGAACGGTCACCCTGCAGAGCCAATACATTCTCTATTCCCAAAAAATCCATGTCGATCAGAGCATCCTCCGTATCGTACTTCGACAATCCTCCACATATCAGGTGCGGAACCGTAGGCACTCCATAGCGCTTGGTCAACGCCGCCGAGACACCCACCGTACCTGGGCGACGACGCACCACGTGCCACTGTGTCGAACCCTCGCTATCGGTGTTCTCCATGATACCCTCGCGGTGGAAGGTGATATTGATATAGGCTGGATCGTACTCCATCAATGGGTCGATAGCCTCGTATATACGCTCCAACCCTGCACCTTTGAGGGGCGGAAGCAGCTCAAATGCAAATCGTGTGCGACGCTCAGCGATCGCCTCCTTTATAATATCTGTAACTCTCATCTCTTTTTCTAAATGTTTTTTGGTAATAATCTGCGCACCTCATCGGTACTCACTCCGCGACGCGACGCATAGTCGGCTATCTGATCTTCGTCGATCACACCAACTGAGAAGTAGTCGCCCTTAGCAAATATCAATCCGCATAGCGACTCGGCAGGGGCGATCATATTGCTCTCGTTGAGCTTCATGGCGGTGGTCATCTCTACCCCCAACAGCCTAAATACATCGCGTTTGAGCGAGTGGTCGGGGCAGGCAGGGTAGCCAAAGGCCATGCGGACACCTTGATACTCCTCGGCAATAATCTCTTTGGCGCTTAGCAGCTCGCCACTCTCGTAGCCCCACATCTCGCGACGCACAAAAGAGTGTACTCTGTGTGTAAAGGCCTCGGCCAATCGGTCGGCCAACAACTTAGCCAACATTGCCGAGTAGTCGTCGCCCGAGTCTCGATACTCCGCTGTGAGCCTCTCCAACCCCACGCCTGCCGTCAATGCGAAGCAGCCGATGTGATCACCTTCGCGCGCCACGAAGTCGGCCAACGAAGAGTTTCGCTCGCCTTGAGTCTGGTTGCGTAACATCGCCATGCGAACCTCCGCACCCTTTGTCGATGTAACCACTATGTCGTCACCCTCGCTGCGTGCAGGGAATATCCCCACGACCCCTTGGAGCGTTAGCCCCCGTGAGTCGCGCAACTTGGCTAACATCTGTTGTGCGTCGTCGAAGAGCTTGCGAGCCTCCTCGCCATACCTCTCGCTCTCCAATATCTCGGGATAGCGACCCTTCAACCCCCATGCAGGGAAGAAGAAGTTCCAATCTATCAGCTCCTCGACATCCGAAATATCGAAATCGGGTAGAACCAATCGACCCGTATGGAGTGGTGCCGTAATATCTTGCGTCGTCAGTGGCTCTGCCGCCTTGCGAGCGGTGGCCAATGGTATGAGTTTGCGACGTTGCACCGCTCGCTCATACTCCTCGCGCAGCGACTGCTGCATGAGGCGAATATCGTTCATATACTCTTCGCGCTCCTCGCCTAGTAGTTGCGCGAGGATCTTAGGGTTGTCGCTCGCATTGTTGGCATGGATCACAACTCCCGAGTAGTGGGGGGCGATCTTCACCGCGGTGTGGATAGGCGAGGTGGTCGCACCTCCAATGATGACAGGTATCTGCAACCCTCGGCTCTCGCACTCCTCCACCACGCGGATCATCTCCTCCAATGATGGAGTGATCAAGCCGCTCATGCAGATCACTTCGGCTCCCCACGCCACCGCCTCGTCGACAATGCGCATGGTCTCGACCATCACCCCCAGATCGTTGATCTCATAGCCGTTGCAGGCCATTACAACCGAGACTATATTTTTGCCAATGTCGTGCACATCGCCCTTGACCGTAGCGATCAACACCTTGCCGCTGCTGCTTTGGCTCGACTCATCGCCCTCGCGCAGAGCCTCGATATAGGGGGTGAGCTGTGCTACTGCTTGTTTCATTACGTGTGCCGTCTTAACCACCTGAGGCAAGAACATCTTGCCCTCGCCAAAGAGTCGCCCCACATGCTCCATCGCAGGCATCAACAGCTCCTCGATCACGCGCATGGGCGATTGCAACTGCTCGTAACCCTCTTGTGCATCCTCGGCAATATGATCTACCACACCCTTAGTCATGGCATACATAATTCGCTCGTCGAGCGGCAGTGTGCGCCACTCAACGATGTTGGTCGTTTTGGCCGTTGTGTCGTTGCTCGCTTCGTTTTTGATCTTCTCTGCCAACTCGATCAATCGCTCGGCAGCGTCTGTGCGTCGACACAAAATTACATCCTCGCAACGCGCCAATAGCTCTGGTTCGATCTGGTCGTAGATCTGTAACATCTGGGCATTGACAATGGCCAGATCCATTCCAGCCTTGATCGCGTGGTACAAAAAGATGGAGTGCATAGCCTCGCGCACCGTGTTGTTGCCCCTAAACGAGAATGATAGGTTGCTTACACCACCCGACACCTTGGCGTAGGGTAGATTCTCCTTGATCCATCGTGTAGCGTCGATAAAGGCTTTGGCATATCCGTCGTGCTCCTCCATGCCTGTGGCCACGGCCAGCACATTGGCATCGAAGATTATATCTTCGGCTGGGAATCCAGCCTCGGTGAGTAGCCTGTAGGCGCGTTGTGCGATCTCCACCTTGCGCTCGTAGCTATCGGCCTGCCCGCGCTCGTCGAACAACATCACGACGGCCGCGGCACCCATTCGGTGGATCTCCATCGCTTTGCGCAGAAACTCCTCCTCGCCCTCTTTGATCGAGATCGAGTTGACAATGCTCTTGCCCTGCGACACCTTCAACCCCACCTTCAAAACATCCCACTTCGAGGAGTCGATCATTACAGGCACACGCGCAATCTCTGGCTCCGATGCCATCAAACACAAGAAGTGCTCCATGGCGTGCGATGCGTCGATCATCGCATCGTCCATACATACGTCGATGATCTGTGCCCCTGCATCGACCTGTGCACGGGCGATCGACAGCGCCTCGTCGAAACGCTCCTCGCGGATCAAACGTGCAAATTTGGCAGACCCTGCGACGTTACTGCGCTCGCCAACATTGATGAAATTGGCCTCGGGAGAGATGCTCAGCGACTCTAATCCGCTCAGCGTTGTCGAGAGGTCGATGTGTGGTGCTATGCGAGGGGTGTAATTTTTTGTAATCTCGCTCAATCGCATGATGTGTTGAGGCGTTGTGCCGCAACATCCGCCCACGATATTGATTAACCCGCGACGCAGATACTCCTCGACATCGGCCGCAAACATCTCGGGTGTCTCGTCGTAGCCACCCATCACATTTGGCAATCCAGCGTTGGGATAGGCCGAGATGGCGCACTTCGCGATCTGCGATAGCTGCTCGAGATATGGCTGTAGCTGCTTCGCTCCGAAGGCGCAATTGAAACCAATCGAAATCAACTTTGCATGTGACAGCGAGGCGTAAAACGCCTCGACAGTCTGCCCAGTGAGTGTGCGGCCGCTAGCGTCGGCCAACGTACCCGAGGCCATCGTGGGGATGGTGTATCCCCTCTCTCGCCCCACGGTGTCGATGGCATAGAGTGCCGCCTTGGCATTGAGCGAGTCGAAGATCGTCTCGATGATTATGATGTCGTCTCCTGCATCGAGCAATCCATTGATCTGAGGGGTATACCCCTCGACCAACTGGTCGAACGATACCTTACGAGAGGCTGGATCCGAGACCTCGGCCGACATCGACGCGGTGCGAATTGTAGGGCCAATGGAGCCTGCCACGAAGCGTGGTTTATTGGGGTTGAGTGCATTGAATTCATCGGCCAGCGCACGCGCTATGGCCGCCCCTGCATATGATATTTGGTACGAATACTCCTCCAATCCATAGTCGGCAAGCGATATGGGGTGGGCATTGAACGTACACGAGGTGATGATGTCGGCTCCCGCCATCAGATACTCGCGGTGGATTTGTGATATAATATCGGGGCGTGTGAGCACCAATAGGTCGTTGCATCCATTTAACTTGTGGTGCCACGCAGCAAACTGCTCGCCGCGGAAATCTTCCTCTGCGAGTCCATAACGTTGAATCATTGTGCCCATTGCGCCATCGAGAAGTAGGATCTTCTCGGCTAGGGCGGTGTAGATGTTTTTTTGCACGTAAAAAAAATATTTATCTCTCAAAAATTTTTATCTCGAATAGTGTGTTCCACAGCTTGCCCGTGAGGTAGATCCGCCCCGTCGCCTCGTCGTAGGCTATGCCATTGAGCACGTCGGTCTGCGCGGTGCGATCCTTGTCGGGGAGCAATCCGCTTAGATCTATGCAACCCTCGACCTGCCACGTCGTGGGGTTGATGATCGCGATGAAATCGGTGGTGTAGATATTTGCCCATATGCGCCCCTCGATCCACTCCAGCTCGTTGAGCAGCTTCAGCGGCTCTCCGTTGAGCGTGACGGTGTGGCTCGAGATCGGCTCGAATGTCTCGCGGTGGCGGATGGTGATCTGGCTCGATCCGTTGGACATGTATATCTGTTGGCCGTCGCTGGTGAGTCCCCACCCCTCGCCCATGTATTGACGAGTATCTACTATTTTGCCACTTGTGCGGTCAAACATATAGAGCATGTTCTCGCGCCATGTGAGCATATAGATGGTGTCGCCCAAGATGGTTATCCCCTCGCCAAATTGGTCGCTGGGTAGAGTGGCGAGCGTTTGAGCCGCACCGCTCGAGGCATCGACGCGCATGAGGCGTGATCGACCGCCATACAACCCTGTGCTCTCGTACATCTCACCGTCGACCACCTGTAGCCCCTGCGTATAGCGATCTGTGGCGTGGGGTAGGCGTGCGACGACTTGGTAGCCATATTGGGTTACGGCTGCCATCGTTGTGCTGGTCGTTGCGGCAATGGCTACAATGAGCCAGAGGGTTAGACGAAGAGTGTTCATATACAATATATACTTTAACTCACAAAGATAATCTTTTATCTCGAAATACTCGACACCTTAATAAAAAAAACACACCTTGGGTGATGATGCGACGAAAAATTATGAAATCTGAAAATTTTTTCATACCTTTGTGCGCTACATTTGTGAATGTGGTATTGGAGTGTGTAAATAATTTTAGATCAATAAGATATGAATATCGTAAGAGAGCAGCGCGAACAGGGTGTTTCGCTAATCAAAGTTGTTGTCGGCGAGGCAGATTATGCTACAGCCGTAGATAAGGTGTTGCGCGACTACAAGCGCAAGGCTAACGTGCCAGGGTTCCGTCCAGGAATGGTGCCTATGGGTATTGTTAAGAAGATGTATGGCAAGGGAGTGCTTGCAGAGCAGGCCTATCAGTCGGCATCGAAGGGTGTTTTTGACTACCTAAAGGAGCAGGGAATCGACTACGTGGGTGATGTGATCCCATCGGAGGAGCAGGGTGATTTTGACTTCGACAACAACACCGAGTTTGAGTTTGTATTTGAGATTGGTGAGGCACCAGTTTATGACTTGGCTCTTAGCACAGCCGACTCGGTGGATTACAATGTGATCGCTATCGAGGAGTCTATGCACAATGACTACCGTTCGAATTACCTTCGTAAGTTCGGCCGTTTGGCCGATGCTGAGTCGGTGACATCGGACGAGGCGTTGACGGTTACTTTGGACAATGGTGATATGCAGATCGAGGATGCCTATGTGGGTCTTATCTCGATGAGCGAGGAGGAGCGTGCTCCATTCATTGGCAAGGTGAAGGGCGACAAGATGACGGTGAATGTCAACGAGTTGTATAAGACGGCTTCGCAGCGTGCGTCGATCTTGAGTGTTAAGGAGGAGGAGTTGGAGTCGATCAACCCAGAGTTTGAGTTGGAGATTACTAACATCCGTAAGTTCGCCGATCCAGAGCTTAATGAGGAGTTCTTTAAGATGGCATTCCCCGAGGGAGATGTAACATCGGAGGCTCAGTTGGATGAGTATGTAGATGCACAAATTGCAGTTGAACTTGCGCGCGAGAGCGACAATTTGTTTGCTGCTCAGTTGTCGAAGTATGTTCGTGAGAAGGCTAACTTGCAGATGCCTGAGCCATTCTTGAAGAGATGGTTGGTGGCGATCAACGAGGGACGTTTCTCGATGGAGGAGATAGAGCGTGATTTCGCAGGTTTCATCGAGATGTTCTCGTGGAACTATATCCAGAAAAAGACGATCGAGACGGAGGAGATTACCGTTACTCAGGAGGAGGCAGTTGCTGAGGCTAAGGCGTTGGCTCAGATGCAGTTGGCGCAGTATGGTATGGGCATGGCTCCAGAGGATATGTTGGCTAACTATGCACAGCAGATGCTGTCTGACAAGCAGCAGGGTCAGAAGGTCTACGAGCGTCTGTTCGAGGGCAAGGTTATTGCGTCGATGAAGTCGAAGATTACTGTCAACGAGAAGAAAATCTCGTTGGAGGAGTTTGGAAAGGCTGTAGAGGCTTTGAAAATGTAAAAAATATATTTTTAGTTGGTTGACAATCCAATAAAAAGTATTACCTTTGAACTCTGTAAACATTCGTGTTTGCAGAGTTTTTGTTTGTGCTATGTTGATGTTTTAGTACGAATATTATAACTTAAGAGTTAAGATTATGTCAGAGTTTGAGAAATATGCAAGGGGGCACTGCGGCATTAGCTCGTTGCGACTCCACGATTTCGAGTCGATCCAGAGCGGATATGTGTCACCAACAATCACCGAGGAGAGGCGATTGAATGTAGCGACGATGGATGTATTTTCGCGTTTGATGATGGATCGCATTATCTTTTTGGGTGCGCCCATCTATGACGATGCGGCCAATATTATTCAGGCGCAGTTGTTGTTTTTGGAGTCTACGGATCCCGAGAAGGATATCCAAATCTATATCAATTCACCTGGCGGTTCGGTCTCGGCAGGTTTGGGGATTTATGACACTATGCAGTTGGTTTCGCCCGATGTGGCGACGATCTGTACGGGATTGGCAGCCTCGATGGGTGCTGTGTTGTTGTGCGCAGGAGCTGCTGGCAAACGTATGGCGTTGCCCCACTCGCGTGTGATGATCCACCAGCCGTTGGGCGGTGCTCAGGGTCAGGCGAGCGATATCGAGATTACGGCGCGTGAGATCGTCAAGACTCGCGAGGAGCTGTATAAAATCATTTCGCACCACTCGGGCGCGTCGATGGAGCAGTTGGAGCGCGATGCCGATCGCGATTACTGGATGACATCGGCCGAGGCTCAAGAGTATGGTTTGATCGACTCTGTATTGACAAAGAGATAATAATTTATGGCAAAAAAGGGTAGTAGAGCAGACCAAGGGGGTCAGCAAGGGGGTCAGCGAGAGGATAAGTGTGATTTCTGTGGTGCAAAGCGTTCGGATGTGTCGATTCTCTTCTCGGGTGTCGATGGAGTGAATATCTGTAACGACTGTGTCGAGAATGGTTATCATATATTGGTCGAGGGGGGGATGTCGCGTCGTGCGGTGCCCGTGGCTAAGGCAAAGGCAAAGAGTGTCGAGCCGTTGAATATGGCCGATATGTTGCGTCCCTCACAGATCAAGGAGATGTTGGATCAATATGTTATTGGTCAAGATGAGGCGAAGCGCTATATGTCGGTGGCCGTCTACAACCACTATAAGAGGTTGAGTGTGATGGATGCCGAGGGTGTGAGTGAAGATGAGGTGGAGATCGATAAGAGCAATATCGTGTTGGTAGGACCTACGGGAACTGGTAAGACGTTGATGGCTCGTACGATTGCGAAGTTGTTGAAGGTTCCATTTACTATTGTCGATGCTACGGTGTTGACCGAGGCTGGATACGTGGGCGAGGATGTCGAGGGTATTCTGTCGAGGTTGTTGCAGGTGGCCGATTATAAGGTCGAGGAGGCGGAGCGCGGAATCGTCTTTATTGATGAGATAGATAAGATCGCTCGCAAGGGCGACAATCCAAGCATCACGCGCGATGTTTCGGGCGAGGGTGTGCAGCAGGCTCTGTTGAAGATATTGGAGGGGACGGTTGTGAATGTTCCACCGCAGGGTGGGCGTAAACACCCCGATCAGAAGTTTATACAGGTCAATACGAAGAATATATTGTTTATCTGTGGTGGTGCGTTTGACGGAATCGAGAAGCGTATAGCTCAGCGATTGAATACGCGCGCGGTGGGCTATGGTAAGGTCGAGACGGATAGTGTGGATCGCAAGAATTTGATGAAGTATCTCACGCCGTTGGATCTCAAGAGTTTTGGTTTGATCCCTGAGTTGATTGGTCGTCTACCAGTGTTGACATCGATGCAGCTGTTGAGCCGCGAGGCTTTGCGTTCGATCCTCACTGAGCCGAAGAATGCTATTGTTCGTCAATATGAGCGATTGTTTGAGATGGATGGCGTGGAGTTGCGATTTGAGCCAGAGGTTTTGGAGTATATCGTCGACAAGGCTGTGGAGTGCCGATTGGGTGCTCGCGGTCTGCGCTCGATTTGCGAGTCGATTATGATCGAGTCGATGTACGATATTCCAAATCAGGCACAACAGGGACTTACGGAGTTTGTAGTGACGTTGGAGTATGCCAAACAGCGTGTTGAGGCATCGGGATTTTCTAGTTAAATAGTTTTAAAAGTAAACGAAATAATATACCAAAATTATGTTTGATAATTCGAAGTTAAATAGAGCGGCAGATAATATTCGTATCTTGTCAGCATCTATGGTAGAGCGTGCCAATTCGGGTCACCCAGGCGGAGCGATGGGAGGAGCAGATTTTATAAATCTTCTCTATACAGAGTTCTTGCACTACGATCCTCAGCAGATGGATTGGCCATATCGCGATCGCTTGTTTTTGGATCCTGGTCATATGTCGTCGATGTTGTATTCGGTTTTGGCATTGGCAGGGAACTTTAGTTTGGATGATTTGAAGGGTTTTCGTCAGTGGGATAGTATCACGCCAGGTCATCCCGAGGTGGATGTAATGCGCGGTATCGAGAATACCTCTGGCCCATTGGGACAGGGTCATGCTATGGCTCTGGGAGCTGCGATCGTTGAGCGCTTTATGTGTGCTCGCTTTGGTGAGTGGATGGCTCACAAGACCTATGCTTATATTTCGGATGGAGCTATTCAGGAGGAGATATCGCAGGGTGTAGGCCGTATTGCAGGTCACTTGGGGTTGAGCAACTTCATAATGTATTATGACTCGAATAATGTTCAGTTGTCGACACTCGTAGATGAGGTCGATGCCGAGGATGTTAAGATGAAATATGAGGCGTGGGGTTGGTTGGTTTTGACAGCCGATGGCCACAATGTCGATGAGTTGCGTGCTGCGTTGGTGAGAGCCAATGCCGAGAGTGATCGTCCAACCCTTATCATCGGTCATACGACGATGGCCAAGGGTGCGCAGGGGGCGGATGGCGCTAGCTTCGAGGGCAAGTTGTCGACTCACGGTCAGCCATTGTCGGCCGCTGGAGCAGACTTCGCAACGACTATCAAGGGGCTTGGCGGTAACGCCGAGGAGCCATTTGAGATCTTTGCCGAGAGTGCTGAGATCTATGCTGCGCGTCGCGAGGAGTTGATCGCACAGATGGTTGAGTGTTCGGCTGTCGAGGGTGATTGGCGAGCAAAGAATGTGGAGTTGGCCGCTAAGTTGGATAGCTTCTTGAAGGGTGATGTGCCAGATATTGATTATAACTCAATAGCTGTAAAGCCAAATCAGGCTACACGTGCAGCCTCGGCAACGGTCTTTGCACACTATTGCGAGAGTGTTGACAATATGATCGTCTCGTCGGCCGACTTGAGCAATTCGGATAAGACGGATGGTTACTTAAAGGGTACAAAGGCCTTTGTGAAGGGTGACTTTAGTGGTAAGTTCTTTCAGGCTGGAGTCTCGGAGTTGACTATGGCGTGTGTGATGAATGGTATGGCGCTGCATGGCGGTGTGATCCCTGTGTGCGGTACGTTCTTCGTATTCTCGGATTATATGAAACCAGCGGTTCGTTTGTCGGCTTTGATGCGTCTACACGTGATCTATTTGTGGACACACGATTCATTCCGCGTAGGCGAGGATGGCCCTACGCACCAGCCTATTGAGCAGGAGATGCAGATCCGTTTGATGGAGCATCTGCGCAACCACGATGGCGATCGTTCGATGGTGGTGTTGCGCCCAGGTGACTGCGACGAGACGGTTATGGCGTGGCGACATGCGATGTCGGAGGATCGTCCTGTAGGTTTGATCTTGTCGCGTCAAAATATTAATGATTTGCCAGCATTGGGTAGCAGCCGTCGCCAAGAGGCGCAGCAGGTGTCGAAGGGTGGTTATGTGGTTGTCGACTCGGCCAATCCACAGGTTGTGTTGTTGGCATCGGGTTCCGAGGTTGCAACGTTGGTCGATGGGGCGCGTCTGTTGGCCGAGGATGGAATCAGTGTTCGAGTTGTGAATGTGCCTAGCGAGGGTCTATTCCGCGATCAGCCCGACTCATATAAGGAGAGCGTTATCCCCAATGGTGTGCCTCGTTATGGTTTGACATCTGGTCTGCCGATCACATTGCGTGGATTGGTTGGCGATAGTGGATTTGTCCATGGTCTAGACCACTTCGGTTACTCTGCACCATTCAAGGTGTTGGATGATAAGTTCGGCTTCAACGGCCGCACGGTCTACGAAGAGGTGAAGGAGATGTTGAAGATGTAAGATCAGCTCTAGGAATATAGATAATGTGGGGCGGCTCTCTGTGCGAGGGTCGCCCTATTTTTTTTGTGCAAGGGTCGCCCTATTTATATACGAGCAAAAAATAAGCGACCGCCTTAAGCCAAGGCGGTCGCTGCTGTTATAATAACTCTCCTCCCCCTACTCGAAGAGGGTGTGTCGACTACTTGAAGTAGCGGTTGTAGAGTCCCTGGAATCCAGCTCCGTGACGAGCCTCATCCTTCGCCATCTCGTGTACTGTGTCGTGTACAGCATCAAGATTCTGCTCCTTAGCCAAACGAGCCAAACGCATCTTATCCTCGCAAGCTCCCGACTCAGCGTTCATGCGCTTGAATAGGTTGGTCTTAGTATCCCAAACTACATCGCCCAACAACTCTGCGAACTTAGCAGCGTGCTCTGCCTCCTCCCAAGCGTAACGCTTGAAAGCCTCTGCGATCTCTGGATAACCCTCGCGATCAGCCTGACGGCTCATTGCCAAATACTGACCTACCTCCGAGCACTCGCCCGAGAAGTGTGCCATCAAACCATCCAAAAGCTCTGGGCTAGAACCCTTACCATCGCCTAGCTTGTGCTCTGTTACAAACTCAAGACCCTCGCTCTGCTCCTCGCACTCTACGAACTTCTCCTGTGGAACCTTACATAGAGGACACTTCTCTGGAGCCTCTGCTCCCTCGTGAATGTACCCGCATACGGTACAACGCCATTTCATTGCCATAACTGTATAATTTTTTAATTGTTTGTAAATGTATACCTGTTTCAGTCACAAATATAGATATAAAAATCAAAAATAGTATAAAATTTTGATAATCATTTTTTATCAGCCGATAAGATAAACTTATATATGCTGATTAATAGCTCTTTGTGCTTTGGATTTCTCTTTTGCACGATAATTGTTTAAGCTGTTAGGAATTCTAAATTATACGATGTTTATGGAGAGTAAAAAAAACCCAATGGGTTTTAAGTTAAGTGTATTTACGCTGGCTGTAATGAATATTACGGCGGTGGTGAGCCTGCGAGGATTGGCCGCTGAGGCGGTATATGGTCTGTCGTCAGCCTTCTTTTATCTATTTGCAGCGGTTGTTTTTTTGGTGCCTACAGCGTTGGTTGCTGCTGAGTTGGCCGCTATGTTTTCGGATAAGCAGGGTGGAGTATTTCGTTGGGTTGGTGAGGCATTTGGAGCGCATACTGGTTTCTTGGCCATCTGGTTGCAGTGGATTCAATCGACCATCTGGTACCCTACGGTGTTGACCTTTGGCGCAGTGTCGTTGGCCTTTATCGGTTTTAACGAGAGTGCCGATATGGCGTTGGCATCCAATAAACTCTTTACGTTGGTGGTGGTATTGGCCATCTATTGGAGTGCCACCTTCATCGCTCTGCGTGGTCTTGGCTGGGTCGGGCGCATTAGCAAGTGGGGTGGAATTATTGGCACGATCATCCCTGCCGCACTACTTATTATATTGGGTGTGGTCTATTTGGCTAGCGGTGGTCACAACAATTTGGATCTGCACGGCAGCTTCTTCCCGGACCTTACAAAACTCGACAATATCGTCTTGGCCAGCAGCATCTTCCTCTTCTACGCAGGTATGGAGATGATGGGTATACACGTTATGGAGGTCGAGAACCCTAGTCGCAACTACCCTAAAGCGATTATTTTGGGTTCGCTCACAACCGTTGCAATCTTTATCCTAGGCACATTTGCCTTGGGAGTTATCATTCCGCAGCGTGACATCAACCTCACGCAGTCGCTATTGATAGGCTTCGACAACTACTTCGCATATCTCAAGATGTCGTGGGCATCGCCCATCATCGCTGTGGCGTTGATGTTTGGTGTGTTGGCAGGCGTATTGACGTGGGTAGCTGGCCCCTCGAAGGGTATCTTTGCAGTGGGGCGTGCAGGCTATCTGCCGCCGATCTTTCAGCGCGCCAACAAACGTGGTGTGCAGCGTAATATATTGTATATGCAGGGTGCGCTGGTGACGCTGCTGAGTCTGCTATTTGTCATCATGCCATCGGTGCAGTCATTCTACCAGATCCTCTCACAGCTCACGGTGATGTTGTATCTCATCATGTATATGTTGATGTTCGCCTCGGCCATCGTCTTGCGCTATCGTATGCCCGATGCCGAGCGTCCCTTCCGTTTGGGGCGTGGCAATGGCTTGATGTGGCTGTTGGGCGGTATGGGCTTCTTGGGTGCGCTGTTGGCCTTTGTATTGAGCTTTATCCCCCCAGGGCAGATCTCGACGGGTAGCAATCTTGTCTGGTTTGGGGTTTTGATCGTCGGGTGTGTGGTTGTGGTGGCCGCTCCATTTGTGATCTACGCCATGCGCAAACCATCGTGGCGCAATAGCGAGGATGGCGAGGCCTTCGCCCCATTCCACTACGAACAGAGCGGTGTTGAGCAGCAGTCGTAGTGCAATTATGTCTAAAAAACAGGGTGTGACTCGTTTTATTGAGTCACACCCTATCTTTGTGAATTTATTAGCTCCGATCAACTAGCGTGTCGTAGTCGACTTTTTGATCTCGGCCAACTTCTCGGCCAACCTCTTTGCCACCTCGGGGTTCTCCTCGATCACGTTGGTGGTTTGCGATAGATCCTTGGCGATGTTGTAGAGCTGAGCCTTTGGAGCATCTGCCTTTAGCTTGCCATCCTCAATGTCGCTATTTTCACGACCCACGTAGGCCGCTGCCGATACTCCTCCCCATGCGTTAGTCTTAGGGTTTGTGCTATCCCATCCGCCACCGCCTTTGGCTGGGATGTAGATCCAATCTCCCTCGCGGATCGCCTGATGCGATGCCTTCCACGATGTCAACAAGAACTCGGGACGAATCATCTTCTTCGGATTGCCAACCAATGCCTCCAACATATTGTAGCTGTCGACACCCTCGCCTGCCTTGAGTTGGTAGCCTGTAAGGGCAGCCATCGTAGCCAATAGATCGACATTCGAGATCAACTGATCCGAAGTCGAACCGCTCTTGATATGCTTTGGCCAACGTGCGATGAATGGTACGCGGTGACCACCCTCCCATACGTCAAACTTGAAGCCCAATAGATCGCCCACCGCACGGTGTCCTGCATTGAACGCATTGCGACCCTCAGCATTGAACATCGCGCCATTGTCGCTTGTAAAGATCACCAAGGTATTTTTGTCCAACCCCTCCTCTTCGAGTGTGTTGAGCACCTCGCCAACGATCCAATCCATCTCCTGAATAAAGTCACCATACAAGCCACACTTGCTCGATCCCAAGAACTGCTTGCCAGGGGTGAATGGGTGGTGGATATGAGGTGTCGCCAAGTAGAGGAAGAATGGCTTATCCTTGTTGGCCTTGATCCATGCCACACTCTTTTTGGCCATCATCTCGCCCATCTCATCATCCTTATAAAGAGCGTGAGCTGCCACGCCACCAGTGAATTTGTTGGCGTTCTTGTTTGGGTAGATTTGAGTCGGTGTGATCGGTGCTGGATTGCTCTTATCCTTGAATAGGATAGGGTCATTCTCGGGGTCACCGCCCACTACCACATTATTCTCTACAAAGAAATATGGTGCCGAACTCGATACGTGAGGTAGTCCAAAGAAGTAGTCGAAACCTGCCGAACAAGGGCCTGTCTTGAGCGACTCATAGTCGTTCCAATTGGTTGGTTCTGTATCGCTCCATCCCAAGTGCCACTTGCCCACACATCCTGTGGTGTAGCCCTGAGCCTTCATCACCTCGGCCACGGTTGTCAAATCATCCTCGACGATGAGTGGTGAGTTGAGGCGCAATGGTCCCCAAATGCCCGCAGTTGGATCATTTGGTTTGTCCGATCCACGGAATGGGTATTGACCCGTAAGCATCGAGTAGCGCGATGGAGTCGAGACTGCCGATGCCGAGTGTGCGTCGAGGAATTGTCGCCCCTCGGCCGCTAATTTATCGATATTTGGGGTGTTGATCAACTCTGCGCCATAGCAGCTCAAATCGCCATATCCCAAATCATCCACCATGATAAATACCACGTTGGGTTGGCTCTCTTTAGCCTGCGCAGCACCAAGTGTGGCCACGCAGGCCAAAGAAGCGGTTAATAGATTAGTCGTTTTCATAGTTAATATTATCTAGATGTAGTCGAACTCTTGATCTCAGCCAAGCGAGCCTTCAACTGAGCTGCGATCTCTGGATTCTCAGCAACTACATTCTTTGTCTGGGACATATCATCAACCACGTTGTAGAGCTGTGTCTTTGGAGCGTCTGCCTTGAACTTGCCATTCTCGATGTCGCTATTCTCGAGTCCCTCAAACGTCACCGCTGGAGCACCTCCGAAACCATGCATTCCTGGCTTGCTGCCGCCAAATCCACCTTCACCCTGCTTTGGAATATATACCCAGTCACCAACGCGGATCGCCTGATGTGCAGCCTGACGACATGTCAAAAGTAGCTCTGGACGGATCATCTCCTTAGGGTTGCCAGTGAAGGCATCCAACACATTGTAGCTATCTACGCAATCTCCATCTTGAAGTTTGTAACCAGTAAGTGCAGCCATCGTAGCCATCATGTCGACATTGCAGATCAACTGATCCGAAGTCGAACCTTTCTTGATCTGCTTTGGCCAACGTGCGATGAATGGTACGCGGTGGCCTCCCTCCCATATGCCAAATTTGTGACCTAACAAATCTCCGTTCTGACGGTGACCAGCCTTGAAGGCGTTCTGTCCCTCGATGTGGAACATTCCTCCGTTGTCGCTAGTGAATACAACCAATGTATTCTTGTCGATTCCCTCGCGCTCCAAACACGCCATCACCTCGCCAACAACCCAATCCATCTCCTGAATGAAGTCACCATACAATCCACACTTGCTCGATCCCAAGAACTTCTTACCAGGGGTGAATGGGTGGTGGATATGAGGAGTTGCCAAGTATAGGAAGAATGGTTTGTCCTTGTTTTCGCTGATCCACTTCACACTCACCTCGGCCATCTTCTCGCCCAACTCATCATCCTTATATAGCTCGTGAGCCGCCAATGCACCGCTGAACAGATTGCCTACCTTGTCTGGATAGTCTGGTGTCGGAGAGATATTCTTGCCATCTTTACCCACATAGATAAGTGGATCCGAAGCGTCGCCGCCAACGATATGGTCATTCTCGATGAATAGATATGGTGGAGCACTCGATACGTGTGGAATTGTGAACGAGTAGTCGAAACCTGCCGACATAGGTCCTACAGATAGAGATTTAGGGTCGTTCCAATCTGTTGGAGTCGTCGCGCCCCATCCCAAGTGCCACTTGCCGATACATCCTGTGGTGTAGCCCTGAGCCTGCATCAACTCTGGCATAGTCAATAGATCATCCTTGATGATTAGCTGTGAGTTGATCGCCAATGGTCCCCAGATTCCAGCATTTGGATTCTTTGGGTTGTCTGAACCACGGAATGCATATTGTCCTGTAAGCATTGAGTAACGCGATGCTGTAGAGACCGACGATGCTGAGTGGGCATCGAGGAACTGACGACCCTCGGCCGCCAATTTGTCGATGTTGGGTGTGCTGACCAGATCCGCTCCATAGCAGCTCAAATCGCCATACCCCAAGTCGTCGACAAGGATAAAGATTACATTTGGTTGGCTCTCTTTGGCCTGTGTAGCTCCCACAGCTGCCATGCAGGCCAATCCTGTTGCAAGTAATTTTACGCTCTTCATGTTTTTTATTTTAGTTAATTTTGGTTAAACGTTATACTTTAATCTATCGCAAATATACTATTTTATTCTTGAATTACGCTATTTTTCACCTTATTTTTTATAAATTTGCAGATCTGGAAGGATGCTAAAACTAAAATATATTTTATGAAATCAAAAGGATTATTTATCTCGGCGCTGCTGCTAGGCGCAACACTATTGCCGTTGGCCGCAGAGGCCTCTGCCGACAAGACAATTCGTACATACCCCTCGATGACAAAGGGCGAGGTGGTCGAGAGAATGGAGCGTTTGGAGTGGGCGAAACCTATGCTTAAGATGGCGCACGATCAGGTGGATCAATATGTAGAGCGTCATGTTAGTGATAGCATTTGGATCATCTCGCGATTGCAGATGTATTGGAAAAATCACTATACGACCCCTTACATTAATGGTGGCGAGTATTCTCGTGCCGAGGGTCATGCGCCAGTGCCAACGGTTCGTTTTACGGGAGGACGTGATTGGTCGAGCATCTATCGTACTCCGTCGTTGGAGGATATACGACCATTTATGGATTATAATGACGATCAGATATATCTGCAAAATCCCACTAAGCCAGGCTCTCCATGGGAGTGGGTCGACACTGGCAAGAGTGCCCATAAGGTAGAGGGTATCAATGTCTCGATCGTAACCAAGGCGATGTATAGTGCATTCTTGTATTGGCTCGATGGCGATGAGCGATATGCAAAGTTTGCATATGATATTCTCAAGGTCTTTACCGATGGGTTGTACTATCGCGAAGCTCCTGTGGCCGAGGGCGATACTCGCAATGCTCATGTGGTGGGTTTGACCTCGTTTGAGGTGATCCACGAAGGTGTGATCCCTTCGATGACTTTGTGCTACGACTTCTTGTACGACTATCTGCATGAGCGTCGTGCAGATGTGGCTCGTATGCAGGCGGTGTTCCAGAAGTTTGCCGACCAGGTGATTGTAAATGGAGTGTCGGATAATAACTGGAATGTGTTCCAAGCGCGTTTCATCTCATATTTGGCATTGGTTCTAGAGAGCGACGCAGACTATGAGAATGGCAAGGGGCGCGAGTACTATGCCGACTTCTTGTTGAATAAGAGTGTGGAGCGTCAGCGTGCACTCAAAGAGGTGCGTGATATTTATGACCCCAATACAGCGATGTGGAACGAGTCGCCTATCTACTCGACAAACACCACCAAGGATCTGCTTGAGGCTCTTTTGTTGCTCGATGGATTGGATGGGGAGAACCTGCTGTGCGATTTCGAGATCGTGGAGCGTGCTGCGGTGGCTTCGATGGAGTATGAGATGCCCAATCTTCGAACTACGGGATTTGGCGACAATGGATATTCGCTGATTGATAATACGATGTTTGAATCTCTCTTGTCGTTTTATAAACGATATGGTATGGATGATAAGTTGCAGAGCACAGCCGCGGTTCTCAACGATCGAGTGGCCAATGGGCTCTATGAGAGAAAGCGTGGTGTGACGATGTATAAGTTGTTTAACTATGTTGAGGATCTGGGCGATATCAGAGCCGACGGAAGTTCGCTCTATTCGGCATTGTTCTACGCTCCCAATGTCAATTTGTCGATGTTGCGCAGTGGTTTGGATCGCCAAAATGCCTTGATGTTGATCAATGCAGGAACAGGTTTCAACCACAATAGCGACAATGGAATGAGTCTGGAGTTGTATGGTGAGGGTTACGTTTTGGGTGTCGACAAGGGTCGTGGTAGCAGCTACTGGTCGGCCGACCATCGTGAATACTATAAGGCTGCGGTGAGCCACAATACAGTTGTGGTCGATGGCCGTTCGAAGAATAGTAGTCCCGAGATGTTGCCTGGTGAGTCGTCGCCACAACATGCTCTGTTGTCATATTTCCCTGTGTCGAACAGGGGCGATGCAGCGCGTGAAGTGTCGATTCTGTATGCGGATAATACGTTCCACGAGACCTCGACCAATTCACAGCAGCGTCGTACCAATGGTGTGGTTCGCACCTCGGAGAGCAGCGGTTACTATGTCGACATCTTCCGTTCGAGCAAGATCGAAGGGGGTGATAAGATGCATGAATATTTGTATCACAATGTGGGTCAGTCGTTGACCATTTCGGCCGCTGGTGGCGAGGCGTTGGCGATGGGCGAGAGCCAAGATTTGACATCGGCAGGGGGTCGTGCCAAGGGGTATGACTATATGACTCAAAAGCGTGAGGTGAGTTACGATGGCGACATTCGTGCAACCTTTGAGTTGGATCCTACTGATGGTCGCGACAAGGTCTCGATGGATGTCTGGATGAAGGGAGAGGAGGGGCGTACGATCTTCTCGGTTATGACACCTAAGGTTGCTAAGGGGTATAGTGGTGTGTTGCCAAAGAGTCTCGATGATATGGAGATTCCGTTGTTGTTGGTGCGTCAAAGTGGCGAGGCATGGGATCGTCCATTTGTGGCTATCTATGAGCCATATTCACAGAGCGAGGGTCGTTCGATCGAATCGGTGAACTACACCGATAGCCGCACGTCTGATTTGGTGATGGTTGAGGTTTGCCACAGCGACAAGAGCCGCGAGTTGATATTCAATAATACGGAGGTGGCGGCGGAGCGCACGCCATTTAAGGGTGTGGAGTTCGAGGGTATCTATGGCGTGGTGGCTATGTCGTCTAGCGATAAATTGGAGAGACTATTTTTGGGGAATGGCCGTTATATATCTATGGCGGATTGCGCGATTATTGCAAGTGATGATTGTGTGACGGCTCTTGTTGAGTGGCGCGATGGCGTGTTGTCGATCGAGTCGGATGGCGCGTTTAGTTTGGCGTTGCCTCGTTCGACAAAAGCGGAGTTGAGTTATGTTGATCAGCATGGCGTGGAGCATACGATTGTTGGTCGTCGTGCCAAGACGCAGTCGGGTGTTCGTATGCTCTACGATATAGAGTAGTGCAATGGCGCGAGTATATGGCGATTTGCTGGGACGAAATTTCTTAATCCCAGATTTTTGTTGTAGCTTTGTGCAAAAGCAAGATAAACGTTAATAAAATATTATAAATGAAGAGTAAAATAGCGGATCTGTTGCATCGTTTGGAGGAGTATGCTCCTCAGGATTTGGCTCAAGTTGAGCAGTTGCGTATCAAGATATTGGGTAAAAAGGGTGAGTTGAATGATTTGATGGAGGAGTTCAAGGGTGTCGCCCCAGAGTTGAAACGCGAATTGGGACAACAACTTAATATGGTGAAGGGTCGTGCTTTGGAGCGTATCAATGCCCTTAAAGAGCAGTTGTCGACCTCTGTCGAGCAACCGTCGAGTAGTGTGGGCGATATGTCGCGCCCAGCGTCGCAGTTGCCTGTTGGATCGCGTCATCCTATCTCGATAGTTAAGAATCGTATCGTCGAGACCTTTGCTCGTCTAGGGTATACGGTGGCTGATGGGCCTGAGATCGAGGATGATTGGCATGTCTTTTCGGCACTGAATTTTCCGCCAGAGCACCCAGCTCGTGATATGCAGGATACGTTTTTTATCCAGAGCTCTCCAGATATTTTGTTGCGTACCCACACCTCGTCGATTCAGGTGCGCACGATGGAGCGCGAGGATCCGCCGATTCGTGTGATTTGCCCAGGACGAGTCTTTCGTAACGAGGCGATCTCGTATCGCGCACACTGTATCTTTCACCAGATAGAGGGTCTGTATATCGACGAAGGTGTTTCGTTTGCCGATATGAAGCAGTCGATCCTCTACTTCGCCAAGGAGATCTTCGGCGAGGGTGCGACGATCCGTATGCGTCCGTCATACTTCCCATTTACCGAACCATCGGCCGAGGTTGATGTGTCGTGCAATCTGTGTGGCGGTAAGGGTTGTAATGTCTGCAAGGGTACAGGTTGGTTGGAGATTATGGGTTGCGGAATGGTAGACCCTAATGTGTTGGAGTCGAACGGAATTGATTCAAAGAGATATAGTGGATTTGCCTTTGGAATGGGTGTTGAACGCATTGCGATGTTGCTCTATGGCGTGAAGGATCTGCGTCTATATTTCGAGAATGATGTACGATTCTTGAATCAGTTTGATAAAGCGCTATAACTATACTTATAACTCATAACTCATAACTCATATGGTATCCGTAACTCTGCGTACTCTGATCTGTATGGTGGTGCTCTCTTTTGCGTCGCTGTGGGGGGTGTGTGCCCAGAGTCGAGTGGAGGAGGTTACGCCGCGTGTCGATAGCGTCGTGGAGTATACCAATCGTGGAGTTACGCAGTTGTACCTCTATGGCGATATGGCGCAGGCGCAGCGTGATTTGGAGTCGGCATTGTGTCTCGATACGCTCTATGCACCAGCGCATTATACGCTCTCTCAGTTATTTATGTATAGCGACGCATCGCGCTCTGCGCAGCATGCCCTTGTGGCCTATCAGCAGGATAGTGCGAACTATTGGTATCTGGATGCCTATGGACGGTCGCTGTTGAGCGAACGCTCCTATGCCAAGGCGCAGCAGGTCTACGAGCAGATCTTGGAGCAGCAGCCTCGCGATGTCAATGCCTATCGACTGTTGGCTATTCTGTATCAGAGGGCCAATGAGGCTCAGCGAGCCATCGCACTGCTCGATACAGCTGAGCTGCGAGTGGGGTATAACCCCTACTTGATGGATATAAAACGTCAGTTGTTGTTGTCGACCGATCAATCGGATCGCGCTGTGGAGCAGATGATGGAGCTGATTGCGCAGATGCCATACGATGCCGATCTGCGAGTCTCGATGGCTGAGCTGTATGGCTCGATGGGTCGCGACTCGATGGCCTATGTCGAGTATTTGGAGGCGTTGAGCATCGACTCCATGTCGTTCAATGCACTGGTGTCGTTGGGTGGATATATGAGTGAGAGGGGGGAGTATGGCGACTATTTAGTGGTGTTGAAGCGTCTGTTGCGCAGCGACGAGGCGAGTTTGGATGAGAAGATCGCGCTGGTCGAGGAGATGTTGAAGAATCGCCAGGTGTGGCAGTCGCAGAGCAGCCTTTTGATCGAGGTTGTGGAGACTCTGGTGACGGAGTATCCTCGTGATCTGCGTGTTGCCGAGATGCAGGTCAACTTCTTTATCGCAAAGGGTAGTCTGGAGGTGGCTTTGATTCTGCTCAAAGGGCATATCGAACGCGATGAACCCCATGAGTACTACTACGAGATGGTGATCGATATTGAGCGCTATCTCAACCGTGTCGACTCTGCGGAGCACTACACCCGTTTGGCGTGTGAGGTGTTTGAGGATAATGGGGCGTTTGTGGAGTCGTTGGCGCATATGTTGACCTATCATCGTCGCTATGAGGAGGCTCTGGAGCAGTATAATATATTGTTGGAGATGTCGGTCGATAGTGTGCGTCGCAGCGAGGTGTGGTGCATGATCGGTGATATGTGTCAGTTTGGAGGTTTGACCAAAGAGTCCTATGAGGCGTATGAGCGGTCGTTGGATTATGTGGGTGATAATGTGTTGACACTCAATAACTATGCCTATGCCATTAGTGTGGGCAGTAGCTCGAAGAGAGAGCTGAAACGGGCGTTGGAGATGTCGCAGATGGCCACCCAGATGGTCGATGGATCGCCAACCTATCTCGACACTCATGGTTGGGTGTTGTATAAGCTGGGGGAGTATGAGGAGGCGAAGTTGACGCTGCGACGTGCAGTGTCGTTGGATGCCGATAAAAATTCGGAGATAGCGCTTCACTACGCCGCTGTGTTGTTGGTGTTGGGCGAAGATGCAGTGGCTGACATATATTGGGGTCGAGCCGCGGAGTGGGGGGCTGAAGCCGACCAAGTGGCCGAGGGGCGCGAAGAGGCGCAGTTGCGACGAGAGAAAAGTAAAAAGTAGAGGATATGAGATTGAGAGATATTATATTGTGTGTGGTGATGCTCTTGACGTTTGAGGTGTCGCGAGCCGATGATGCAATAGATAAGCAGCGTAGCTTGATCGCGACGTTGGAGAAGCAGATCGCCAGCAGCGAACGCGAAGTGGCACAGCTTCGCAAGGATAAGGCGGCTAGCGAGGAGCGTGTGGGGGCGTTGGTTCAACAGATTGCTACGCGTAACCGTCTGTTGGAGGCGCAGCGACTCGAGGCGGTGCGTCTGCGTTCGGAGGTGGCGACACTCGATATGAACGCTACGACGTTGAGCGGTGAGTTGGAGGCGGAGCGTGAGGGGTATGCTCAGATGGTTCGCGAGGCCTACCGTAGCTACCATGGTCGCACGTTGTTGAGCTATATCTTTACGTCGAGCGATTTCAATGAGTTGGCCTATCGAATGTCGAATGTGAGGGCTTTGGCCGAGTTGCGCAGAGAGCGTATGGATCATATCGACTCGTTGTCTGCACAGTTGGGTGTGCAGCGTATGGCGTTGGTGGCGAGTCAAGCGGAGTTGGATGGTGTGGTGAAGGATTTGACACTTCAGCGGAGCCGTTTGCAGAGCGATGTCGATTCGGCTCGTGCGACTATCAACTCGATGTCGAGCCGTGAGCGCAAGGCGATGCAGCAGAGCGAATTGGCGAAGCGTCAGCTCGATACCGAGATCAAGAAGTTGCAGGCGCTGGTCATTGGCAATCAGACGGGAGCCTCGTTTTCGGCCAAGACCTCGGGTCTCACACTCCCTGTCGCAGGGGGGCGTGTGAAGCAGTATATGGAGAATATGGCCGAGGTGTTGGGTGCGCGTGGTGCGAAGGTGACCTCGATCTATGCTGGTAAGGTGATGGATGTGAAGCGCAATAAGATCACCAATAATTATGATGTCTATATCGCTCACGGTGAGTATATTACCTCGTATGGCGGATTGTCTCAAATCTCTGTGGCTAAGGGTGATGTCGTGGCGCGTGACCAACAGATTGGTGTGATCGGTGAGTCGGTAAACATCATCACGTTGGAGAGCGAATATAAGATTGTCTTTGGATTATATCCGCCAAAATCGACGGAGAAGGTGAGTGCTGCAAACTGCTTTAAAAGGTAAAATTATGGCGATACATTATCACCACGATGGGTGCAAGTATAAGTTCGGGCAGCGTAGGCTGATTGGTCGTTGGCTGCGTGAGGTGGCCGCACGTGAGGGGTATGAACTTGAAGATGTGGGGGTGATCTTCTGCTCGGCCGAGCGTCTGTTGGCTATGAATCGCGAATTTTTGGGACACGACTATTATACCGATATCATAACGTTCGACTATAGCGATTTGGATATTATGCGATTTATCGCAGGTGAATTGTATATAGATGTCGAGACGGTGGCGGATAATGCCCGTAACTTCGACTCCACACCTCTGCGCGAGATGCACCGAATAGTTGTCCACGGTGTGTTGCACCTCTGTGGGCAGGGCGACAAATCGGAGGCCGAAGCCCCCGAGATGCGTCGCAAAGAGAATCTGTATCTCGACCTGCTCGATGAGATGTGTAGCCCATCAGACCGTTGATCCCTACTCTTTTTTAAATGAATGTGAGAGAGCGTTTGGCGCTTTTCGCCAATATATTCTCGCGTTCAACAATTCCAGTTATAACATCTGCCGCATCGTGCCAACGGTTGGCGCGATAGGAGCGGCGATATGTCGTGAGGTGGGCTGCAAGCTCACTCCACTCTTGTTTCCATCCGCGTGGCATGCGTAGACGGTGGATCGCTGTGGCACAGTTGGAGAGTATGCGTGCCTGTTTGTTGGCACTCTGGTGAAACCACTCCACCTTGACGTGTGGGGCGAGGCGTTGCACGGCACGCGCAAATCCGCGTCCACCGTTGTTGCTCTCGATGGCGGCGCGCGTCGTAGATTGGTCGATTAGCATCTGGGCTACCATCGGTTCGCTTACCTCCATGGGTTGGCGCGTGTAGACGATGTCGGTGATGTAGATCAGCTCGTCGTCGCCCACGCAGTAACAGATCGAACATAGATAGTCGTCGCCCATGTCGGCCGTGTCGGTGTAGTTCTCGCGTCGCAGGATCGAGGTGGGCAGCTCGTCGTACTCCTTGAAGTTGTCGCCATAGAGCAGTCCGTCGCGCGACGATGGGTTGCCTTGGTACATACACTCGAAGCGCATGGGATCGAGGGCGCGTTTTTGGAGCAGAAGGTCGGCATTTTGGCGGCTTGGCCACAGCGCATCGCCAATCTGGCGCGGATCGATGGTGGTGGGTTCAGATGTCTTGATCGCCTCGAAATTGAGATATGTCCACTCCTGATCGGGTGTCGAGAGGAGTTGGTCGAAGGCGTAGAATGGGTGGTATCGCTCGCGCTGTGTGAGGGTGCCGATTAGATCCTCCTCGTGCCAACGCGTAAATACGATCAGCTCGCTTGAGTCGTTGTGCATGCGGGTCTTGACTACCGATGTATACCACTCGAGGCAGTTTTCGCGTATGAGGGGCGAGTTGGCCTCCATAGCATCTTTGTATAGATCGTCGAGGATGAAACAGTCGACACGGTTGCCCGTGAGCGACCCTTCGCGTCCGACCGATAGTAGCGACCCTTGGTGGTCGATGATCTCGACCTCCTCGCTGGTGCGGATGTAGTTTGCAGGTTTTGCCCCCTTTTTGATGGTGGTCTGGGGGAATAGCTCGTTGTACTCCTTAGACTCTAGGATTCTCTGTACGCGACGATTGAACTTCGAGGCGAGCGACGAGGAGTAGGAGGCGATGGCTATGCGCAAATCGGGATTTAGCCCCAACATATATGCTGGGAGTATGGTGGTCGCCCCCAGACTCTTGCCATGTTGCGGAGGCATGGTGATGATGAGTTTGCGGATCTCGCCCATGGCGAAACTCTCGAGCAACTTGTAGTATATCTCGTGGAAGTGTTCGAACTCGATGGAGGGCGATATGGTGCGTGCAAACTCCTCGAGCGATGGTGTCTGTTCGGGCGTTGTGCTATTTTGTTGAGTTGTTTTCTCTTTTGGCTCTAAAATTGTACTTGTGTCGCAAGTTGAAGTGGTTGATGTTTTGTGCTTTACCATTGGCAGATATACTCTTTGAATGTTTGAAAATCGAAGTCGTTTAGCACCTTTCCGTCGAGTGTCGTGGTATCGACCTCCCACCATACGGGTGTGATGTCGTCTAGCACATCGGCCGAGTCGTCGACAAACTCTATGGTTTTGAAGTGGGGGATTAGGGTGGCGGTAAATTTTACGTCGGCATCGTCGGTGTCGATCGAGATAGATCCAGCGAATAATCTATTGTATTGGATCTGTTGCGCTAGCTCTTCGGCCAGCTGTTTGTAGATTGTGTTGTCTATTTTGAACATTTTTTGAGATAATTTTGTTATAAAATTTGTTTGTTTATAATAAATGGTTTAACTTTGTAGCTGCAAAGATAATATCAAAATATTGATATTGCAATAGTATTTGAGTTAAAAAATTAAATAAATTGATTATATTATGATGCCTAATGAAAGATTTAAGCTAATTCGCAAGCGACTAGAGATGACTCAGGAGCAGCTTGCACAACATCTAGGGGTGGGAAAAGCGGCACTCTCGATGATCGAAACTGGGAAGGCAGGGTTGTCGGCTCGCAATCTAAACATCTTGGTTCAAGAATTTAATGTCAACCCCGAGTGGGTGGAGAGTGGTGTGGGTGAGATGTTTAGTGCCGAGCCAAATCTAAAGACATTTATGCATCGCACAGATTCGGCAGTGCCGCTACAGAGTGTGCCCCTCTATGCTATCGAGGGGACGGCTGGTTTGGTGCCGCTGTTCAATAGTTCGAACAATACCAAACCAGTCAATTATATACATATTCCCAATCTGCCAAAGTGCGATGGGGCTATATATATCGTTGGTGATTCGATGTATCCGCTGCTTAAGAGTGGTGATATAGTGCTCTACAAACAGTTGTCCGATATTGGCGATATCTTCTGGGGCGATATGTATCTGTTGTCGATAGATCTCGACGGCGAGGAGTATGTTACGGTGAAATATATCCAAAAGAGCGATCGCCCAGAGTGTGTTCGTCTCGTGAGTCAGAACCAGCACCATGCCGATAAGGATATAGAGATGAGTCGCATACGCGCCCTAGCATTGGTCAAGGCGAGCATACGCATGAACTCGATCCGCTAGCGACGCGGACGAGCAACGGAATGGTTATAACTCTATAACTTGCTATTAAGCAGACGTTTAAGCGCATAACTTCTCTTGATTATGCGCCCTGGCCATAGGTCGTGTTGGTTGTAGGAGCGGAAGCTCGGTAGTTTCTTATCCTTTGCCGTCATGTTTAGACGGTTTGAGTCGATGTCGTAGCGGTCGAACTTCCAATCGATCATCAATATCTCATCGTCCCAGATGATCCCCGACTCTCTGTTGGGGGTGCTCTCGGTCGTGTAGTTGATCACCACCTCGGTGTGTGGCTCGAGCGTTAGCAGGCCTTGGGCATAGAACTTGGGGATGTAGATCATCTGTTGGTTCTCGGCCGACAGCTCTATGGCGTGTGATGCGCCAAAGGTTTTGCTCTCGGGGCGCAGGTCGACCACGACCATAAGTATCGCCCCCGATGTGGCACCAATCAACAACCCCTGTGGCGTTTTGCGGTTGAAGTGTAGGCCGCGCAGCACACCACGAGGCATTGTCTCAACGCTCTGGACAACAAACTCCTCACCCTCCTCCATCTCTAACAGTGGCAGAAGCTCATCCGTATCGTTGATGTCGGTGAGGTAGTTACGAGGCTCTCCCACGCTGTTGGGAGTTATGATTATCGGCCCATCGAATGGGAGCGTTTGGGTAGTGAACTTTGACATATTAATACGACTGTTAGAAGTGTAAGAACTTGCCACAAATGTACGAAAATTATGGGATTATACAATCGCTATCGATATTTTAGCTTCGATTCATTCTTCATAATAAAATAAAAAAGGGTTCTATCCAAAATCACGAATGGTGTGTGACCTTAGATAGAACCCTATTATTTATTGTTGGTAGGGGGACGATAAACTCCTACCCTTTAACTCTCGTTACTCTATATACTCGTGGTTCCATTGGAATGCCTCAAACCACGTGCCGTCGTAGAAGTAGTAGTTGCCAGGGTTTTTTCCCCACTCCGAGTACTCGATAAACTCTTTGGTGTATGGCATCTCTAGCCCCATGCGATTTACATAGTGGTTGTAGGCGATGAACCAACATGGACGGTAGTAGTTGTTGCTATCTCCTCCTCCTGCATTGATGCTGCTCCAGCTACAATATTTACCCGTTATGTCAGTCCATTTTGTATATGGAACATCGTAATTCGTGCCCTTTAGGTAGTTGAGTAGAACCTTTGCCGTATACTCAAAACCCTTGAGCAGAACGTTGTCGTTATAGGAGTAGAGGTCGTCGCCTTGGTTCCATGCAACCTCGCAGGCCGTAGCGGCACGCGAGAGTCCAAACTGCACGTGTCCCTGATCGCGACCCGACTCTTGGCACTGACCAGTCACAGAGTCGAGATAGTGATCCATCGAACCGTTGTCGTAGCGGTGGAGGAATTTATCCTTTGCATCCTCATACATCGCCTCATCCTTCAAGAAGGCGGCCATCGTAAGGTATGTGTTGGAAACCGTCATTCCCCAGTTACCATTGGTATATGGTGTTAGGTTGTAGAAGTACTCAAACATCGGTTCATACATCTCTCGAATCCATGCCGAGAACTCGTCGTAGTTATCCTCGTAGAATGTGCCATAGGTCTTGAGCAGCTCAAAAGCGCAGAAGAGGCTATATCCCACTCCGACAAGTAGAGGGGTGTTGGTCGTTGGCGATGTCTTATAGATTGTGCATGCAGTCATATAATTTTTGATTATCGTCGCAGCCATATTTGCATGATCCTCATCGCCTGTTGTGGCGTATAGTATGGCGTTCATATAGATTGCAGCGAAATCATTGACGTAGTTGCTTGCAGCCAACTGAATATCCATATCCTCTACGGCCGTATAGGAGAAATCGGCCTGTGCCTTATTGTGCTGAATCATATAGATATAGCACTTATAGGCCTCGCTCGAGAAGTTTTGAGCCTCTATGATCTTACTCATATTTAGGATCGTCGCGTCCGTGTGGATAAGTCCATTGTAGATCTGTGTGTCTGGCTCAGGTTCAGGCTCGGGTTCAGGCTCAGGTTCTGGCTCCACCGCTCCTGTTATGGTGATTGTGCCGCTTCCTGACTTCTCGCTAGTTACCTCGTCGAGTCCATCCTCTGGTTTGAATGCTGCTGTATATGTATATTTGCTAACATTCGAAACATATGCAATCGTAATATCCTCTGTCGCAAAATCCGCATAGTCGTAGGTGTAATTTGCCTGATTGTATCTGATTGTTACGCTATATAGATCCTCGGGCAGGTCGGATACGCTAAATATCGACTCGCTATTGCTCTCATCCGTAGCTGCCGTGATGGTTGGGATCGAGGTGTAGGTCGTAGCGTCGTAAACGGTCACACTCTTGGTGGCAACATCCGAGTTTATATCGGTTGTGCCATAGTTCTCGATCACGAAGGTGTACTCCCCAGCCTCTAGGTCGGTTATGGTCTCGTTGAATCGTTGGCTTGTGATTAGTACATCATATTTAGTTTTACTGAGTATCGTGCCATCTGATGATTTGATACTCATGTAGCACGATGTGATGTTTTCGTCCTCTGGTGCGACCCACGATATTGCTGCCTTAGAGTCTCCTGCCTGTAGATTGACAATTACCGATGGATCTACATCGGGTATAGATAGATCGACATTTGAATCCTCTGTACACGATGTGGCGCAGAGGATCATGGCCAACGAGAGTAGAGAGGTTATTAGTTTCGTTATTCTTTTCATATTTCAGCTTTTTTTATTTGAGTAATATTACTCGAGAGGAGGGGTAAATTCCTATCGAGTAAGGTGATATATTACTCCGCGTAGTAAGGATTATCGTATATTACAATCTTAGGCTCCGACCCCGAAGCGTCAACCTCCCACTTGCATCGATACTTACAGTATGTGTCGATACCATCTGGGAATATCGTTGTGCCTGACTTATTATCTGTATTTTCGTAAACGTTATCAAGCGCAGCGTTCAATGCAGCAACAGCCTCGGCTGTATTGATATCTGAGATATTGTCAACTCCGATCATCACACCTGCAAAGGTGGTGGCATAAGTACCTCCAAGACCTAGTGAACAGGTGCTATTCAAGTAGTAAGATGTATAGATTGTGGTATGTGACCCATCGTATGCCGTCGTTCCTGCGATCGCTCCAATAGTCGTATCATCTGAACTAGAGATGGCTCCAATGTTGTAGCAACCTGCAATCTTACTATACTTGATACTATTGTTGCCAGCGATACCTCCAGTGTTAACACTGCCATTAACTGTACCTCTGTTGTAGCATCCATAAACTCGAGCATGTCCAGTAGCTATTCCTGCTGCACCATGGTTATAGCCTACAATACCGCCACTGTGCATGTCTCCTGTAGAGACAATCTCCGCATCTGTGTCGTTGTAGCAACCAATAAAGATACCAGCCTGACCACGACCGCAGATTCCTCCAATACAAGTGTAGCCCTCGATCCTTCCCGAATTTGAACATCCAACAAATAGATTTCCTGCACATCGCCCCGCGATTCCACCAACTCCTGTATCGGTAGATGTAACCAGTCTGCCGCTTGTTACCGTGGCGCTATTCGTGCAGTAGAAGATATCGGTAAGCTGTGCTCGGCCAACAACGCCTCCGACTCCTCCACTTGATGTTAGGTAGGTTCCAGACCAAGCGATAGTACCACCGATGGTGTGGCAATCGCTAACGGTAGCATAGGCTGCGCCATATCCAACGACTCCTCCAATACCTGCATCGTCCGACGAGATTGTTGGGTTGTTAACCGTAATGCCCGAGATCGTAGATGCAGTGGCATAACCAATGCAGCCTCCAATGTAAATAGCGTTATCTTTGGCCGTCGAGGTGCTGATAATCACTGGTGACTCCAGCGTGAAGTCTTTGATCACTGCCGTCTCCGATGTATATCCAAACAACCCCTGATATGACTTATCTGCAGTTGAGATATACAATCCCGAGATCTTCTTGCCATTGCCATCGAACGTACCGCCATAGTACATGTATGTATTTATGGTCTCCCAATCGCCGATAGGTGTCCAGCTGCCAAGTGTCGCGCTACAGATGGTGCTAAGGTCAATATCCTCCATCAACTTAGCGTTGATATTATTGTTGAGCGTTCCAAATGTAGGGATGCCATCGCCATAAATATTAGCATCTTTATACGTCGTGCCTCCATTTACAAGATTCGAGAAGGCTGCAAATCCTACCTCGGTATAGATCTCATATGTCGTACCATCGAAGACAATATCAAAAATCATTGTCGTTGCACTACCTTGTCCGATATTTGCCGAAGTGACCTCGTCGAGACCTCCCGTTGGCTTGAATGATGAGGTGTATGTGAAGTCATAGATATCCGTCACATACTCGATGGTGAGCACTCCATCGCCCTCCGAAGAGATCTCCGTTGCGAAGAATTCGTAATCATCACCGTTGTATGAGATCGTTATATAGTATAGATCGTCGGGTAGGTCGGTCACCGTAAACTCAATCTCGCCACCCAACTTATTTGTCGTTGCCGTAATTATTGGGATCGATGTATAGCTCGCAGCGTCGTAAACGGTTATTGTTCTAACCACAGCCGTCGAATTGATCTCTATATCTCCGTAGTTTTGGATCTTTACCGTGTAGGTGCCCACCGCAAGCTCTGTGAAGGTCTCGTTAAAGTTCTGTCCCAAGCTCTCGACAGCGTACTCGACGCTCTTGACAACGGTGTTGTCTGATGCGGTGATGGTTAATCCACATTTTGTGACATACTCATCCTCGGGAACGCTCCATGCAATCACCGCTCGGCCATCTCCTGCCTTGGCGCTCGAAACTGTAGGCGATGCCACGATTGGAATTGTTGGGTCGGATAGTAGGATGCTGCCACTTCCGATGCTCTGCGACACAACCTCGTCTAATCCCCCCTCGGGCATAAACGAAGCGGTATAGGTGAAGTCAAAGATATCTGTCACATATGCAATTGTGATGATGCCATCTTCGGGAATCTCTGTCGCAAGATAGCTATTCGCCTTTTTATTATATGTAATGGTTATGTTATATAGATCGTCGGGTAGATTTTTCACCGTAAAATAGGCCTCGCTCCAGTCGCCATCCGTAACTGCCGTGATCGTCGGAATTGTCTCGTACGTCGTTGCATCGTAGACGGTTAGAACCGTAGTCACTGCTGTGTAGTTGATCAGGGTAGCCCCATAGTTCTTGACCATTATCGTATATGTCCCAGCCTCAAGATTGGTGATACTCTCGCTGAAGCTCTGCTCCAGTGAGCTAACGGTATACTCTTTGCTCTGAGCCACGGAGTTATCTTCCGCTACGATAATCAGCATACATTTGGTGATATTTTCATCCTCTGGAATCTCCCATGCGACCTTCACACGACCATCTCCTGCCTCAGCACTCGAAATCGTAGCTGCAGATGCAGTGGGGAGATCCACATCCTCGATCAAATCCTCACATGATGTAAAGCAGAGTGCCATCACCAAAGATAACAGCATAGCTGTTAATTTAAATGTTTTCATGTTTTTGAATTTTAGTTTTCACAATTCAAATCCGCATCAAAGATATGTATTTTCTATTGATTTTCAAAATCGCCTATATAAATATAGTTGCACGAGTAGTTATATAACTCAAAAAGTCGTACTTTTGGGGGTTAATATGAAGTATTTATGAATCTTGTTTGGTTAGATATTAGTGCCTCCTACTCGCACTCGTCGTTGGCTCTGCCCGCCATCGAGGCGTGTCGCGAGGGTGACGACGGTTATGAGTGGAGCTGCGTGAGTGGCACGATCAATAGCGATCTGTTTGCGTTGACGCGCGAGCTTTACGAGGCTCAGCCAACGATTATCGCAGCCACTCTGTGGTTGTTCAACCACGATGTGGTGTTGAGCATCTGCCAACGTATCAAGGCGCTCGTGCCCCATGTCGAGATCATCCTCGGTGGGGCTGAGTTCGATGGTTGTAACGAGTCGTTTCTGCGTCGCAACACATTTATTAATAAGGTTTTTCGAGGCGAGGGCGAGGTGGAGTTTCATCGCCTGCTGAGGGGCGAGAAGTTGTCCTCGATAGTTGGATTGTGTTATCTCGACTCCGAGGGTCGATATTGCGACAATGGAGCGGCGCGTGTAGCCAACTTTGCCCAGCTGCCACCGCCTGAGTCGAGCCGTTTTTTCTCGCTCTGCGCGCCATTTGTACAGATGGAGTTTTCGCGAGGGTGTTTCAACGACTGTGCATTTTGTGTGAGTGGTGGCGACAAACCGATTCGCGACCGTTCGATAGAGCAGGCACGCGAGCGAATTGCCGATATTGCCGCACGAGGCATACGCGATGTGAGGGTTTTGGATCGCACGTTTAACTACTCGCCACGTCGTGCCAAGGAGTTGTTGGCTATGTTTTGCGACTTCCCATCGATGAATTTCCATCTCGAGATCCACCCTGCGCTGCTCACCGATTCATTGTGCGACGCTCTCTCGGCAATGCCCAATGGGTTGTTGCATCTTGAGGCTGGGATGCAGAGTCTCGATGACCGAGTGATCGAGTCCTCGGGGCGAATTGGTGCCAACGAAGCCGCCATTAGGGGGCTGGCGCGATTGTGTGAGATGTCAAATTTTGAGACTCATGCCGATCTTATCGCAGGGTTGCCGCACTACACATTGTCGCAAATTTTTCGAGATGTGCGACAGTTGGTGCAACTTGGTGCCGATGAGATTCAGCTCGAGTTGTTGAAGCTCCTGCCTGGTACGCGCATGCGTCGCCAAGCCGCTGAATTGGGGATTTGCTACTCGTCGCAACCCCCTTACGAGGTGTTGCAGACCCCAGTAATTACCGTTGCGGAGTTGGATCGTGCTCGTCAACTATCTAAACTAATCGATAAATTTTATAACGCTAAGGCGTGGCAACAACCCATGAAGATGTTGATTGAGGCGGACGATCGCTTTTTGGAGCGCTTCTTGGAGTATCTTCTGCCGATGGAGCTGCTTGATCGCCCCTTGTCGTTGGATCGTCGAGGTGCGTTGCTGTTTGCGTTTTGCTGCGATTGTGTGGGTGCGGAGTATGCCGATATGGTCTCGATAGCGTGGATTGAGAGTGGTTTGTCGCTGCGACGTGCCGAGGCTGGTATGGTCGAAAAACTCACTCTGCCACCACCTTACATAGATGCAAAACCAGGTCAACACTACTACCTGTGGCAGGGTGCAAACCAGAGTTATATCTTTATCTTTGATCGTTCGCTCGACCACTCGCGCCCCATCTCGAAGGTGGCCTTGTCGTAGGTTCTCTCAATCTCCAACAACCTAGATTTTGTCTCTATGCCAGCGGCATAACCCACCAACCGCCCCGACGAACCGACTACACGGTGGCAGGGGATTATGATCTGTATGGGGTTGTGGTTGTTGGCCATGCCCACAGCTCGTGCGGCGCGTGGTGAACCAATCGCCTCGGCAATCTCTTTGTAGGTGCGTGTCTGACCGTAGGGGATGCGACGCAACTGCTCTAGCACCCTCTGTTGAAAGGGGGTGCATCCGCTCGTTGCTATCTCCAAATCGAACTCACACCGCTCACCTCGCAGATATTCGCTCAACTGCTCTGCCACTCGATCGCAAAATTCGTCGGCCTCTCCAAAGTGCAACGGCTCACGCTGCAACATCTGCACAAGCGTGAGCCGTTGATCTCGGTGTTCGATTCTAAGATAGCCGATCGACAATTTGTATATTGCCCAACAGCTTGTCATTGTAATATACTTAATTTAACGTTAGTTCGAATTTTCGAACTAACACCTATTTCGGAGCTTTAGCGACCAAGCCCCATCCCTAAGGGAGGGGGTTGGGGGTGGGGTAAAATGTAAAATTAACGAGGGGCGATAATTAAGAAAACCCTTTAAGGACAACAATGTAAAAGAGGGTTTTCTTAATTGTCGAACTCGCGTTATTTAATGTCTCGTACCAGACGAACAAAGTTGTAGTAGCGCTCCTCGCCACCCTCGACCACTGTTCCGTCGTCGCTCTTTGAGTCAAATCTTACAGCACCTGCTCCGTGGAAATCGGCTCCTGCATTGTTGACCGCGCGACCAAATGCCACGTACCATGCGAAGTAGAATGGATCACCCTTGCGGAAACATGCCGATGTGCCTGTCCAGTAGTAACCATAATCCTTGTCGCCAGCCTCGTTCTCAAACACTGTGCAGTAGAACATTGGGTTGATAGCAGCCTCTAGACGAGTCGATGTCGGTGCGTAGTTGTAGTCGACGATTCCCTGCAACTCCTTGACATTTGGCAATCGCCAATCGTCGTATCCTGCAAGAGTCGACTCCTTGGCATAGATCAATGCCTTGCCCCACTCCATTGCCTTGCCGCCATCGCCCTTGGCCCACATCAAGCCAGTCGCTTTGTCGCTGATCGTTCCGTCGTTGTTATCCACAAAGTCGTTTTGACCATAAGCAGCTCCGCGTACGGCACGCACCTGCTTGTTCATCGGACTGTTGCCGCCAGCCATCATCATGCCTCGACCTGCGCTCTGTCCGCCGCTACGTTGTGCCGTAGTTGTTGCCTCCTGACCCTCGCGCTGTGGACGACCGCTGCCGCTGCTGCTCTGCTCGCCCTGCATACTTGGGCGACCTTGACTCGATGATGATTGGTCACGTTGCATCATATCCGAACGTCCGCTCTGCTCCGAGCGTCCGCTCTGCATCTCGCCACGTCCTTGGGTTGTTTGGCCTTGACCACTCATTTGGCCTTGACCACCCATCTGCTGCTGTCCGCCCTGCATACCTTCGCGTGTGCCGCGCTGTGCCATCATACTATCGCGTGACATGCCCTCACGCATACCGCGCTGTGCCATTATGCTATCGCGTGACATACCTTCGCGCATACCACGCTGTGCCATCATACTATCGCGAGACATACCGCCCTCGCGCATGCCCATGCCGCCTTCGCGTTGCATGCCCTCTTCGCGCATACCGCCTTCGCGCATGTTACCTTCGCGCATGTTGCCCTCGCCTTGCGACTCACCGCCACCGCGCTGCATGCCGCCTTCGCCACCACCACCGCGATTAGACCCTGCGGCATAGGCTTTGATATGTCCCGTTACGTGGTTGACACCAAATGCCGCGTTGTTGCGACCCTCGACCGTCGTGCCCACATATTTGTGAGATGTCCAATACTGCTCATCCTTGTCGACACGACCGTTGGATAGGTGGAAGTAGTCGGTGTTGATGTATGGCCACCCAGTGTTGAAGTCGCTAATCGAATATAGCTCTTTGGCCGTTGGTAGTCGCCAATCGCCATGACCTGCTAGGTTGAGCGAGTCGCAATAGGCCTGAGCCTCAGCCCACGACATACCCTGCGACGGTGGCGTTTGCTGCCATGTTAACCCCGTGTTGAGGTCTGTCACCGTGCCGTCGCCATTGTAGCGATAGGCCATCGGAGCACCGCGTTTGAAGTCGGCATCCTGACCATATAGATCATCCGAGGTGCTGAGTCCATTCACAACCTCGCCCTTGAGGTTGTAGGTGTTTACCTGTCCTGTAGCCACTTGTGTGTAGCCCGAAGAGCTGCCATCTCCTTGGCAACCCACCAATAATGCCGCCGCCAACAATGGTGCAGCAAAGAGAGTCTGTTTTATACGCATAGTAATTCTGTTTAATGTTAATGCAACTAAGATAAAAAAATATTTTTGGTTTTGCAAAAAAAATATACGAAAATAGGGATTTACTAGACGAAAAGCATTAACTTTGTTTCTAAGTGAATTTTAGGTATTATGAATGGTAAAAATATATTATTAGCTTCGTGTCTGTTGACTCTCTCGAGTGCCGCTGTGGCAAAACCTAGTTTGGGTCGTCCCAATGTGATATTTATCTATGCCGACGATATGGGCAAGGGGATGCTCTCGGCCTATGGTCAACAGTTTTTGCAGACCCCAAATATTGATAAGATCGTCAAAGGTGGGTTGGAGTTCTCGAATGCCTATGGCGGACACTTCTCGTCGCCTGCTCGTGCGATGTTGCTCACGGGATATTCGGATTGTCGAGCCGATATATTTACGATTGGCAAGGGTGGTCAGTTTAAGGTCGACACCTCGAAGATAGCCAACGTGGAGGCTACGATCGATGCTCAACGTGTGCGATTGGCCGACAACGATGACTATCTGGGCGAGATGTTTCAGCGCGCAGGTTATACCACGGCTCAGGTCGGAAAGTTGGGTTATGCTTTCTGTTCGACTCGACGGGAGATGACGGATCAAGGGTGGGATTACTACTATGGCTTCTTGGATCATGTGCGTTGTCACGGCTACTTCCCACCATTCCTATTTAATAGTGGTAGGATAGATATGATCGAGGGGAATACCCACAACGACTGCGCGAAGTCGGGTGAGCCATACGATGTGCCCAAAAACGAGGAGCGGAGGTTGAATATGGATGGCAAGGTGCAATATTCGCAGGATCTGTTTAATAGTTGGATCCGTGACTTCTTACGCGACCATAGCGACGAACCATTCTTCTTGTACCACCCTTCGCAGCTGCCTCATGGGCCATTGAGTGTGCCCGAATTGCACGAACAGGTGAAGGATGTCAAGGGGTTGACACATGGCGAAAAGGAGTATGCGACGATGATGATCCTGCTCGACGAGGCGGTGGGGATGATCATGGAGGAGGTTGAGAGGTTGGGAATTGCCGACAATACGATGTTTATATTCTCGTCGGACAATGGACACGAGATCTATACCCAGACCTCGAATAGCTCGACATCTAAACAGACGATTCAACCCTCGCGTGTGAAGGTCGATAATAGCTCGGTGAAGTATCGCAGTGTGTTGTGTGGCGATATCTTCGATGGTAATATGGGTATGGCTGGACTGAAACGTTCGAATCTCGAGGGTGGTGTCTGTGTTCCGTTGGCCTACTATATGCCTAGTAAAATCGAGGCTGGGGTGTCGACGGATGTTGTGGCCAATTATGATTTTATCGCAACGATGGCCGATATGTTGGGTGTCGCAATCAACAAAAACAAGGATGCTGTGTCATACTGCGACGTGTTATTAAATCACAAGAAGCGTCACTTGCCAGCCGATCGCACGGTGGTGGTCGACTCCTACGAGGGGCCAATGATAGTTCGTAACGATGGATGGAAGGTGCGTTACAATCCAGTGACTCAGGGGTTTGACCTCTACAGTATATTGATAGATAAGCAGGAGCGTTATGAGATGAATTCTAAGTACCCCGATATTTTGGCTCAGTTGCGCTCCGAGTTGATTGAGCGTGTTGAACGGACGATGGTTAGGGGTGAGTATCCATATTTAAAAGAAAATAACTAAATTATGACATTCGAACAGATATATAAAAACGACATCTTTGCCAACGAGGCAGGGATCACAATCGAGCATCTCGACGAGCAGCAGGCCGTAATGTCGGTCAAGGTGGAACCACGTCACCTCAATGGTGGGGGGGTAGCGCATGGCGGATTGATCTATACGTTGGCCGATATTGCGATGGCCGCCATCGCCAACTATGTCAATATGGGTTCGTTGTCGATCCAATCCGACATTCGTTTCCTCTCGGCAGGGCGTGTGGGCGATACCCTCACGGCTCGTGCGACCTTTGTTTTTGGTCGCAAGAGTCTGTCGAATTGCCGTGCCGAGATAACCAACCAAGAGGGCGAGTTGATCGCATTAGCCGATGGAATGTGCTATATCAAACGCAGCTTTAGTGCCGAGGCCTCGAAGGGTTAGCGGCTGCGGAAGTGAATCAGCGGAATGTGGTTGTGTGAAAAGTTTTCGAGCTGCTCATATGACACCTCTGCTGGGTGTGTCATGATCATCAATGATACTCGTTCGTCGCTAGGTTGTTGGTACGATGGGTGTGAGTATGGGTGTTGATTGAGCTGAAATCCCAACCGTTGGTAGAACCCTATGCGCCGTTGCGAAATATTGTCGGTGGGGTGCTCTACCTCCAAGATTATGGGGCGCTGCATCTGCTCGATGAATTGTTGTAGCACGCGGCCGCCATATCCGCCACCACGAAGCGTGGGCGATGTGGCAAAGTGTTCAATATATACCATCTCATTTAGATCCCACCACCCGATAAAACCGATGGGTTGCGACTGATCCAAGATAGCCTCGAAGTGGTAATTGGGGCGTTCGAGCGTCTCGATGTGATAATCATGTGCGCGACGCTCCTCGAGCGGAAATGCACTCTCGTATAGCCCCCAGCAGAGTGGGAATAGTGGGTTTTCTTGTGTCGAAATTCTCTCTCTGGTCAACATAGCTCTTTGGTCTTTTCTTGCGAAGGTATAAATAATATGTGGATGGTGCAAGGTGTAAATGAGATTGGAGTCTCTGTTTTTGTTTGAATTCAGTTTTTTTTACTAAATTTGTAGAGTATATCTAAAACCTATTAACAAAATAAATAATATGAAGTATTCACCACTATTGTTGTGCGCATTGTCGGCAACAGCCTTCGCAGCCCAAAAGGGTGTGGAGCGTCCCAATATAATCTTTATATTGGTCGATGATTTGGGGTATGCCGATGTTGGATTCAATGGCTCGAAGTTTTTCGAGACTCCTAATATCGACCAGCTAGCCTCGCAGAGTGTTGTGTTCGACAACTCCTATATGTATCCCACATCGTCGCCATCGAGATCGGCGATCTTCACAGGGCAGCAATCCTTTAGAACGGGTGTCTACACGGTGCCAGTGTTGGAGAAGGGAACTGCCGAGGAGAATATCTTCTCGCGATGGTGCGTGAGTACCGATATTCCGCTCTACTCAGAGGTGTTGAGCGAGGTGGGCTACAAGGCGATACATCTGGGTAAGTGGCATATCGTGGGGCCAGATCCGAAGTTGGAGGAGTCTCTGGAGTATCCATTTGCCAAGAGCCTCTCGCAGCCCAATCCAGGAATATATACATGGGTGCCAGATCATAAGGCCGACCCTGAGATTACCAAATATTACCCTCAGGAGCGCGGATTTGTGGAGAATGTTGGTGGTACATATCGTGGCGATCCTGCGCTGTGTGATGGTGGATATAAGAATCCAAGCGGAGGTTATAAGGCTCCATTCACCAATCCATTTATCGAGCCTAAGGCTGGCGATGAGTGGTTGACCGATCGTTTGACAGATGATGCAATCGGATTTATGAAGGAGTATCGCGACGAGCCATTCTTCATCAACCTACACTACTATACAGTGCATCGCCCAATCGTGAAGCGTAGCGAGGAGATGTATCAGAAGTATACCGCAAAGGAGGGTGACGAGATATTGGGACAGGGTGTTGGAAAGAATCGCGACGAGCATTGCGCCTATGCAACGATGATCGAGTCGTTGGATGATAACGTGGCCAAGATCATGACCTTCCTGCGTGAGTCGGGTCTGGAGGAGAATACAGTTGTGATCTTTACATCCGACAACGGATATAACGGCATTGTGAGTGGCAACCGTAAGATGCGCGGTGCCAAAGGTGCTGTGTACGAGGGCGGTGTGCGCGTTCCGACGTTTATCTATTGGAGTGGTAAGACCGAGGGGCGCGTGTCGCAGGTGCCTGTGTCGAGTGTTGACTACTTCCCCACATTCCTCGATATAGCTAATATCGACTACGACGGTGTGTTGGATGGTGAGTCCGTTCTTCCATATCTCAAAAAGGATAGCGCCAAGGGGTATAAGCGTCCGATCATCTGGCAACTTAGCAGCCGATATACACACGGCACATGTACCGCGATGAGAAGTGGTGACTATAAACTGATCGAGTTCTTGGCAACAGGCGCAGTTGAATTGTATAACCTCAAGGATGACCCAATGGAGAGCAAAAACCTAGCGGATAGCGAACCAGCAATCCTCAAATCAATGCTCGACATGGTTCACACATGGCGTGCCAACAACAACGTGCCACTTCCTCCTAACGCTGTGGAGTAGTAGGGTGTTGGTGTAGTCGGGAACTGCCCTATGCGGGCGGCGGCGGGGTGCTCCCCGCAGAGCTTTGAGAAGCTGCGCTTCTCTCTCCTGCAATCGGATCTAAATTAAGTTGAGGGGTAGATGATCTTAAAAAAGATCATCTACCCCTCAACTTATATAAAAAATCGACAATGCAAAAGAGATACGGAGTATCTCGTAGCACCCGCGGGGGTGCAATCCCCGCCGCCGCCCGCATAGGGCAGTTCCCGACTACATTAACACACTCTACCCCCAACGCTGGGCGATTGATTCGATTACGTGGTGTAGTTCTGTGGGGTCGTTGAGTGTCACTAGTTTGAGTCGTGTCTCTTTGAAATCGGGCAGACCTTTGAAGTAGTTGGATAGGTGGCGACGCATCTCTAGGATCCCCACCTTGTCGCCCTTTACCTCGATTGATTTGTCGAGGTGGCGGTGTGCGATCTCTATTCGCTCCAGAACCGATGGTTGTGCTAGTTGCTCGCCTGTTCGAAGGTAGTGCTTTATATCTCTAAATATCCATGGTTGACCATATGTCGCGCGGCCAATCATAATACCATCGACACCATATCGATCAAACATCTCGCGAGCCTTAGCGCCACTATCTACATCGCCATTGCCGATGATTGGAATATGGATTTGGGGGTTGTTCTTGACCGCGCCAATTAGAGTCCAATCAGCCTCGCCTTTGTACATTTGGGCGCGAGTGCGACCATGGATAGTGAGCGCTTGGATCCCTACATCTTGTAGTCGCATGGCGATCTCTTCGATGTTCTTGCTCTCCTCGTCCCACCCCAATCGCGTCTTGACCGTCACGGGGGTCTTTACGGCATTGACAATTTGGCGTGTCATCTCGACCATTAGTGGCACATCCTTCATCATCCCCGATCCAGCCCCTCGGCCTGCGATCTTGCGCACAGGGCATCCGAAGTTAATATCTATAATATCGGGGTTGGCGCTCTCGGCAATTCGTGCCGCCTCGACCATTGGTTCGATCAGGTGGCCATATATCTGGATACCTACGGGGCGCTCCGCCTCGTCGATATTGAGTTTAGCGCGTGATTTTGCCGCGTCGCGGATCAATCCATCGCTCGATACAAACTCGGTGTAGACCATATTGGCACCAAATGATTTGCACATATGCCTAAACGATGGGTCGGTGACATCCTCCATAGGTGCGAGGAGTAGTGGCTCATTGCCGAGGTCTATATCTGCAATCTTCATTTGATGCTATGGTTGGTTTTGTCGTAATAAATATATGTGATTACTCCTCAGCCTCAGCTGCTGGATCCTCAATGTCGAATGATGTTGCACCTGCACCCACCAATATATTGAACCATGCGAAGCACTTCTTCATATCCGATAGATGTACGCGATCGCGGTCATACTCGGGCAACACCTTCTCGAACTCTTTGCGAATCACATCGCCCGACTCCTTGTGGCTGATCGACTCCTTGCCCTCGGTGATTGCATATAGGCGTGTGAACACCTCGGCTAGGGCGATATCCTCTCCCTCAGTAAACATCGAGATCTCGGCTAGCGAGCTTACGTTCGAGTGTCCCGACACATTGCTGCGCTTACCATCTTTGAGTGACTCGATGATCAAACCACGCGATGCTTGCGCCACATACTTGTATAGTCCAGGTTGGCCAGCGATGGCCAAGATTTCTTTCAATTTCATCTGTTTTAATTTTGTTTATTTAAATTGTTAGGATTGTTTAATATGTACATCTAGTTGAGGGAATGGGAATGGTATGCCTCGTTTTGGCAGTGTCTCATAGACCGTCTCGTTGAGGTGGTAGAATACATCCCAATAATCCTCCGTCTTGACCCACGCTCGGATCACGATATTCACCGAGCTATCGGCCAAAGCAGTGACTCCCACCATCGGTGCCGTAGCTCTATTTGTATTGTCAAATATTCGTTTGTCTGCGGCCAATATCTCCATAGCGACCTCGCGTATGTGTGCTATGTTGGCACCATAGCAGACCCCCACGTTTATATCCACGCGACGGGTGTTGGCAAAGGTCGAGTTGTCGATCACCGATGTCGAGATTGTGCTGTTGGGGATAAAAATCGTATGGCGATCGTAGGTCTCTAGCACCGTCGTAAAGAGCATTATCTCCTTGACGATTCCCGACTCATTTTGGGTCGAGATGTAATCTCCCACGCGATAAGGTTTGAGCAACAAGATCATCGCACCACCTGCAAAATTCTGCAACGTGCCACTCAGCGCCATACCGACCGCCAATCCTGCCGAGGCCAACATCGCCACCAGCGACGTGGTGTTGATACCCAATATCTGGATTATGATGAGCAGCAGGATGATATAACAGATCACCTTTATCAGGCTCTTGACAAATGAACATACCGAGACATCCAAGTGGCGATTCTTGCACGCTATATCGACAATGCCTACCAATCGCCCCACCACCCAACGGCCAACAACAAAGACCGCCAACGCAAATGCAATGTTGATCACCAAGTGTATGAACCCCTCGGCCACATAGCTCACAATAGCCATATAGTCGATATTCTCGCTATGCTTCAGAATTTCGACCATACTCATTGTTTGTGTGCTATCGGCTGCTACCTCGCTCGTAGGTATAATGTTGCTAAATGGCATAATTACTCAAAAAATTAATTGCTACAAAAGTACTACTTTTTTGTTAGATTTCAAAATCCGACCCCTCGAAATGCTCACTCTCATCCATTGCCTCATCAAATGAGATCGCAGCTATTCTCTTTTGGACAGCCTCGCTCACCGTGGCGAAATCGTAGCCTAGCGAGGCTCCATATCGGATTAGTTTGTCGCGAAGGTGGTACTTTGAGTTGTACTTCACGCTACGCGCTCTTTTGGCCAATAGCGTGTCGAGTCTCTCGCTCATCTCATCTCGATCGATGTGCGACAGCTCCTCGTCGATGATCGTTGCTGCCACACCTTTTCTCTGCAACTCGGCTCTAATCTTATATCTTCCCCAACCATTGAGGTTGGTCTTTTCGCGAACAAAGGCTGTGGCGTATCGCTGATCGTCGATAAATCGCTCCTTGATCAATCGCGCCAACACCCCCTCTTGCTCCTCTTTGGCTACTCCCCATCGGCTCATCAAACGTCGTGCGTCACCCGATGAACGTTCGGCTCTTGCGCAGAGTGCCATGAGCGAGGTGAGAGCCTGCTCGGCACTCTTTGGGCGTGGTGCATTGTCTACTCTTTTTGGGCGCATACCATCCTCGCTTTATCGTTGATGTCGAGTCGTATCCGTACATCCGTGTACCCCATCTGCGATAACATATCTCGACACTCGGTGGCAAAGTTCTCGTGTATCTCGAAGTACAATCGACCGCCACTACGCAGTAGTTTCAAGCCCGATTTAGCAATCTCGCGATAGAAGATCAACGGATCGCTATCCTCCACAAATAGTGCCACATGAGGCTCGTGCAGTACCACATTGTCGCGCATCTGCTCTATCTCGCTACGTGGGATATATGGAGGGTTCGATATGATAATATCCACCCTCGCCTCGACAACCGCCTCGATGCCCCTCAGAGCATCGCCCTCGACTATGGCCACATCGGGGGCGAGTTGTGCGATATTCTCTCGTGCAATCTCTATCGCCGTCTGCGATATGTCTATCGCCGTCACCTCTGCCCCCTCGATCTTGCGGCTAAGTGCGATTGCCAACGCTCCGCTACCTGTCCCCACATCGACTATGCGTTGCACGGAGTCATGGCTCTCGCTCACAACCCACCGTATCAACTCTTCGCTCTCGGGGCGTGGGATCAACACTCCCTCGCGAACCCTCAACCGAAAGTCGCAGAAATCCGCCTCACCAATAATGTATTGTACTGGTCGGCTTGCGGCCAACTCCCTCGTGACCCTCTCCAACTCCGTCGTATCTACCTCCACATCGGGGTTTGCGATCATCTCTATTCGCGACACTCCCCACAACTCCTCCACAATCATACGTGCAATCTGTTGCGCCTCGCCCGTGCCATAGATTGGCTCTGCTGTAGCCACTAGCTGCTCATATAACTGCCTACGTGTCATGGGGGTTGTGTTACTTTATGGCTGGTTGTGCACAGAGCATCAAATCGGTCAAAGCGATAGCCATAGCCGCCTCGACAACCACCCCTGTGCGTAGTGCGATACAAGCGTCGTGACGACCATGGATCACCAATGGCTCCACCTTGCCGCTCAACGTGTTGTAGGTCATCTGCTCGCTTGCGATACTTGGTGTGGGTTTCAACGCTACGCGCACCACAATCTCGTTGCTGTTGGTGATTCCTCCGTTGATGCCACCTGCATTGTTGGTCGAGGTTTCACCGTCGCTACTTAAAATCATATCGTTGTTGGTCGACCCCATCTTGCGTGTCGACTCAAATCCTGCTCCAAACTCCACACCCTTGACCGCTGGGATCGAGAACAAAATGTGGGCAATCACACTCTCGACCGAGTCGAAAAATGGCTCACCAATACCCGTCGGGATACCCTTAATACGGCACTCGATAACACCTCCCACAGAGTCGCACGACTTGACCGCCTGCTCGACGATCTGGTCAAATTGCGACCTATCAGACACCCCTGCTAACTCCACAATCTCACTCTCGATCGCAACCTCGCCAGCCAACTTCTCGAGCATCTTCTTGGCCACAACACCTGCTGCCACCACAGGCAACGTAATACGTCCCGAGAAGTGTCCGCCACCGCGATAATCCTGCCATCCGCCATACTTCACCTGTGCCACACGGTCGGCGTGCGAGGGGCGAGGGTGGTTGACCAAATTGGAGTAATCCTTCGATATTGTATTCTCGTTCTCAAAGACAATTGTCATTGGTGCTCCCGTTGCATGGTCTTGGAAGTGACCTGCGACGATTTGTGGTCGATCGCTCTCCTTGCGAGGAGTCGTACCCTTTTTGCCGCTGCGACGACGCTCTATATCGCGCTCGAAATCCTCTGCGCTAAGTGGCAATCCTGCGCGCACACCATCGATCGAAACTCCGATCTGTATGCCGTGCGACTCGCCCCATATAGAGACGCGAAATATTCGCCCGAAACTATTCATAATTTGTCTACTTAATTTGTATTGATTTTAGATCCTCGAAGAAGTCGGGATAGCTCTTGGCTACACACTCCGCACCCTTGATCACCATCTCTCCGTGGCCGCGTAGAGCCGATACGGCCAACGACATCGCAATGCGATGGTCATTGTGGCTATCGACCACCGTCGAGTGGATTTCACCGCCTCGCACGATCATCGTATCCTCACCATCTAATATCACCTCTATTCCCACCTTGGCATACTCCGCACGTAGCGTCTCGGCACGATTGCTCTCCTTGTGTATCAAGCGCGAAGTACCCGTAAAAGTACTCTCGCCCTCGGCCGCTGCAGCCAATGCCACAAGTGCTGGGAATAGGTCGGGGCACTGCGTAGCGTCAAACTCAAATCCCATCAACTCGCGCTTGTGTACCGTGATGGCATCCTCCTCGTTAATCACCTCGGCACCAGCTCTTTCGAGTGCGATGCAGATGGCCGTGTCGGCCTGTTTCGAGATCAACGATACGTTGTTGAGCTTGATGCTTCCAGCCACCGCACCAGCCACCAAAAGTGCCGATGCTGCGCTCCAATCACCCTCGATCGTGAAGTCTGTCGCCTTATACTCCTGCTCCCCCTCGATGAAGAACTCCTTGTAGTTGCGATGTGCTATCTCTACGCCAAATCGACGTGCCGTCTCGATTGTCATATCCAAATATGGAGTCGATACCGCTCGATCAACATTAAGCGTGGTATCCTCCTGCGCCAATGGCAACGAGAGCAACAACCCTGTGATGAATTGCGACGATACCGAACCATCCACATTAACCTCGCCACCGCGCAGAGGGCCTGTGACCTCAAATGGCAGATAGCCATTGTTGTCCTTGACCTCGACACCCAGGTCGCGCAACGGCTCGATCATCATCGTCATCGGACGTTTGAGGATCGAACCATGCCCATCGATGGTGATGGGGGTGGCCAACAGCGATGCCAATGGCGTGAATAGACGGGTCGAAAGCCCCGACTCACCAATCGAGAGCGATCCCGATTTGGGGTTCAATCCGCCCGTGATCTCGATCGTGTCATCCGAGATATGCTCTACTTTGGCACCCAACGATTCGGCACACTTCAAGGCCGATAGGGTGTCGTCGCAGAAGTCCAATCCGCGAAGCGTAGATTTTCCGTTGGCCAGCAGAGCCACGGCAATTGCACGTTGTGCGTAACTTTTGGATGATGGGGGGGTGAGGACTCCGTCGACACCCCCCTGGGATAAGGCTATTTCCATGATTAGATGGTTTTTGTCTCTATAATTATTAATCTCTATTTTTACTCCTGATCTGTTGGTGCGGCAGCCGCAGCCTTCTCAAACTGTGGCGAGCGTCGCAACTCGAAATTCTTACCCAAATAGACCTTGCGCACCATCTCGTCGGCCGCCAACTCCTCGGCACTTCCAGCCTTGAGGATCTTGCCCTCGAAGAGCAGGTAGGTGCGGTCGGTGATGGCCAGCGTCTCGTCGACGTTGTGGTCGGTGATAATCACACCGATGTTCTTATTCTTGAGCGTCGCAACGATACTCTGAATATCCTCTACGGCAATTGGGTCGACACCTGCAAACGGCTCGTCGAGTAGGATGAACGATGGGTTGATGGCCACCGCCCGCGCAATCTCGGTGCGTCGTCGCTCACCTCCCGATAGCTGAATACCAAGGCTTTTGCGAACCTTCTGTAGGCGAAACTCCTCGATGAGCGCCTCTAGTCGTTCGTGCTGATACTCCTTGCTATAGTCGGTCAACTCCAACACCGCGCGGATATTGTCCTCGACACTGAGTTGGCGAAACACCGATGCCTCCTGAGCCAAATACCCCACTCCTAACTGCGCTCGTTTGTAGACGGGCAGCTGCGTTAGATTGGTCACAGATCCGTTGTCATCCTCGAGAAAAATATCCCCCTCGTTGGGCTTGATCAAACCCACGATCATATAGAACGACGTGGTCTTTCCAGCACCATTTGGCCCCAGTAGCCCGACGATTTCGCCCTGCTTGACATCGATTGAAACGTGGTTGACGACGGTTCTCGATTTATACTTTTTGACTAGCTCGCTTGTGTATAGTCTCATTTTGTGTAAAAATTTTTTTACAAAGTTATGATTTTTCACAAATAAATCACTATCTTTACTAAAGAATTGCAAAAAAGTGATCTTTTGAACTATGAAGCAGTGTAATAGTGAATTGTTGCAGAGCAAGTTAAAGGAGTATTTTGGTTTCTCAAGTTTCAAGGGGAATCAAGAGGCTGTTATCCGCAATGTGTTGGAGGGTAACGATACGTTTGTGCTCATGCCTACGGGTGGAGGCAAGTCGTTGTGTTATCAGCTTCCAGCGTTGATGATGGATGGTGTAGCGATTGTTATCTCGCCTCTTATTGCTTTGATGAAGAATCAGGTGGATGCCATGCGCGCCTTCTCGGCCGACGATGGTATAGCCCATTTTCTTAACTCGTCGCTCAATAAGAGTGCCGTGCAACAGGTGCGCTCGGATGTTTTGGCAGGCAAGACCAAGCTATTGTACTTTGCTCCAGAGTCACTTACCAAGGAGGATAATGTGGCCTTCTTGAGCAAAATCAAGGTGTCGTTCTATGCCGTCGACGAGGCGCACTGTATCTCGGAGTGGGGTCACGACTTCCGCCCTGAGTATCGTCGTATACGCTCTATTATCAACGATATTGGTCAGGCTCCGTTGATCGCCCTTACGGCTACGGCTACCCCCAAGGTGCAGATGGATATTCAGAAGAATCTGGGTATGAGCGACACCTCGGTCTTTAAATCGTCGTTTAATCGCCCAAATCTATTCTACGAGATCCGCCCGAAGTTCAATATTGACCACGATATTATCCGTTTTGTGAAGCAGCGCGAGGGTAAGAGCGGTATCATATATTGTCTGAGCCGTAAGAAGGTTGAGGAGTTGGCCGCCCTGTTGATAGCCAACGGTGTGAGGTGTAAGGCCTACCATGCAGGTATGGATGCCCAGACGCGATCGGATAACCAAGATGACTTCTTGCACGAGAGGGTAGATGTGATCGTGGCTACGATCGCATTTGGTATGGGAATCGATAAGCCCGATGTGCGATATGTGATACATTATGATATCCCCAAGTCGTTGGAGGGTTACTACCAAGAGACGGGGCGTGCAGGTCGCGACGGTGGTGAGGGTTACTGTTTGGCCTTCTATAGCTATAAGGATATCTTGAAGTTGGAGAAGTTTATGCAGGGTAAGCCGATTGCCGAGCAGGAGATTGGCCGATTGTTGCTATTGGAGACGGTGTCGTATGTCGAGAGTTCGATGTGTCGTCGCACGACTCTGCTGCACTACTTTGGGGAGACGTTTGATCAACCTAATTGTGGAAGCTGTGACAACTGTATGAATCCTCCCCAGAGGGTTGAGGTGATGGAGGATATGAAGATGGCGTTGGAGCTATTGCGTAGTTTGGGTGATAAGTTCAAGGTCGACTATCTGATCAATGTGTTGTTGGGTAAGACCACGGCCTTGATCAAGAGCTATGGCCACCACGAGCACGAGGGGTTTGGTTCGGGTAGTGCGCACAACAATAAACATTGGGGTGCGGTGATGCGTCACGCGCTGATAATGGGTTTGATTGATAAGAATATCGAGAACTATGGTTTGATCTCGATCAATAAGGCTGGCGAGGAGTATATCCAAAAGCCGACGAGTGTCAAGATCGCGATGGATTACGACTACGAGCAGATGGGACGTGATAAAGATACGGCACAGGCGCAGGTGCGTGGCGGTGGAGTTGCCGATGAGGTGTTGTTTGGGATGTTGAAGGCGGTCTGTAAGTCGGTGGCTAAGCGTGAGGGGTTGCCTCCGTTTGTGATTTTTCAGGAGCCGTCGCTCGAAGATATGTCGATCCACTATCCCATCACGATGGAGGAGTTGCAGAATATCTCGGGTGTTGGAGCTGGTAAGGCGAAGCGCTATGGCGCAGAGTTCTTGAAGGTGATTAAGAGCTATGTCGAGGAGCACGATATTGTGCGTGCTCAGGATATGGTCGTCAAGTCGGTGGGTAACCGTTCGGCCAATAAGATATTTATTATCCAGTCGATCGATCGCAAGATGGATTTCGAGGATATCGCGAGGGCGAAAAATATGGACTCTGATGAGCTGTTGAGCGAGATTGAGGGAATTGTCAATTCGGGTACGAAGTTGGATATTTCATACTATGTGTCGAGGTATATGGATGAGGAGAAGGCCGAAGATATATATCTATACTTCAAGGAGGATGCTCAGAGCGACTCACTCTCCGAGGCGGAGGCTGAGCTGGGCGGTGATTATACTGAGGAGGAGATCCGTTTGATCCGCATCCAATTCCTGTGCGACGAGGGCAATTAAGTGCGAGTGGTGCGAGTGTGGTTGGTGAGAGTTTGGGTAGATGTGAGGGTGGTCGGTGTGTAATATATATAAAGGTATAGATGAGTGTAAGAGCAAAAAAAGCGTTGGGGCAACACTTCCTGACGGATCTAAATATAGCGCAGAAGATAGCTAATTCGCTAGAGGGCGGAAGCGTCGAGCAGCCAGTGGTGGCATTGGAGGTGGGTTGTGGAATGGGTGTTTTGACGCAGTATCTTCTTGGTCGAGAGGGAGTTGTTACGTGGGGTGCCGAGATCGATACGGAGAGTGTGGAGTATCTGCACGGCCATTTCCCTGATTTTACGCCTCGTTTGATCGAGGGTGATTTTTTGAAGATGGATCTGCGTGAGATGTTCCCCGACGGGGTTAGTGTGATCGGTAATTTTCCGTATAATATATCGTCGCAGATATTTTTCAAGGTTGTGGATAATCGCGACCTTGTACCCGAGTGTGTTGGTATGATCCAGCGCGAGGTGGCGGTTCGTATGGCTGAGCCTCCAGGGTCGAAGGAGTATGGGATCTTGAGCGTTCTGTTGCAGGCGTGGTACGATATTGAGTATCTCTTTACGGTCAATGAGAGTGTCTTTAATCCTCCGCCCAAGGTCAAGAGTGCGGTGATCCGTATGCGTCGCAACTCGACGCAGTCGTTGGCCTGCGATGAGCGGTTGTTTGTGAAGGTTGTGAAGGCGGCCTTTGGTCAACGTCGCAAGATGTTGCGCAATGCATTGAAGGCGGTTTTTGGCGACTTCGGGGGTGCGGAGCATAGGTTCTTCACCGATAGGGCAGAGCGTCTGTCGGTGGCTGATTTTGTGGAGCTTACTCAGTGGGTTGCCGAGAATCGGGTTTTGGTTAACACTAATAAAATAGAATAAAAATAAAATAATTAAGAGGGTGGCCAATAAGTAGTGTTTTTCGTTCGTCATTGCGGACTTGATCCGCAATCCCTCGAACGAAGTGGCATCAGAGGCTCTCTAGATATGTTAGCAGGAGGGATTGCGGATCAAGTCCGCAATGACGAGCAGGGTGAATTGTGATTTGTTATATATCCTCTTTGGAGGTGGAGTAAAATATGATTAATTTGTAATATTATGAAAATAGCAGTTATAGGTGGTGGAAATATGGGTGGTGCGATCGCAGCAGGTGCGATCCGCGCAGGAGTTGTCACAGGTTGCGACGTTACAATTTCGCATTTAGAATCTAAGTGCGAGCCTCTATTCGAGGGTTTTCGCGACCAGATCGTTATCGAAGATGATAATGCAAAGTGTGTCGAGGGTGCCGATTTGGTTGTTGTGGCCGTCAAACCATGGATGATGGAGGAGGTGTTGGGTGAGATCTCGCCAGCGTTGGATCGTACCACACAATCGTTGGTCTCGATCGCTGCAGGCGTTACCTTCGAGCAGTTGGAGGAGATGTTGTCCGTTGCGCAGCGTGGTGCGATGGGTATGTATCGAATTATACCCAACACGGCTATAGCTATTGCGCAGAGTGTGAGCTTCATATGTCGTCACAATACTACGTCAGAGTCGGATGAGAAGTTGTTGTCCGTGTTCGATGCTGTGGGTCGCAGCTTTGTGGTTGAGGAGTCGCAGATGACACCTCTTACTTCGTTGTCGTCGTGTGGTATCGCTTTTGCTTATAAGTATATCGACGCGTCGATTCAGGGCGGTGTCGAGATGGGCATCGAGGAGTCTATGGCGCGCGATATTGTGTTGCAGACGGTTCGCGGTGCGTTGATGATGTTGGAGACAAATGGCACGATGCCCCAGCCCGAGATCGATAAGGTGACCACCAAGGGGGGTATCACCTTCAAGGGTCTGGACGCTATGCGCGAGGCGGGCTTCACGGAGGCCGTGATTAGTGGTTTGAAGTCTAGTAGATAGAGGATTAGAATATGGCGCAAAGGGAGTATAAGCGTGTAGTAGTAAAGATTGGCAGCAATGTGTTGACTACGCCCGAGGGGACGTTGGATATGGATCGTATCGCAGCGTTGACCGATCAGGTTGCTCGGTTGTATAGGGCTGGTGTCGAGGTTATTGTTGTGTCGTCGGGTGCTGTGGCATCGGGTCGTAGCCAGATTACGCCTCGTGTCAAGAGGTTGGATGCAGTGGCGGCACGTCAGTTGTTCTCGGCCGTTGGTCAGGCGAAGTTGATAAATCGGTATTACGATCTGTTTGGCGAGTACGATATCGTGTGTGGTCAGGTGTTGACGACTAAGGAGTCGTTGTCGACGAGAGGTCACTACCTCAACCAACGTCGCTGCATGAGTGTGATGTTGGAGAATGGTGTTGTGCCGATAATCAATGAGAATGATACCATCTCGGTTACGGAGTTGATGTTTACCGATAACGATGAGTTGTCGGGTATGGTTGCCTCGATGATGGGTGCCGATGGGTTGTTTATCTTGAGCAATATAGATGGCATCTATAGCGGCGATCCGAAGGATCCAAGCTCGGAGGTTATTCGGGTTGTGAGTGGTGATGCCGAGGATTTGAGCCAATATATATCGACCACCAAGTCGCAGTTTGGCCGTGGCGGAATGTTGACGAAGTGTCGCATTGCGTGCAAGGTTGCCGACGAGGGGATCGAGGTTGTGATTGCCAATGGCAAGCGCGATGATGTGTTGTGTGATTTGATTTTAGAGGGTAAAGATTTGGTCTGTACTCGCTTCACACCATCGGACAAACCGATGTCGGATGTAAAGAAGTGGATCGCCCATAGCGATGGCTTTGCCAAGGGGGCGCTGCATATCAACGATGGAGCTTATCGAGCATTGATGCAACCCGAGGCGACGAGTCTGTTGCCTGTGGGGGTTAGTGCAGTAGATGGCGATTTTGAGAAGGATGATATCGTGAAGATTGTCTCGCCCGAGGGGGTTGAGATTGGTGTGGGTAGAGTTAGTTTGGATAGCGAAGCGGCAAGAGAGAGTATGGGTGTAAAGGGGTTGAAGGCGTTAGTTCACTACGATTATTTATATTTGGAGTAAAAAGTATAAGGATATGGATTTGAAACCACTTTTTGAGGGGGCGTTAGAGGCCTCGAGGGTGTTGAATCTCATGGAGCAGTCGAAGATCGATGCTGTGTTGCAGTCGTTGGCCGATGCTGCGGAGGCTAATTCGGAGCGTATATTGCGCGCCAATGAGATGGATTTGATCCGTATGGAGCGGTCGAACCCGTTGTATGATAGGTTGTTGTTGACCGAGGATCGTATCAAGGGTATCGCCAATGATTTGCGTTCGGTCTCGACACTCAATTCGCCTGTTGCCGAGGAGTTGAGCCATGTGAAGCGCCCTAATGGTATGGAGATACGCAAGGTTCGCGTACCGTTCGGTGTTATCGGTGTGATTTACGAGGCGCGTCCTAATGTTAGTTTCGATGTCTTTGGGTTGTGTTTCAAGAGTTCGAATGCGTGTGTGCTCAAGGGCGGAAGCGATGCCCACAACTCGAATGTCGCCATCGTGGAGATTATTCGCGAGGTGTTGCGTGCCGAGGGTGTCGACGAGAGGGTTGTGACGCTGTTGCCCCCCGATCGCGAGGCTACGGCACAGCTGTTGGCGGCCGAGGGTTATGTCGATCTGTTGATTCCTCGCGGAAGTTCGTCTTTGATCAATTATGTGCGTCACAACGCCTCTATCCCAGTTATCGAGACGGGGGCAGGTATCTGCCACACCTATGTCGAGCAGAGTGCCGATGTGGAGAAGGCGCGCGCGATAGTGACCAATGCCAAGACGCGTAGGGTGAGTGTCTGCAATGCGTTGGATTGTCTGGTTATCGATGCGTCGAGGGTTGGCGATCTGTCGGAGATATGTGCCGATTTGGCCAAGAAGAGTGTGGTGATCTATGCCGATGAGTTGAGCTATGGGGTATTGAGTGCGAGCTATCCGTCGGAGCTGTTGGAGGCGGCCGATGAGGATAGTTATGGCACGGAGTTTTTGGACTACAAGATGTCGATTAAGTGTGTGAGGGGGCAAGAGGAGGCGATGGCTCATATTACGCAAAATACCTCTCACCACAGCGAGACGATCGTTACGGAGGATATGGCCGCAGCCCAACGCTTCTTGCGTGTGATCGATGCTGCGTGTGTCTATCACAACGTATCGACTGCCTTTACGGATGGAGGGCAGTTTGGTTTTGGAGCCGAGATTGGTATCTCGACACAGAAGCTGCACGCTCGAGGGCCGATGGCTCTACCCGAGTTGACGACCTATAAGTATTTGATCACGGGTAACGGTCAGGTTCGAGATTAAATATAGGTAAATATTATATTTGTGAAATTGGCACAATTGAGGCATGCGATGCTTTGATTGTGCCAATTATTTGTAGATTGTGGGGCAAATATTTGTTTATTTGTGGAAACTTAGGTACATTTGTCGCCTTATGTGTAGTTATTAAGAGCTAGCAATGAAAAACAAATTAAGAAGTAGTACATCCGTATCGGGACGTTTAATGGCGGGGTCACGCAGTCTGTGGCGCGCCAATGGAATGCGCGAGGAGCATTTTGGCAAACCAATTATTGGTATTGTAAATTCATTTACACAGACTGTGCCAGGTCATACCCATCTGCACGAGATTGGGCAGTATGTCAAGTCTCTAATTGAGCAGCAGGGTTGCTTTGCGTGTGAGTTCAATACGATTGCTATTGATGATGGTATTGCGATGGGTCATAGCGGAATGTTGTACTCTCTGCCATCGCGCGATATAATTGCCGACTCGGTGGAGTATATGGCCAATGCTCACTGTTTGGATGCATTGGTTTGTATCTCGAATTGTGATAAGATCACCCCAGGAATGATGATGGCATCGATGCGTCTGAATATCCCTACGATATTTGTTTCGGGTGGAGCGATGGAGGCTGGCCGCGATGGAGATCGTAAGTTGGATCTGATTGATGCAATGATCGAGAGTGCCGACCCTGCGACGAGCGACGAGACGATCGAGCGTATCGAGCGTAGTGCATGTCCAACGTGTGGCTCTTGTTCGGGAATGTTTACAGCCAATTCGATGAACTGTTTGGCCGAGGCTTTGGGAATGGCGTTGACGGGCAATGGAACTGTTGTTGCTACGCATGCCAACCGCAAGAGGTTGTTTGAGCAGGCTGCAAAGCGCATTGTCGAGATGGCTTATGCCTATTATGAGGATGGTGACGATAGTGTGTTGCCACGTAATATTGCTACGCAGAGTGCCTTCCGCAACGCTATGACGTTGGATATTGCTATGGGTGGTTCGTCGAATACGGTGTTGCACCTGTTGGCGATCGCTTCGGAGGCTGGTGTAGAGTTTACGATGAGCGATGTGGATAAGATCTCGCGCACGACACCTATTGTGTGTAAGGTTGCGCCATCTATCGCCTACCATATCGAGGATATTCACCGCGCAGGAGGAGTTATTGCGATCTTGAATGAGTTGTATAAGGCTGGTAAGTTCGATGGCACGGCACACAATGTGACGGGCGAGAGCTTCGAGGAGCTGTTTAAAGTATATTGTGATTACACCAATCCAGCGACTGATGAGTGGTTTAAGAGCGCACCTGGTGGCAAGTTTAACTTAGTATTGGGTTCTCAGGATAGCCACTATGACGAGTTGGATTTAGATCGCGAGAAGGGTGCCATCCGTACGGTGGAGAGCGCTTATAGTCAAGATGGCGGTTTGGCTGTTTTGTTCGGAAACATTGCGCAGAATGGATGTATTGTTAAGACGGCAGGAGTCGATGAGTCGATCTTGCGTTTTGAGGGTACGGCACGTGTGTTTGAGTCTCAGGAGGATGCTATGGCAGGAATCTTGGGCGGCAAGGTTACGGCAGGCGATGTGGTTGTGATCCGTTATGAGGGTCCTAAGGGTGGGCCAGGTATGCAGGAGATGTTGTATCCAACGTCGTATCTAAAGTCGATGCATTTGGGTAAGGCTTGTGCCTTGATCACCGATGGACGCTTCTCGGGCGGTACGTCGGGTTTGTCGATTGGTCACGTCTCACCTGAGGCTGCGTCGGGCGGTCAGATCGCAATTGTCGAGGATGATGATAAGATTTTGATCGATATTCCAAATAGAACGTTGGATCTGTTGGTTAGCGACGAGGAGATTGCTGAGCGTATGGCAGCGTTGAATGGTGTGTATAAGCCTAAGAGTCGCAACCGCGAGGTGTCGAAATCGTTGAAATTCTATGCACAGAATGTATCGTCGGCCGATTTGGGTGCGATTCGTATTCTTAATGAGTAATTGTAGATAATATGGAGAAGAAGGGTAGTGTAATTACGGGTACGAGGGTGATCCTCAACTCGCTTGTTGCGTGTGGGGTTGATACCGTTTTTGGGTATCCTGGGGGGCAGATCATGCCACTCTATGATGCGTTGTATGACTATTCGGATCAGATACGTCATATCTTGGTTCGCCATGAGCAGGCAGCTGTTCATGCGGCTCAGGGTTATGCACGTGCTACGGGTCGTACGGGTGTCTGTTTTGTAACGTCTGGTCCAGGTGCTACGAATACTGTTACGGGAATTGCTGATGCGATGTTGGATTCAACACCGTTGGTAGTTATCACAGGTCAGGTGCCGTCGACAATTTTGGGTGTTGATTCATTTCAGGAGATAAATATTGTGGGTGTTACTCACCCTATCACGAAGTGGAATGTCCTTGTTCGCAAGGCCGAGGAGCTTGCGCCTGCTATCGCCAAGGCGATGTATATCGCTCAGAGTGGTCGCCCAGGCCCTGTGTTGGTCGATGTGACTAAGGATGCTCAGAATGGATTGGCAGAGTGGGCTGGATTCAAACCATGTCCGCCAATTCGAAGCTATGTGCCACGTCCGATAGCCGACTCGGTCAAGATCGCTAAGGCTGCGAAGTTGATCGATAAGGCGAAGAGACCAATTGTGATCTTTGGTCAAGGTGTCATCTTGTCGGGTGCGGAGGATGTCTTTAAGAGGTTCTTGCGACGCAGCGGAATGCCTGCGGCCTCGACTCTTTTGGGACTCTCGGCATTGGATGTTAGCGATCCTAACTATGTTGGAATGATCGGTATGCATGGTAACTATGGGCCAAATATTACCAACCACGAGTGTGATTTGATCGTGGCTGTAGGTATGCGATTTGATGATCGCGTGACGTGCAACCCCGATACCTTTGGTGCCAATGCCAAGATTGTCCATATAGATATAGACCCAGCAGAGATCGACAAGGTGATCACCGCTACGGTTGGCGTTGTGGGTGATGCTAAGAGTGTGTTGGAGAGCTTGGTGGGGTTGATCGTGGAGCGTGACCACTCGGAGTGGATGGAGCGTTTGAAGATCTATAATCAAGAGGAGAATCGCCTTGTTGTGGAGTCGGTCGAGGGTGATGGATGTGGTGAGATCCACCTGCATCAGGCTGTTCAGGCGGTCGATGCCGCTTATAATGGCGAGAATATTACGGTTACGGATGTTGGTCAGCACCAGATGGTTGCTGCTCGATATACGAGCTTCAAGAGGAGTCGATCGTTGATCACCTCTGGAGGTTTGGGTACGATGGGCTTTGGTCTGCCTGCGGCTATTGGCGCGAAGATCGGAGCTGCGCATCGCGATGTAGTGTTGTTTGTTGGCGACGGAGGTATTCAGATGAATATTCAGGAGTTGGCAACGATCATGCAGGAGAGGGTAGATGTCAAGATCGTGTTGATTAATAATAACTATTTGGGCATGGTGCGCCAGTGGCAGCAGCTCTTCTTTAATAATAGGTATTCGTTTACGCCGATGTTGAACCCTAACTTTGGACTCATTGCCGAGGCCAATGGCGTGGGCTATGGCTTCTGCGATAAGCGCGAGGATTTGGCGGCTGCGGTAGAGCAGATGAAGAGTAGCGAGGGTGCATATCTGTTGGAGGTCAAGGTTAAGTGTAATGATAATGTGTTGCCGATGGTTGCCCCAGGTAAGTCGTTGGTCGACATTATGTTGAGCGACGGTGTCGAGGCTGGGTCGAAGTGCCCAGGTTGCAAGGGGAGAATTAACGAGCAGTATAAAAAATAGTGAGTTATGGCAAAGTATACGTTAACTGTATTTTCGGAGAACCACGCAGGAGTGTTGGGTCTCATAACGACAGTCTTTACGTCGAGGCATATGAATATCGAGATGCTTAAGACGGAGCGTTCGTCGATTAGCGGTATCCACCGTTTTATAATCGATGTGACGGCCGATGTCGAGAGGGTTGAGAATGTGGCCAAACAGATCGAGAAGAAGGTGGAGGTTTTGAAGGCTTTGATTCAGACCACAGAGGAGTATTCACAGTCGATGATTACGCCCAAGAGGGAGCGTGAGTTGTTGGCAGAGTTTTTAATAGAGTAGAGAATTTTTTAATTTTAATTTATTTATAATAGACAAGTAATTATGGCAAAGATGATTTTTGGTACGACAGAGGAGAACGTTATCACACGTGAGGAGTTCCCATTGTCGAAGGCACAAGAGGTATTGAAGGATGAGGTAGTAGCGGTATTGGGTTATGGAGTTCAAGGCCCAGGCCAGTCGATGAACCTACGCGACAACGGAATCAACGTTATCGTTGGTCAGCGCAAGGGTGGTCGTTCATGGGATAAGGCTGTAGAGGATGGCTGGGTTCCAGGAGAGACACTTTTCGAGATTGAGGAGGCTTGCGAGCGCGCTACAATCATTCAGTTCTTGTTGTCGGATGCTGGTCAGATCGATGCATGGCCAACCGTTAAGAAGTCGTTGACACCTGGTAAGGCGTTGTACTTCTCACACGGATTTGGTATCACATATAAGGAGCGTACAGGTATCGTTCCTCCAGCAGATGTAGATGTTATTTTGGTTGCTCCTAAGGGTTCTGGAACATCGCTTCGTCGTATGTTTGTTGCAGGTCGTGGTTTGAACTCTTCGTACGCTATCTTCCAGGATGCTACAGGACGTGCTCAGGATCGCGTTGTTGCGTTGGGAATCGGTGTTGGTTCGGGCTATTTGTTCGAGACAACATTCAAGAAGGAGGTTTACTCTGACCTTACAGGAGAGCGTGGTTCATTGATGGGATGTATTCAGGGAGTCTTTGCAGCTCAGTATGAGGTTCTTCGCGAGAATGGTCACTCACCATCAGAGGCTTTCAACGAGACAGTTGAGGAGCTTACACAGTCGTTGATGCCACTTGTAGCAGAGAATGGTATGGATTGGATGTATGCTAACACATCGACTACTGCACAGCGCGGAGCGTTGGATTGGTGGAAGCCTTTCCGTGACGCTACGAAACCAGTTTTCGAGAAGTTGTATTCTGAGGTAGCTTGTGGCAACGAGGCACAGCGTTCTATCGATACCAACTCAAAGGTTGACTATCGTGAGAAGTTGGAGGCAGAGCTTAAGGAGTTGCGCGAGTCAGAGATGTGGCGTGCTGGTGAGACTGTTCGCAGCTTGCGTCCTGAGAATAACTAATCAGAGAATAATTAATTAAAGATGTCTGAGAAGATGGGTTACTTTCCCTCGCTCACTGATATTATCGAAGCTCGTCAACGCATTAGAGGGTGTGTCAACCACACTGCTCTAATGCATAGCGACTTTTTGAGCCGTCTCTACGATGCCGATGTTCGCCTCAAGCGCGAGGATCTGCAGGTTGTGCGCTCCTATAAGTTGCGCGGTGCGTATAACAAGATTTTGTCGTTGAGTGCCGATGAGCGTTCGCGCGGAGTGGTTTGTGCAAGTGCAGGAAATCATGCTCAGGGTGTTGCCTTTTCGTGCAATAAGTTGGGGATCCGTGGGGCTATTTTCATGCCTGTTACCACGCCAAAGCAGAAGGTGCGTCAGGTAGAGACATTTGGTAATGGCTCGATTGAGATTATCTTGACAGGCGATACATTCGATGCCTCGGCAGCTCAGGCTCAGGCCTACTGCGAGGAGCACAATATGTCGTTTGTTCACCCCTTCGACGATGAGCGTATTATCGAGGGTCAGGCGACGGTGGGTGTCGAGATTGTCGAGGATTCGGATCGTTCGATCGACTATCTGTTTGTGCCGATTGGCGGAGGTGGATTGTTGTCGGGTTTGGGTTCTTACTTCAAGCAGATCTCGCCTCGCACCAAGATTATCGGTGTTGAACCTGCGGGTGCCGCCTCGATGAGGGCTTCGATGGAGGCTGGTCGAGTGGTTACGTTGGACGAGGTCGATAAGTTTGTCGACGGAGCTTCGGTTAAGCGAGTTGGTGATTTGACCTTCGAGATTGGCCGTCAGGTATTAGATGATATAATCTCTGTTCCAGAGGGTATGATCTGTACGACGATTTTGGATATGTACAATCGCGAGGCGATCGTCGTGGAGCCAGCAGGTGCATTGAGCATCGCTGCATTGGGGCTTTACAAGGATAAGATCGCAGGTAAGTGCGTAGTCTCGATCGTGAGTGGCGGTAACAACGACATCACGCGTAACGAGGAGATCAAGGAGCGTTCGCTGCTGTTTGAGGGTTTGAAACACTATTTCATAGTTCGTTTTCCTCAGCGAGCAGGTGCGTTGCGTGACTTCGTGAGCGATGTGTTGGGGTCAGACGACGATATCACATTCTTTGAGTATAAGAAGAAGATTGCGCGCGAAAAGGGTCCAGCGTTGATCGGTATTGAGTTGCAGCGTCGCAGCGATTTCGATGGTCTGGTGTCGCGTATGGAGAGTAACGGTATCAAGTATGAGTATCTCAACGACCAACCCGATTTGTTCGAGTTGCTGGTGTAAAGTCGCTTACGCATAGAACTAAAATGGGGACAAACCGACATGCAAAGTTGCATCGCTGCTGATCGTGGTTGGTGCTACGGTCGGCTCTTTTGCCAATGGCAACTCGTTGAGTGGCTATGCGACGGTTGCGGAGCAGTTTATTGCGGCCAATCCTCTCGAAAAGGTCTATCTGCATATGGATAATAGATCATACTTTGTGGAGGATATGCTGTGGTTCAAGGCCTATGCGGTCAACGCTTCGCAGAACAAACCGACTGAGGAGAGCACGATCCTGCATGTCGAACTGCTCAACCCCGAGGGTGTCGTCGTCCGCACGCAAAAGTATCGCCTAGAGGGTGGCAAGTGCGCTGGTTCGATAAAGCTAGATAAGGAGCTATTGTCGGGATTTTTCGAGATACGTGCCTACACCAAAGCGATGCTCAACTTCGGCGACCAAAACTACTTCACACGCGTATTCCCCATTTTGAGGGGACGCAGCAATCCTCCGAGATCCTCGACCGCCTGCGCACCGTGGGGTATCCGACAAAGAGTCAATCAAAGAGAGAGCAGAGTAAAATAACGCGATTTATAGATGGGTTGCCCGAGTATAGCGTAACATTCTATCCCGAGGGTGGAGATATGGTGATGGGGCTGTGGTCTACCGTAGCATTTCAGGTTAAAGATCAAAATGGCGAACCGATCGAGGTTAGTGGTAAGATTTATGATCGTAAGGGGGTTGTGGCCGATGTTAGATCTACACATCTCGGCATTGGCCTATTTGACATCGTTGCGACCATGAATCAATACTATATGGTGATCGATGGCGACGAGACACAATACGAACTACCGCAACCGCTCAAGACAGGTTGCGTGCTGTCGGTCGAAAATCTGGCTGATAGCAAGAGTGTCGAGATCTCGATATCTTCGGCATATTCGAGAGCTATTGGAGTGGCAATAATTAGCCGTGGCGAGGTGTCGTTTGTGAAGCGAGTGACCAAGAGTCGAAGCCTAACCATCCCCAAGAGCAACCTCTGCGAGGGAGTTAACCAAATTGTGTTGTACGATAGTAACAGCGGTCAAGAGCTGGCCTCGCGACTAATATATGTTAAGAATGGATCTCAACCGCAACTATCGATCGAGGCGCAGCGAAGTGGCGACTCTGCCCCTCATGCTCGTCAAGAGCTTGCGTTTAGGGTCTTGAATGACGAGGGGGAAGGCGTTGCTACCAACTTCTCGTTGTCGGTATGCGACGATGATGGGGCGTTGGGCACCGCTTCAAACAATATCTACACGAGCCTTCTTCTAAGCTCGGAGGTGAGAGGGTATATCCCCAATGCAAATTACTACTTCGAGGCTGAGGACGAGGAGCGCGCGCGCAATCTCGACCTTGTAATGATGGTTTACGGTTGGAGTCGCTACAAATGGGATGATATGACCGAAAATACCTCGAGCGAGATGTTATTTAAATATGAGAAGAGTCTAACGCTGTATGGTCGAGTGTTTAAACAATATTGGGACGAGCGTTATAGGGAGAATGACTCTTTCGGAGACTATGAGTATGTTAAGGCGTTTGACATGTCATCTAGTTATTTTAATACTCGTATAATACCTTTCTACGAGGGGCGGTGGGTAGATGTACCGTCGCGAAACGTAGAGCCATATAGATCTAATTGTGATGAATCTTGCATATGTCTACGATAGGCCATCTTCGTATAGATCGGATATGACAATAGATCCATATAATATTGCAACTAAAATGTTGTCGCGCAAAATAAAGGGGGCGGACAATCGCTTCAATGTCAATATTGGCGATCTATATGGAGATATCAATGTCGGAATGAATCTAAATCTCATGGGCGAGAGTGACGACAAAGATAAAATGAGTAGTGGATTTTTTATCATCGATAGTGAATATCGCCCCGATGAACGCGCCTACGACTATTTTGAGAGTGAACTGGGCGTAGAGTGTCGTGTGAAACAAGAGGGGTGCTATCCGACAATCTCTACTCGATATTTCAATCGTGGTAATTACAGTCCATTTTTCGATCTGTTTAAATTTACAATACTAGATCAGGCGGCCAATAGAACATATTCGTCGATGGATAGATTCTTGGACTTCTACTGCGATGAGGATCTTCGACGCTCCTTGGTTTGGAGCAGTTATAACGATGATGTAAAGTATGTATCCACCGCAACTAATGAGTTGTTGTATCACAACAAGATGCCTTACGGCACGGTTGGTTATGTTGCGACGATGGATGATCAGCGCACGGGTATCGACGAGTCGGACAGGTGTGCCTCGATGCCTTTGGAGGGTGAGAGTTTGAATGTGGGTTTGGGCTACTCTTTTGATGCTAGTACAAATACTGTTCAAGCCGATACGTCGAAGTATAATTTTGTTATCGACTCTACGGTGATACATAGCAATCCCGAGAAGTGTGCTGAATTTTTTGAGATGTATAAAGAGTCTGAAGATTTCAAGGTCTATAAGATTGAACATTTGAAATTTACTCCTAGAGAGGTGTCGCAAAAAGAGGTTCCCGACTATATCGTTGAGCACTTTGGGCGCATTGTCGATACGCCAAAGAGGGTAGGTACTACTTCTCGAAACACCATTAGAGATCAACGAAAACGAGTTATGGTACTTGGAGGTCTTGAGGCGGTTGAGCGCGAGTTCTACTCGCCTGATTATTCTGTGGTTGCACCGCCAACTTCAGGGGATCATCGTCGCACGCTCTATTGGAATCAGAATGTCGAGAGTGATGCCGAGGGCAGAGCAACCGTCACCTTCTACAACAACTCCCAAGGCGGCAGCTACACCATCGATGCCCAAACCATCACCGCCGAGGGTCAAATTGGCTCGACAGTGCCGTAGCCACGTTATTCGCTTTTTGAATTTCAGAATCATTTTCATGCATATTATATGCAGCTACGATAAAGCTAAAATAACAATAATACGATGAAAAATCTCATTCAGTCTATTGCGATACTGCTGCTTGTGGCGGGCGCAGTGCCGAATGGCCTATCGGCAAATAATAACTCTGCAAGCTCGTTGAGTGGCTACGCGACGGTTGCGGAGCAGTTTATTGCGGCCAATCCTCTCGAAAAGGTCTATCTGCATATGGATAATACCTCCTACTTCGTGGACGACACCTTGTGGTTCAAGGCATACACGGTCAACGCTGCGCTGAACCGTCCGACGGAGGCGAGTGAGATCCTGCATGTCGAACTGCTCAACCCCGAGGGTGTGATCGTCCGCACGCAAAAATATCGCCTAGAGGGTGGCAAGTGTGATGGGTCACTAAAGCTAGACAGGGAGCTATTGTCGGGATTTTTCGAGATACGTGCCTACACCAAAGGATGCTCAACTTCGGTGACCAAAACTACTTCACACGCGTATTCCCCATTTTCGAGGGGGCGCAGCAATCCCCCGAGATCCTCGACCGCCTGCGCACCGTGGGCTACCTAAACGAACAACCATCGAAAAAAGAGGTGAAGCGGGCAGCGAAAGAGCAGAAAAAAGCGCCATATTACAAGGTCGATTTCTACCCCGAGAGTGGTAATCTCGTCAGTGGCGTGACATCAAAAGTTGCCTTTCAGATCACCAACTGCAATGGCGAGAGGGTCGATGGTATTGAGTGCACCATATATGATGATAACAGACAAAAAATAACCACCTCTGTCTCGACACATGGTGGGATTGGTCTGTTTGAGATCACTCCAGATATTGATTCTCGATATTATTTGAATATTGAAGGCTATTACGAAAGAGTTAATATGCCTGATACTCCAGGGGCAAACTCTAGATATTATCTAAATTCTGATGGCGATTATGAGCGAGCTGCGATGTCGGATATTCTTATCATCTGGAAAGGTGGCAAGATTGAGTGTGATCTGCCCGAGATAGACCAAGATGGCTGCGTGGTGAGTGTTGATTGCCTATCGGACGCAGATGATATCATCATAGATGCGACCTCGACATATAGCGAACCTGTTGGAATGGTGGTGATTGGTCGAGAGGGTGTCGCCGCGACCGAAGAGTTTACGCGCAAAAAACAGCTCTCGATTAACAAAAAAAGCCTGTGCGAGGGTGTTAATCAGGTGGTGCTATACAACAACCAAGGCAGAGAGCTAGCATCACGCCTATTCTTTATCCGCAATGGCAAGCAGCCGCAATTAACCATCACTCCATCCAAAGCAGGCGAGTCGAAACCACACGCTCGCCAAGAGGTGACCTTCAAGGTCGCAGATGGCCAAGGCAAAGGTATAGCCACCGATTTCTCGCTCGCTATCTACGACGATGCGACAGCCGAGGGCACACCGCAGCAGAGCATCTACACATCGTTGCTCCTCAGCTCCGAGCTGCGCGGCTACATCCCCAATGCCGACTACTACTTTGATGCGGACGACTCAGAGCGCACTGAAAACCTCGACCTCATAATGATGGTTCACGGCTGGAGTCGCTACAAGTGGGACGAGATGAGTGGGGCAACTCCAACCGAGATATTATACCCATACGAAAAAAAGTTGTCGGTATATGGGCGAGTATATCTACAGGAGTGGGCATCTATGCCTCATATCTCTCAAAATAGAGCAGGGCAAGGTATGCGATTTGTGTTTAAAGATCATAAATATCCCACAACAAACATTATACCTTACGACAGTTCTTTTATGATAACACATAGTGTTACTACTCTATCAAAACGCACCTTCTCTAACTACACTAGAGAGATAAAAGATAATCTCTTTGAATACTCTTATTCAGATTTTCGAGAGGATTTAGTTGTCGAAATAGGTATAAAGAATAGGAAGTTTATAGAGGACGGAAAAGATATGCGCATGATCTTTATTACCGACAGTGAATATCGTCCAGACGAGCGTCTATACACACTCTCTGAGCAGCTATTGAATCGAGCGGTTGAGTCTAAAAAGATGTCACATTTTCCAGCTATCACACTTAATTTTTACAACAGAGGAGAGTATAGTTCTCATTTTAGACACAAACCGATACTTGAGTCTGTGACAAATACTACATATACCTCGTTAGAAAGATTACTTCGCTATATTCGAATAATTAAATAATATTAGCCATGACAAACAAAAGAACCATCTCCCCAATAATTAAAGAACTTAAA